>NZ_JBEZOK010000003.1:0-380350 GCF_040706515.1 Streptomyces sp. NPDC047880 | reverse complement strand
AAGTACCAGCTCAGGCACCGCGACTGGGAGAACGCCGAACGTGAGGGCCGCACCATCGTCCCGCTGCTGACCCGGCTCAACACCATCCGGCGCGAACATCCCGCGCTGCACCACCTCAGGAACCTCCGCTTCCACCACACCGACAACGACACGCTCCTCGCGTACAGCAAACGCAGCGGATCCGATGTGGTCCTGGTGGTCGCCAACCTCGACCCGCACCGCACCCAGGAGGCCACGGTCTCGCTGGACATGCCGCAACTCGGCCTGGACTGGCACGAGTCGGTGCCGGTGCGCGACGAGCTCACCGGCGAGACCTACCACTGGAGCAGGAACAACTACGTGCGGTTGGAGCCGGGGCGGGCTCCCGCGCACGTCTTTCACGTCCAGTCCCCGCCCGCCGCGCACGCGAACGGAGGGGCAGGAACGTCATGACCGTGAACGAGCCCGTGCTGGACACCTTCGAGGACACTCCCGCGAGGGACCGGGACCCGGATTGGTTCAAGCGCGCCGTCTTCTACGAGGTGCTCGTCCGCTCCTTCCAGGACAGCGACGGCGACGGTGTCGGGGACCTGAAGGGCCTCACCTCCAAGCTGGACTACCTCCAGTGGCTGGGCGTCGACTGCCTGTGGCTGCCGCCGTTCTTCAAGTCGCCGCTGCGCGACGGCGGTTACGACGTCGCGGACTACACGGCCGTCCTGCCGGAGTTCGGCGACCTGGCCGACTTCGTGGAGTTCGTCGACGCCGCCCACCAGCGGGGCATGCGCGTGATCATCGACTTCGTCATGAACCACACCAGCGACCAGCACCCGTGGTTCCAGGAGTCGCGCAAGGACCCCGACGGGCCCTACGGCGACTACTACATGTGGGCCGACGACGACAAGGGCTACCCGGACGCCCGGATCATCTTCGTCGACACCGAGACCTCGAACTGGACCTTCGACCCGGTGCGCGGCCAGTACTTCTTCCACCGCTTCTTCTCCCACCAGCCCGACCTCAACTACGAGAACCCGCGCGTCCAGGAGGAGATCCTTGCCGCGCTGAAGTTCTGGCTGGACCTGGGCATCGACGGCTTCCGGCTGGACGCGGTGCCCTATCTCTACGCGGCCGAGGACACCAACTGCGAGAACCTGCCCGCCACGCACGCGTTCCTCAAGCGCGTCCGCCGCGAGATCGACGCCCAGTACCCGGACACCGTGCTGCTGGCGGAGGCCAACCAGTGGCCCGAGGACGTCGTCGACTACTTCGGCGACTACGCCGGCGGCGGCGACGAGTGCCACATGGCGTTCCACTTCCCGGTCATGCCGCGCATCTTCATGGCCGTACGCCGGGAATCGCGCTACCCCGTCTCCGAAATCCTCGCCAAGACCCCGGCCATCCCCTCGGGCTGCCAGTGGGGAATGTTCCTGCGCAACCATGACGAGCTCACGCTGGAGATGGTCACCGACGAAGAGCGCGACTACATGTGGGCCGAGTACGCCAAGGACCCCCGCATGCGCGCCAACATCGGCATCCGCCGCAGGCTCGCCCCGCTGCTCGACAACGACCGGCACACCATCGAACTGTTCACCGCGCTGCTGCTGGCCCTCCCCGGTTCGCCGATCCTGTACTACGGCGACGAGATCGGCATGGGCGACAACATCTGGCTCGGCGACCGCGACGCGGTGCGCACGCCGATGCAGTGGACGCCCGACCGCAACGCCGGCTTCTCCACCTCCGACCCCGGCCGCCTCTTCCTGCCGGCGATCATGGACCCGGTCTACGGCCACCAGGTGACCAACGTCGAGGCGTCCATGTCGTCGCCGTCGTCGCTGCTGCACTGGACCCGCCGCATGATCGAGATCCGCAAGCAGAACCCGGCCTTCGGACTCGGCTCGTACACCGAACTTCCCTCCTCCAACCCCGCGGTGCTGGCGTTCCTGCGGGAGTACGAGGACGACCTGGTGCTGTGCGTCAACAACTTCGCGCGGTTCGCACAGCCCACCGAACTCGACCTGCGTGAATTCGCGGGGCGGCACCCGGTGGAACTGTTCGGCGGGGTCCGCTTCCCCGCCATCGGCGAACTGCCGTACCTGCTGACCCTCGGGGGCCACGGCTTCTACTGGTTCCGGCTCACTCGAGTCGCATCCCGCATCGGCCGGCGACTGTGAGCCTGCGCCGAGACAAGGAGGCGTGACCATGCCGAAGACCGCATCCCTGCGCCCGGACCTCCCGCGCCTGGCCGAGCCCATGGAGTCGCTCGGCGGGCTGCTGCGCGACTGGCTGCCCCGGCAGCGCTGGTTCGCGGGCAAGGACCGGCCCGTCACCGAGCTCGGTCTGCTGTCGATGACCGAACTCTTCCCGGGCTGTCTGCATCTGCTGGTCTACGCCGGTCACGCCGGCCACACGGGGGTGCCCTCGCCCGGCGGGACTCCCCCAGCCGGCGACTGCTACCAGCTCCTGCTCGGCGTACGGGAGCGGCCGGCGCCGCGACTGGGGCGGGCCCTCATCGGGCGGGTGCAGGACGGGCCGCTGGCCGGTCTGACGGTCTACGACGCGCTGCACGACCCCCGCTCGGCCCAGCTTCTGCTGGACCGGCTGCGCCTTCCGGGCACCGCCGGGCCCCTGCGCTTCGACTGCGACCCGGACCAGCGGGTGCCCGCCGGACTGGTGCCGCGGCTGCTGGACGCCGAGCAGTCCAACTCCTCGCTGGTGTACGGCGACGAGTACATCCTGAAGGTCTTCCGGCGCATCCAGCCGGGCGTCAACCCGGACCTGGAGGTGCCGGGCGCGCTGGCCCGTCAGGGCTGTCACCGCGTGCCCGCGCCCGTGGCCTGGTTCCAGACGAACCATCCGTTCAAGGCCACCCTAGGCGTGCTCCAGCCGTATCTGCGGGACGCCTCCGACGGCTGGACGCTGGGGCTGAACGCGCTGGCCGCGGGGGACGACTTCACGGTCCAGGCCCGGGCGCTGGGCGCGGCCACGGCGGAGGTGCACCTCGCGCTGGCGTCGGCGTTCCCCGTCGGCGGGCCCGGGGAGAACGGGCGGACGGCGGCGGCGATGACCGAACGGCTGGACGCCGCGGCGCACTGCGTGCCCGCCCTGCAACCGTTCGTGCCGGGATTGCGGACCGCGTTCGCGGCCCTCACCGGCTGCGACCCCGGACCGCCCGCCCAGCGCATCCACGGTGACCTGCACCTCGGTCAGGTGCTGCGGGCCGGGCGCGAGTGGTTCGTCATCGACTTCGAGGGCGAGCCGTCCCGGCCGCTCTCCGAACGGCGCAGCGCCCACTCCCCCCTGCGGGACATCGCGGGGATGCTGCGCTCCTTCGACTACGCCGCCCGGCAGCGCCGCCCCTGGCGCCCGGAGTGGGCCCGCCGCTGCCGCGAGGCCTACTGCGCGGGCTACGCCGCCCGCGCCGGCTGGGACCCCCGCAAGAAGCACGGTCTGCTCCGCGCCTATGAGACGGACCGGGCCGTGTACGAGGTGCTGTACGAGGCACGGCACCGCCCCGACTGGCTGCCCGTACCGATGGCGGCGATCGAGCGCCTCGCCGTGAGAGGAGACTGAGCCGTGGCCCTGCGAGACACCTCAATCCCGGAGCCGTCCGGGCCGGTCCCGAGCACGACGGCGCCCGCCCTGAGCCCGGAGGACCGCGGGCGCCTGCTGGCGGGCGCCCACCACGATCCGCACGCGCTGCTGGGCGCCCATCCCGTACCCGGCGGCGTCGTGTTCCGGGCACTGCGCCCCTTCGCCCGCGCGGTGAGCGTGGTGATCGGCGGCAGGCGCACCGCCCTCGTCTCGGAGGGCGACGGCCTCTTCACGGGCGTGCTGCCGCTGGAGGCGATCCCCGCGTACACGCTGCACGTGGCGTACGAGGAGGGCGAGCAGGAGACGCACGACCCGTACCGCTTCCTGCCCGCGCTGGGCGAGCTCGACCTGCACCTGATCCGCGAGGGCCGCCACGAGCAGCTGTGGCAGGCGCTCGGCGCGCAGCCCATGACCCACGAGGGCGTGACCGGCACCCGGTTCACGGTGTGGGCGCCGAACGCGCAGGGCGTGCGGGTCGCCACGGACTTCACCCACTGGGACGGCACGCAGTTCCCGATGCGGTCCCTGGGCGCCTCGGGCGTGTGGGAGCTGTTCCTGCCGGGTGTCGGCGAGGGCACCGCGTACAAGTTCGAGATCCACTCCCGCTACGGGCACCGCTTCCTCAAGGCCGACCCGATGGCCCGCCGCTGCGAGGAGCCGCCCAACACGGCGTCGGTCGTGACGGCCTCCCACTACGAGTGGGGCGACGCCGCATGGATGGCGCACCGCGCCGACACGCCCGTGCGGGAGGCGCCGTTCTCGGTGTACGAGGTGCACCTGGCGTCGTGGCGGCCGGGACTGACCTACCGGCAGCTCGCCGAGGAACTCCCGGCATACGTCAAGGACCTGGGCTTCACGCACGTGGAGCTGATGCCGGTCGCCGAGCACCCCTTCCACGGGTCCTGGGGCTACCAGGTCACCGGGTTCTACGCACCGACGGCCCGGCTGGGCACGCCGGACGACTTCCGGTTCTTCGTCGACGCCTGCCACCGGGCCGGTATCGGCGTGATCATGGACTGGGTTCCGGCACACTTCCCGAAGGACGACTGGGCACTGGCCCGGTTCGACGGTGAGCCGCTGTACGAGCCCGGGGACGACCGGCGCGCGGAGCACCCCGACTGGGGCACCTACGAGTTCGACTTCGGCCGTACCGAGGTGCGCAACTTCCTGGTCGCGAACGCCGTGTACTGGTGCGAGGAGTTCCACATCGACGGGCTGCGCGTGGACGCGGTCGCCTCGATGCTGTACCTGGACTACTCGCGCGAGGACGGCCAGTGGGAGCCCAACGCCTACGGCGGCCGGGAGGACCTGGCGGCCATGCGGTTCCTCCAGGAGATGAACGCGACCGTGTACCGGCGCTCCCCCGGGGTGGTGACCATCGCCGAGGAGTCCACCGCCTGGGGCGGGGTGACCCGGCCCACCGACACGGGCGGGCTGGGCTTCGGCCTGAAGTGGAACATGGGCTGGATGCACGACTCGCTGGAGTACATCGCCCACGAGCCGGTGCACCGCAAGTACCACCACCACGAGATGACGTTCTCGATGGTGTACGCCTACAGCGAGAACTACGTCCTGCCCATCTCCCACGACGAGGTCGTGCACGGCAAGCAGGCCCTGGTGTCGAAGATGCCCGGGGACTGGTGGCAGCGGCGCGCCACCCACCGGGCCTACCTCGGCTTCATGTGGGGCCATCCCGGCAAGCAGCTGCTCTTCATGGGGCAGGAGTTCGCGCAGGGAGCCGAGTGGTCGGTGGAGCACGGCCCGGAGTGGTGGCTCCTCGACGACGGGTACCACTCCGCCGGCGACCACCGGGGCGTGCTCGACCTGGTCCGTGACCTGAACGCCGCGTACCGGGCGACGCCGGCGCTGTGGCAGTGCGACACCCGCCCGGAGGGCTTCCGGTGGGTCGCGGTGGACTCGGCCGACGACAACGTCTTCGCGTTCCTCCGGCACGACGCCGAGGGGAATCCGCTGCTGGCGGTGTCGAACTTCTCCCCTGTCGTCCGGCAGGACTACGGCCTGTGGGTGCCGGGTGACGCCGTCGCCTGGGAGGAACGCCTCAACACCGACGACACGCGCTACGGCGGCAGCGGCGTCACCAACCCGGATCCGGTCAAGCCGGAGGACGGATGTGTCCGGATCACGCTGCCTCCCCTCGCCACGGTGTGGCTGACGCCGACCGCCGTGTGAAGTCCCGTGGCCCCACCAGGTGTCCTGCCCGCCTGGAGGGGCACTGGGGGTCGTACCACCGGGAGCACCCGGTGGTGGGACGCGGCAGGGCACAGAAGGGCGGGCATCAGGTGCGCACCGTGGGTGTGGAGGAGGAACTCCTCCTGGTCGATCCGGAGACCGGGGAACCGCGGGCGCTGTCCGCAGCGGTGCTCGCCCGGGCCGAGAAGGACGACGCGGATCAGGACGTCTTCGAGAAGGAACTCCACGACCAGATGCTGGAGTTCGCCACCCATCCGCAGTCGTCCATGGAGAGCCTGCGCGAGGAGATCGTCCGCTGCCGCAAGGAGGCCGCCCGCCACGCGGGGGAGATCGGCTGCACCGTTGCGGCGCTCGCCACCTCACCGCTGCCGGTCAGCCCATCCGTAGGCGTCAACCGGCGCTACCAATGGATGGCGGACCAGTACGGCATCGCCACGCGGGAGCAGCTCGTCATGGGCTGCCACGTGCACGTGTCGGTCGAGTCCGACGACGAGGGCGTCGCGGTCGTCGACCGGCTGCGTCCGTGGCTGCCGGTGCTGCGGGCGCTCAGCGCGAACTCGCCGTTCTGGCAGGGCGAGGACACGGGGTACAGCAGCTACCGCAGCCGGGTGTGGCTGCGCTGGCCGTCGGCGGGGCCGACCGAGATCTTCGGCTCGCCCGAGCGGTACCACCGGCTGATCGCGGACATGGTGGCCACCGGCGCCCTGCTCGACGAGGGGATGATCTACTTCGACGCGCGGCTGTCCCCGCGGTACCCGACGGTGGAGCTGCGCGTCGCGGACGTGTGTCTGCAGTCCGGCACGGCCGTGCTGGTCGCCACACTCGTCCGCGGGCTGGTCGAGACCGCCGCGCGCGAGTGGCGGGCCGGCCGCGAGCCGCTCGGCCACAGCGTGAGCCTGCTGCGGCTGGCCGACTGGCAGGCCGCCCGGTCCGGGCTCTCGGGCGAGCTGCTGCACCCCGCGACCATGCGGCGCATGCCGGCCGAGGCAGTCGTACGTGCCCTGCTGGAGCACGTCGAGGAGGCCCTCGACGGCATCGGGGACCTGGAGCGGGCCCGCGCCGCCTGCGAAGAGCTGCTGCGGGAGGGCAATGGCGCTCAGGTGCAGCGCGCCCTGCTGGAGCGCACGGGCAGCCTGCGGGACGTCGTCACCGAGTGCGTCCGCCGCACACAGGCGTGAGGCGCCCCGGTATCGGGCCGGGGTTCAGAGGATCAGGACGAGGGCGTAGGCCAGGGAGAACGCCGCGATCAGCACCACGAGGACGATGATCACGGTCATCGGGCCCTTGGACCAGCCCTTGGCCGGACTGTGCGTCTCCCGGGGCAGCGTCTCGGGCATGCTGCTCTCGGCGGGCGGGGTCTCCCCCGGCGTACGCCGCCGCCGGGTTCCAGACCGGGGGTGCGTTCGGGTTCGGGATCGGGACTGATGTGAGCCATGCCCTCCGGGTCCCCCGATCACGGCGAGGTCACCAGGGTGTCGACTTCCGTATTTTCCGACCCCGAAGGGTTCCGACTCGACTACATTCGAGCACCGCCGATGACGGTACCCGTCGGCAATGTCACACCCCGTACATGTCAGGAGCAGTGCATGCGCGACCTCGCCCTCGCTCCCCCGGCCGTGGCGCCCCTGACCGGCGGGCTCGCCGACAGCGTCTTCGAGACGGCGGACCGCGAACCGACCAGGCTGCTGCTCGCCCGGCGGGCCGACCCTGCCTCCTCGGCGTGGGAGGAGGTGACGGCGATCGAGCTGCGTGACGAGGTGGTGGACGTGGCCAAGGGGCTGATCGCCTCGGGGATCGCGCCGGGCCACCGGGTGGCGATCATGGCCCGCACCCGGTTCGAGTGGACGATCCTGTGCTACGCGCTGTGGGCCGTGGGCGCCGAGGTCGTCCCGGTCTACCCGACGGCCTCGCGCGACCAGGTGGAGTGGATCCTGCGGGACGCCGGGTGCGTGGCCGTGGTCGTCGAGGACGAGCAGGGCGTCATGACCGTCGGCTCGGTGTGCGCCCAGCTGCCGTTGCTGCGCCACGTCTGGCAGCTGGACGCGGGCGCCCTCGCGGAGCTGACCGTGCGGGGGGAACTCGTCCCGATCGCCACGGTCGACTCGATGCGCCGCATCGTGCTGCCGGACTCCACGGCGGTCATCGCCTACACCTCGGGCACGTCCGGCCACGCCATGGGCTGCGCGCTCAGCCACCGCAACCTGGCCGCCCCCTGCGACACCCTGCTCGAGGGCTGGGGGCACACCGCGGCGCCGCGCGGGGAGCAGGGCTCCGTGCTCGCCTTCCTGCCCTTCTCCCACGTCTACGGGCTGATGATCCAGGGGCTGTGCGTGCGCGGCGGGCTGCTGATGGGCCACCAGGCCGATCTGGGCGGGGAGGCGCTGGCGTCGGCGCTGCGCTCGTTCCGGCCCACGCACCTCTACGTGGTCCCCTCGGTCCTGGAGAAGATCTACAAGAACTTCCTGCGCACGGCGCAGCAGGCGGGTCACGGCGCGCTGTTCGAACGGGCCGCCGGCACCGCCCGGGACTTCGCCGCGGCCCTGGAGCGCCAGCGGCTGGGCCGCGGCCGCGGACCCGGCTTCGACCTGCGGCTCCAGCACGCCCTGTACGAGCGCACGGTGTACCGCAGGCTGCGGGCGGCTCTGGGCGGACGGGTGCATCGGGCGACGTCCGGCGGCTCCCCCCTCAGCCGTGACCTCTCCCTGTTCTACGAGGGCATCGGCATCTACGTGCACGACGGCTACGGCCTGACGGAGACCGCCGGCGGGGTGACGATGCAGCCGCTGGGCCGGGAGAAGTCAGGGACAGTGGGTCAGGCGCTGCCGGGGACGGAGATCCAGGTGGCCGAGGACGGGGAGATCCTCGTGCGCGGACCGTCGGTGTTCCAGGGGTACGTGGGCGACCAGGCCGCCACCCGGGCCGCGCTGCGGGGCGGGTGGCTCGCCACCGGGGACCTCGGGCGGCTGGACTCGGAGGGCTACCTGACGATCACCGGCCGCAAGAAGGACATCATCATCACCAGCAGCGGCAAGAGCGTCGCCCCACTGGCCCTGGAGCAGCGGCTGCGGATGCATCCGCTCATCCACCAGGCGGTGGTCGTGGGGGACAACCGGCCCTGTGTCGGAGCCCTGATCACGCTGGATCCGGACTTCCTCGCCCACTGGCGGGCCGGGCTGGCGCTGCAGGGCGAGATGCGGGAGGCGCGGGAGGAGAACGCGCTGCGCGAGGAGGTCGCGCGGGCCGTGGCCGCGGCCAACAGCGTGGTGTCGCCCTCGGAGTCGATCCGGGTGTTCCGGGTCCTGCCGGAGGCGTTCGACGTGACCAACGGTCTGCTGACACCGTCGATGAAGCTGCGCCGGGACGAGATCGTGCGGCACTACGCTTCCGAGATCGACGCGATGTACCAGTCCCGTAGGCGTCCCGGGCGGCCGAGCCCTCAGGACGAACCGTCGAGCTGGGAGGATTCCGACAATGTGTTCCGCTGAGCGTGCGGCCGGACGCGTAGGCCACGTCCCCTCGGGAACACGCAACAGTGGCGACGCAAGAGAAAGGACGACAGCCCTGACGACAGCCCTAGCTGACGCCCGGGCCGGAAAGGCGATATGTCAACCGAGCCGCGTGGGGACGACGCCCTGACCTCCGAGGAGATCCCGAGCCGCACGAACAGCTTCGTGGGCGAGCCGCATGACGTAACTGGTGCGCGCTTGGCCGCGGAGGAGTTCCTGCGCGATCTGGCACGCTCCTCCCCGCCCTCTGCCCCCGAGTACTGGGACGACATCCTGCTGGTGGTGACGGAACTGGCCGCCAACGCGGTCCAGTACGCCCCGGGTCCGTTCGCGCTGCGGATGCGCCGGACCTTCGACGGGGTGCATGTGGTGCTGCGCGACACCAGCACCGCCGAGCCCGCCCCTCGCCCCTTCGATCCGCGCAGCGGTGGCGGGGGCATCGGCTGGCACCTGATCCACACACTGTGCGACCAGGTCAGCGTGGTGGCGGACGCCCGGGGCAAGGACGTACACGTGTTCATGCCCTGGTGAGCCGGGAGCGGCACGGGCGCGTCGCGCGCCCGTGACCGGCTCAGACCGTGGCCGTCTCGCGAGGCGGCAGCCGGTCGTAGTAGTAGTCACCCACGGCCCGGAGGTACTCCCGGTCCCTCGTCTCACTGTCGGTCTGGAAGCGGGGGGCCTCCTTGGCATCCGCCCTGCTGCAGGCCAGTGTGACCTTCCTCCCCTGTGTGTCGATACCGGTGACGACTCCGGCCGGCACCAGGACGCTGCGGCCGAACACCCACACGCCGGTGTCGACGACCAGGTGCCGCATGTCGTGCGGGGCGGCCTCCCGGTCCACGTGCCCGATCGTGCCGTCGGTCGCGGCGACCGCGAACCCGGTCAGGTCCTGCCCTTCGCTGTGACCGCTGTCCGGCGCGTACGACCAGATGCTGTCGATGGCCACGCTGTCCCATCCTCCCTGGCGATGTGCTGATCGCGATTCCTCCGGCGGACGCCCGTGCCCGCCCCGTTCCACAGCAGCAATTACCCTGCTGCCGCAAGCGCATTCGGCGCACACACCTGCTACCGCACGGGACTTCCGGCGGCCGGTCCCCGGTGAAGTTCGGACGAGGGTGCATGGAGGGTGGTTTCCGGGGTAATCGCGGGGGCGCGGTGACATCCGAAGCCCGTCAGCGAAGGGAGGCGCATGAGAAACGGCATTCGAGTCCGGAGAACGACCGGGACCCCCTCGCACCGCGGTCATCCCCAGAGGTGACCAGCCCAGGCCGTAGCACTTGTTGGAGGTATCCGTGCCCCTCGCCCAGAACCCGCTGTCCGTGGAAGTCGAACTGCCCCGGGAGGACGTGGCCCTGATCACGGTCGACGGCTACCTGGACGTCGACACCGCGACCGAGTTCCAGGCCCATCTGGCCAACCAACTCCACCACGGCCGACGGCACTTCCTGCTCGACCTCTCGTCCGTGCCCTTCATGGACTCGTCCGGGATGAACATCATTCTGCGGGTGTACCAGGAGACCCGTAAGACCGAGGGCAGTGTGCACGTCATCAATCCGACGCCGGCCGTGCGGCGCATCCTCGACCTGACCGGCGTCAGCATCACCGTGCCCATATCGGAGAGTGTCGACGAGGCCCTGGCCCGTGCCGACCAGGGGCCGGAGTACCCCGGGGAGCCGGGGGAACAGAGCGTCTGACCGTCACAGCGTCCCCCCGGGCCCGGCGCCGTAGATGCCCGGCGGCGCGGTCCCCCGCTCCGCCCTGCCCGAAACGACGGCTCACCCCTCGCACACCGGCGACGGCGGCGCCAACCGCCGTTGTCCCCGGACCGGATCGCTTGCGCCGGAGCCGGTGTCGTACGAGGTCGGCGCATGGTTAGAGTTGTCGCCCGGCAAGTGTCACATCGCCGTCTCGTTGCCAGAAGCGGGCTCGGTCGACGCAACGCGGATGAGGAGAGAACCAGGTGCCGGAGCACGAAGCGGACGGACAGCTCGCGACGCCCACCCACGAGGTCAGGGACTTCCTGCACCGCCGGCGTGAGCAGATCGCCCAGCGGTGGGCGGACGAGCCCCTGTTCCGCACCGTGTTCACCGTCTCGCGCGACGAGGCGGTGGAAGCGGGCAAGGCCGTCGTGGACGCGCTGGCCCAGGTGGCCGACTCGGATCAGGTGGAGGATCCCGACGCCGCGGGGTTCAGCACCGTGCGCGAGCAGCTGGGCCGGATGGGCGCGGCCCGTTCCCGTGCCGGGCTGAGCAACACTCAGGTCTCCAGCGAGCTGGCCGCCCTGCGCCCGCCCGTGGACAACCTGCTGGCCGCCGATCTGACGCAGGCGACGCCCGAGCACCTGCGGGCGTGTTCGACCGCGCTGACCGTGCTGATGGGAACCCTGCGGCTGGTGGCCATGCAGACGGCGCTCAGCGAGTGGCAGGCGCTCAGCGACCGGCAGCGGCTGCAGCTGATGGAGGTGGCCACGCCCGTCATCCGGCTGTGGGACGGCATCGTGGCCGTGCCGCTCATCGGCACGCTCGACAGCGCCCGCAGCCAGATCGTGATGGAGACGCTGCTGAACGCCGTCGTCGAGCAGCACGCGCGGTTCGCGATCCTCGACATCACCGGCGTCCCGACGGTCGACTCGCTGGTGGCGCAGCACCTGATGAAGACGGTCGCCGCGGCCCGCCTCATGGGCGCGGAATGCATCGTCTCCGGCATCCGCCCCGCCATCGCGCAGACCATCGTGCACCTGGGCCTGGACCTGGACGTGATCACCCGCGCGAGCCTCTCCGACGCGCTGGGGTACGCACTGCACCAGCTCGGCGCGGACATCGTCACCCCGGGTGCGGGTCAGCGGTGAACGACGCTCATCCCCGACCCGTGACCGGCCACGTGCCGGTGCTCCGGCTCGGCGACGTCCTGCTGGTCACGCTCCAGGGGGACCTGCACGACAGCACGGCGCAGCAGCTCCAGCAGGACCTCGCCGAGACCATCTCCCGTACCGGGGTGCGCGGGGTCCTCATCGACATCTCCGGTGTGGAGATCGTCGACTCCTTCCTCGGCCGGGTGCTGGCCGAGATCGCCACCCAGGCCAAGCTGCTGGCCGCGCGCACCGTGGTGGCCGGCATGCGCCCGGCGGTCGCCATCACGCTGGTCGAACTGGGGCTGACGCTGCCGGGGCTGAGCACCGCGCTCAGTACCGAGGCGGGGATGGAGCTACTCACGCAGCGGACCCCGGCGGCCCGTTACGGCAGCCCGCGTCAGGAGAGTCCGTGATGCACACCGCCTCGGGCGTGGAGGCCTGCCTGCCCATCCGGTCGGACATGGACCTGGTATGGGTGCGACAACACGTACGGCAGGCCGCTGCCCGGCTCGGCTTCGGACTGGTGGACCAGACCAAGCTCGTCACCGCGGCCAGCGAGCTGGCCCGCAACACCCTGGTGCACGGCGGTGGCGGACAGATGGAGGCGACTCAGGTCGGCAGTGCCGGTGCACGGGGGCTGCGGCTGGCCTTCACGGACGAGGGGCCGGGCATCGCCGACCTGGATCAGGCGCTGAGCGACGGCTACACCTCCGGTGGTGGTCTGGGGATGGGGCTGAGCGGTGCGCGGCGCCTGGTGCACGACTTCGACATCGACACCACGCCGGGCTCGGGCACCACGGTGCGGGTGACGTGCTGGGTGGGCCGGCCGCCGCGTCCGCGCGAGGAGGTCTGATGCCACGCGTGTGGGACGTGCCGGTGCGCGACTCGACCCGGGTGCGCGATGCGCGGGTCGCGGCGGAGGACGCCGCGGCGCTGGCCGGGCTGGACGAGCGGCGTACCGCGGCGGCCGCGCTGATCGCGACCGAGCTCGCCACGAACCTGCTGAAGCACGCCGAGGGCGGTCAGGTGCTCATCGATGTCGTCGCGGCGCCGGTGCCGCGGGAGGACCGGGCCGACGCACGGGTGGTGCAGATCGCCGCGGTCGACCACGGCCCGGGCATCCCCGACGTGCCCGCGGCGCTGCGCGACGGCTTCTCCACCTCCCGTTCCCTGGGCGCGGGCCTCGGCACGTGTCAGCGCCTCTCCGACGACTTCGCCCTGCACAGCGTCCCCGGCCGCGGCACGGTCGCGGTCGCCCGGGTGAGCTCGACGCCGCGCGGCATCGAAGGGCCGGCCGGACCCGGAGGCCGTGTCACCGCCGGGGGACAGTGGCCGGGCGGCGCACCGCCGTTCGGCACGGTGGCATGCGGCGGTCTGACGGGCCACGCGGCGGCTTCGGGCGGTGCGGCGGGCTCGGCCGGACATGCCCCGGGGGCTCCTGGCGGCCCCGCACATCCGGCTGGCGGTACGCAGGGGACCGATCACGGGCCCTACGGAGCGCCCGGCTACGGCCTCCCGGCCACCGTCGCACCGGCAGCACCGGCGACGCCGGGGGCACCGGTGAACGGCCCCGCGCACCCCGGGGCCCCGGAGAACGAGTCCGCCCACCGGACGGCACCGGCCCACGGTCCCGTCGATGCCGGCGCACCGTCGCACGATCCGGCTCGTGCGACGGAACCGGAGCGCCGTGCCGCGGACGGCGAGGTCGCGGACGGCGGCCCGCGGACCGGCCTGTGGGATCACCGCGGGACGCCGGTCCGCGGTCTCCCGGCCTCCGGAGCCACCGCGCAGAACCGTGCCTCGACCCTGTCCGGTGTGCGGGCCGGTGGGGTGAACATCCCCTACGGCGGAGCCGAGTACTCGGGGGACGCCTGGGCGTGGGTCCGGGCCGGGGACCGGGTGACGCTGATGCTGGCGGACGGTCTCGGGCACGGGCCGGAGGCCGCCCGTGCCTCGTCGGCCGCGGTCACGGCCCTGTACCGCTGGGCCGGCCTCTCCCCCGCCGAGTCGCTGCGGCGGCTGCACGACGCGCTGCAGGGCACGCGGGGCGCGGCCGTCGCCCTGGCCCAGCTCGACCTGACGGCCGGGCGGCTGCGGTTCGCCGGCATCGGCAACGTCGGGGCGCGGCTGCGCACCGACGGCACCTGGCGCCCTTTGCTGTCGCGGCCCGGCATCGTCGGGGTCCACCGGCCCGGCACCCTCCGGGAGGAGGAGGCCGCCTGGGTGGGCGACCCGGTGCTGATCCTGCACACCGACGGTCTGCCCAGCCGCTGGACGCCGCCGTCCGACCCCGGTCTGCACGCGGCCGACCCGGCCGTGACGGCCGCCGTGGCGATACGTGACGCCAGCAGTCCCGCCCGACCGGTGCGGGACGACACCGCCGTGGCCGTGCTGACCTCGAACCCGCCGGAACGCCCATGATGCGCACTTGGCAGATCACCACCGTCACCGACGCGGCCCGCGCCCGCATCTCGCTCGCGCGCCTGGCCGCCGCGTACGGTGTGCCTACCGTCGAACGGACCCGGCTCGCCGCCGGCCTCAGCGCCCACCTGCGGCAGTGCCTCACCAAGGGCGGGACCTGGCGGCTCACCATGGACCTGGCCGGCTCCCCCGTGGAGGAGGGTCTGCTGCACGTCACGGTGACCCCCTCGCCGGAGGCCTGCGCCGCCGGCGAGCCGCTCTGGGAGGTCACGGTCCCCTGCCCGGAGTCGGCCGAGGCCACCGAGGACGGCACCGTCGCCGACGACCCCGCCGCCCTGTCGGAGGCGCTGCTCGGCGCCGACGAGGACACGGCCGTCGTGCTGGACAAACTCGCCGAGCAGGAGGATCTGGTCCTCTTCCACCGTGAGGAGCTGCACCAGACCAACCAGGGCGTCCTGGCGCTGCACGCCGAGCTGGACGCGGCCGGACGGGCCCAGCGGGAGGCCTTCGCCGCCGAGCGCAGTGCCCGCAACGAGGCGGAGAGCGCCCGGCGCAGGCTGACGTTCCTCGCGGACGCGAGCGCCGTGCTGACGGCGTCGCTGAACCACGAGGAGATCGTGCGCCGGCTGCCGGACCTGCTGGTGCCGGAGTACGCGCGCAGCGTCGACGTCTGGCTGTTCGACCACGAGGAGGAGGAGCACCGGCCGGCGCATCCGGCGGCGGCTGTGGTCGCGGCCCGTACCGGGCGGCCCCAGTACGCCGCCGACCATCCGGGCAACCTGCCCGGCGTCGAGGACCAGCCGCCGTCGGCCCTGGACCCGGGACGGCCGCTGCTGTGCGTGCCGCTGCCGACGCGCCGGGCTCCGCTGGGGGTCCTGACGCTGTCACCGCCCGGGGAGCGCTGGGACCCGGACGACGCGGTGATGCTGATCGAGCTCACCCGGCGGGCCAGCATCGCGATCGACAACGCCCGGCGCTTCGAGCACAACCGGGACATCGCCGAGACGCTCCAGCGCGCCCTGCTGACGGATCTGCCGACCACGCCCGGCCTCAGTCTGGCGGCACGGTACCTTCCGGCCACCCACGGACTGAACATCGGCGGTGACTGGTACGACGCGTTCCCCCAGCGGGACGGCGGGCTCATCACCGTCATCGGCGACGTGACCGGCCACGGGCTGCACGCGGCGGTCATGATGAGCCAGCTGCGCACCGCGCTGCGGGCGTACGCCGTCGACGGCGACAGCCCGGGCCGGCTGCTGACGCGTCTGCACCGGTTCCTGCACCATCTCCAGCCGGACCTGTACGCCACCGCCGTCATCGCCCGGTTCCACCCGGACGAGCCCACGCTGACGTGGGCCGCCGCGGGGCATCCGCCGCCGGTGCTGCGCCTGCCCGACGGCACCGTGCGCACCCTCGACGCCAAACCGGGTGCGATGCTCGGCATCCCGCTCACCCAGGAGATCGCCGACCACACGGAGGAGCTGGAGCCCGGCTCGACCCTGGCGCTGTACACGGACGGGCTGGTGGAGCGGCGTGCGCAGGGCATAGACCCGGGCATCGGGCGGCTGGCATCGGCGCTCGGCGGGTTCCGGTCGGCGGAGCTGGACGCGGACCTGGAGGGGTCGGCGGACCGGCTGCTGCACCCGCTGCTCAGCGATTCCGAGCGGGACGACGACGTGTGTCTGTTGCTGTGTCATTTCCAAGGCCGCGTGGAGTCCTGACGGCGGATCCGGCCGGCCCGGTGTGCACGCGTTCTTCACTCCCGCCCGGTGCTTTTCGGCCACGGTGCGGGCATGGTGGTGATCGACGCGTTCGTCTGCCTGCCGCGTCCGGCTGGCGCGCCGGCCGGACACCCGCTGGGATCGAAAGGGTGCGAACCAGCGATCCAGGGGCAGTCGGAAGGCGTTCGAGGCAGACCGCCTGGAGCCGCAGAAAGGGATGAACACCGTGACACGACCCAGGATCCTGGTGGTTGGCGCAGGCTTCGCCGGCGTGGAGTGCGTCCGCCGTCTGGAACGGAAACTCTCCCCGGACGAGGCCGACGTCACTCTGGTGACGCCGTTCGCCTACCAGCTCTACCTGCCGCTGCTCCCCCAGGTCGCCTCCGGCGTGCTGACGCCGCAGTCGATCGCGGTCTCCCTGCGGCGCAGCAAGAAGTACCGCACGCGGATCATTCCGGGCGGCGCCATCGGCGTGGACCTGAAGTCCAAGGTCTGCGTGATCCGCACGATCACCGACGAAATCGTCAACGAGCCGTACGACTACATCGTGCTGGCGCCCGGCAGCATCACCCGGACCTTCGACATCCCGGGGCTGACGGACCACGCGTTCGGGATGAAGACGCTCGCCGAGGCGGCGTACATCCGGGACCACGTCATCTCGCAGCTGGACCTGGCCGACGCGAGCCAGGACCCCGTGGAGCGGGCCTCGCGGCTGCAGTTCGTGGTGGTCGGCGGCGGTTACGCGGGCACCGAGACCGCGGCGTGCCTGCAGCGGCTGACGCACGCGGCGGTCAAGCGCTACCCGCGCCTGGACCCGGGTCTGATCAAGTGGCATCTGATCGACATCGCGCCGAAGCTGATGCCGGAGCTCGGCGAGAAGCTCGGCAGCAGCGCGCAGGAGATCCTGCGCCGCCGGGGCATCGAGATCTCGCTGGGCACCTCCATCGCGAAGGCCGGCCCCGAGGAGGTCACCTTCACCGACGGGCGGGTCATCCCGACCCGCACGCTCATCTGGACGGCCGGTGTCGTCGCCAGCCCGCTGATCGCCACGCTCGGCGCGGAGACGGTCAAGGGGCGCCTCGCCGTCGCTCCCCAGATGAATCTGCCGGGCGAGGACGGGGTGTTCGCCCTCGGCGACTCGGCCGCGGTGCCCGATCTGGCCAAGGGCGACGGGGCCATGTGCCCGCCCACCGCGCAGCACGCCCTGCGGCAGGGCAGGCACGTCGCCGACAACGTCATCGCGTCGCTGCGCGGCCGGACGATGAAGCCGTACGTCCACAAGGACCTCGGGCTCGTCGTCGACCTCGGCGGCACCGACGCGGTCTCCAAGCCGCTCGGCATCGAACTGCGCGGCCTGCCCGCCCAGGCCGTGGCCCGTGGCTACCACTGGTCGGCGCTGCGCACCAACGTGGCCAAGACGCGGGTGATGACGAACTGGCTGCTCAACGCGGTCGCCGGTGACGACTTCGTACGGACGGGGTTCCAGGCCCGCAAGGCCGCGCGGCTGAAGGACTTCGAGTACACCGACGCCTATCTGACGCCGGAGCAGGTGCGGGCGCAGGTCGGGGGGTCCGGCGGGCCGGAGTAGGAACGGGCCGGACGGGAGCGTCCGCCCGGCGCATGTCATGCTGAGATACGGATCTTGGTGTGAGTCGGAAGAGAGTGCGGCGGCGTGAGGGCAGCGGGACGCGCGGTGCGGGCACGGCTGCGGGACCGGATCGCGGCGTCCGACCCCGGACTGCTGCGTCTGACGGCCGGGTTGCGGACGGTGGGCGCGATCGTCCTCACGCTGGCCGTGCTCTCCCTGCTGCGGGCCGATGTGCATCTGCTGGTGGCGGGGGCCATGGCGGCGATGGTCGCCACGTTCGCCATCCGGGAGAAGCAGCTCGGCGCGCAGGCGGTGACGCTCGCGCTGGGACTGCCGGTGGCCCTGGCCTCGGTGTCCCTGGGCGCGGTCCTCAACTCACGGCTCGTCGTCGGTGACGCGTTCTTCGTCGTCCTGATCTTCTGCGCGGTCTACGGCCGCCGGTTCGGCGACCGGGGCACGGCCCTCGGGCTGATCGGTTTCCAGATCTACTTCCTGTCCCTGTTCGTCGGCGCCACCGTCGACACCCTGCCGGAGCTGTGCGGTGCCATGGCGCTGGCGTTCTGCTCCAGCGCCCTGATGCGCTTCGCGGTCGTGCCCGCGACGCCCACGGGTGTGCTGATGCGGCTGCGTCTGGCCTTCCGGGCCCGGCTGGCCCAGCTGGTGTCCGCGCAGCTCGAACTCCTCGACGCCCGCGCGGACGAGATGGACAAGGCGCTGGAGGCCGTGCGCGAGGGGACCGCCCGGCTCCACGAGACGGCGATGATGATCCAGGGACGGCTGGAGGAGGGCACTCCGGACGAGTCGGCGGCGCGGCTGGTGCAGCGCAGGATCGCGGACGCCGAGATCGCCGCGGAGCGGCTCGGCCTGCTGCTGCTGACCGCCCGCACCGCCGAGCGGGCCGACACGCTGACCCTGCACCTGCCGGGCGCGCCCGCCCCGTCGCTCGCCGGGCCGCAGATGCCCGACGAGGCGGGCGCCACGCTGCGCCGCGATCTGCGGGCGCTGCACGCCCTGGTGCTGAGGGCCGGCAGCGGCGACACGGGCACCGGCCTGGCCCATGTGCGCAACCGGCTCCTCGGCTACCGGGACGAGGAGAACCTGCCGCCCGCGTCGGCCGCCCTCCAGGACGTCTTCCGCGGCATCGGCGAGTCCGCCCGTGCCGTGCTGGGGCTGCGGATCGCCCTGGACGGCCCGCAGGACGAGTCGGACGACACCCCCGCCACGGCCCGCTCCCGCGAGGAACTGGACGCCGAGGACGCCGCGATCGACGGCGGCGAGGACGCGGCGCAGGAGGAGCAGACCGGTCTGCGGCGGCCCACCACGCGTGCGGCCGTGCAGGTCGCCGTGGGCTCCTCGCTGGCCATCGTCGGGGGCGAGCTGCTGTCCACGCAGCGCTGGTACTGGGCCGTGCTGACGTGCTGGATCGTTTTCCTCAACACCGCGTCGACGGGCGAGATCCTGGTCAAGGGCTACCGGCGGCTGCTGGGCACGGTGTTCGGCGTGGTGGCCGGAATCGTCCTGGCGGGGCTGGTCGGCAAGCACACCTGGACGGCGTTCGCCCTGGTCCTGGTGCTGATCTTCGCGATGTTCTATACGGCGCCGCTGTCGTACACGCTGATGTCGTTCTTCGTCACCGCGATGCTCGGGCTGCTGTACACGCTGCTGCACACGTACAGCCTCGACGTGCTCGTGCTGCGCATCGAGGAGACGGCGCTCGGCGCGGCCTGCGGAGTGGTCGCGGCGGCGCTCGTCCTGCCGGTGCAGACGGACCGCCGTACGAACGAGCTGCTGGGGACCGTGCTGGACCGGCTGGCCGAGGTCACCGAGGCGGCGGTCGGTCAGCTCAGTGGCGGGCCGGCGGACGAGCTGCTGGACCGGGCGCGCGACCTGGACCAGGCGCTGGCCGATCTGCGGGCCGCCACGCAGCCGCTGATCCACCCGGTCACACCGCTGCGGACGCGGCGGCACACGGCCCGGTACGTGGTGGCGCTGCTGGAGACGTGCGCGTACCACGCGCGGACGCTGGCGGCGACCGCCGAGTTGCTGCCCACGCACCCCTCGATCGCGGCGGACCCGCGACTGCGCGGGGCCGCCGGGCGCACCGTTCGCAATATCGAGGCCATCGCCGCCCGGGTCGCCGACGAGCACGCGGGCGCGCGGGTCGAGACCGGGCCGAGCATCGCCTCGCTGCTGGGCTCCGACGCCGGCACGCCGCGCTACGGACGCATCACCGACCGCGTGCTGCGGCATCTGGAGCGGCTGGACGAGGCTGTCGTCGGCCTCGCCCGGCCGCTGGACGTGCCGGTGGCGGCGCCCAAGGGGTGAAACTCCCCGGGGACCGGGGAGCCACGTCCCCGTCCGGCCCGTCCGGTCCCCGGGCCTGGCAGCCGCTGCCCGTCAGAAGTCCGTGGGCAGTCCGCTCACCTCGGCGATGCCCCGGAGCTCCTCGGTCTGCTTGTGCCGGTCCCGGATGTAGTCGGCGATCTCGCCGAGGCGGACCGGGTCGGACGCGGTGGTGGCGTCCGTGACGATCCGGACCGGGCCGGTGTCGTCGACGTCTAGTTCGACCACTTCGTTGTCCAGGCGGCCGGTGACGGCGGTCGCGATGACGAGGGCCACCTCGTCACGGACCTCCTGGGGCAGTTCGTCGTCGGTCCCGGAGTCGAGCGCGAAGTCGAGGCTGGACAGGCGTTCCTCTTCGATTGCCTCGAGGACCGGTTCCACCGCGCGCATCAGGAGGCGGTAGTCCTCGGTGTCCATCCGGATGCGCAGGAGGTCCAGGTACATGTCCACGGGCCGGCCATCGCCATGCGGAATCTCGGAATCGCTCATTGGCATCGTGTTCCCCGCAGAACGCGGCTCAGACGCGCCGCCACCGGGCCATGGCGAAGGAAAACACTCCGAAGAGCACCAGTCCGGCGGCGACGCACACCAGCAGCCAGGGGCCGAGCGGGGTGTCGGCGAACGTCCGCAGGGTGTCGTCCAGGCCCTTGGCCTTGTCGGGTTCGTAGTCGACGGCCGCCCGGACGGCGAAGACACCGGCCACGGCGAACACCAGCCCGCGGGCCGCTCCGCCGGCCACGCCGGTGACGTCCACCAGCTGGCGCGTCCGGTGGCTCATCTGCCCCAGCCGGAGCTTGTCGTGGTACTTGCGCAGCACCGCGCGCACGGCGATCCAGCCGCCGGCCACGACGATGCCGATCCCCGCGGCGCCCACCAGCCACTGGCCGCCGGTTATCTCCAGGGCCCTGGCCGTGGCGTCCCGGGACTGCTGATCGCTGGATCCGCCACTCTGGTGGCGGCTGGCCGCGAACGTCAGCACCGAGTAGGCGACGAAGACGTAGAACGCGAAGCGGACCGTAGCCATCAGCCGCTTGCGTGCGCTGCGGCCGTCCTTGCCGATCGAGCCGAAGAGGGCTTCGGACAGCCGCCACAGGGCCATGCCGACGAGCCCGATGCCCAGCGCCCACAGCAGCACGGCGCCGAACGGCTTCTGCGCCAGTTCCTGCAGCGCTCCCCCGCGGTCGGCCTGCCGGCCGGTGTCGCCGAAGGCGATCTGCAGGGCCAGCGCTCCGACGAGCAGATAGATCACGCCCCGGGCGGCGAAGCCCGCCCGTGCCGCCCCCTCGGTCACCGAACCCTGCGCCATCCGCCGGGTCCGGAACCGACCGCCCTGTGCCATCGCACTCGTGTTCATGTCGACCTCCCGGCAATCCGGATGCCCCCGGGGGGCGTCCACACACCCGCGCAGTCCCCGGACCAGGGGATTCCGCTTGCAGTACCCTGCTCCTGGCGTCAGGACCACCGGAGCCCCGGCCCACCTTCCGTGGGCTCAGGACCACCCAGGCCCCGGCGGCTCCTCCGGGAGGTCAGGACCGCCGGAGCCGTGCTCCACGGCGGGCGCGGCCGAGGGCGTGCAGGTGCTCCAGGGCGTCCAGGACGACCGTCCGGTCGTGCCACGCGAGCCAGCGGCCCGCCTCGCCTCCCAGGGTGTCGAGGGCCTTGGTCTGGGCTGCCGTCAGCCCGCTCAGAGGCCGGTCCACATGGGCCGAGACCATGCCGACGCACAGACCGGACGCCGTCGTCAGGGGCACGCTGTGGCACCCCCGGCTGCCCGCCGCGAGGATGGCCCGCCGGGCCGGTTCGGTGAACACCGGATCGCTCTCCACATCACGCACGGTGACCTGGGCGAGGTCCCGGGCGGCCTGCGCGCAGGCCGTGCCGTCCTCGCCGACGTGGGCGAAGAAGTCGACGAAGTCGGCCGTGAGGCCGGTGTGCTCCTCGATGTTCAGCCCGCCCCGCGCCCGGTCCGTCAGCTGCACGTTGCCCATGTCGGTGCCGACCACCGTCAGAGTGGAGCCCAGGACGGCCTTCAGGACGGCACCGCGGCTGCCGGACCCGGACCGGTGCGCCCGGGTGAAGGTCAGGTCGGGCTCCGGCCCGCGCACGCGGCCGGGGAACCACGGGGCGTCCCGCGCCTCGGGGCGCGGCGCCGTCACCACCATCTCTGCCAGCGTGCGCAGCTTGACGTTGTACCGCTGGGACGCCCGCTGCATCAGTGCGAAGGCGCTCTCGGCGTCCTGCAGCGCGTACCGCTCCTGCAGGACGCCCTGCGCCTGCGAGATCAACGGGCGCACACGGGCGCGGGCCCGCAGTTCACGCACTTCGGCGCGCAGGCGTTCCAGCTCGCCGTCGGCGGCGGCCGCCTCCTGCCCCGTCGTGGACATGGAACTCCCTGGGTGTCGGTGCAGTGGCGCGAAGGGGCCCGGCCGCGGCTCGCGCCGTCGGCCGGGCCCTCGTTCGGCCTCGTCCTCCCCGCCGCTCAGCGGCGCGCGGGGGCTAGGCGGGTTCCGTGACCGCCATGCGGTGCCCCGCCGCCGGCACGGCGGGTCCGCGAACCGGTGCGGGTGCGGTCGCGAGCCACTGGTGAGCGGCCTCGAGGGCGCGCTCGACGCTCCGGGTGCCGGTGGACACGCACAGCGTGTACGCCAGGTCGCGGACCCGGGGGTTCTGCTCCGCCGGTCCGCCGGTGGCTTCGGCGGCGGCCAGGGCCTCGTATTCGTCGACGAGCCGGCGCAGCGCGGCGGGGTGGGGCCTCAGCATGGTGGGTTTCGCTCCTTGTGATGTCGGGTGGTCAGGCCGTCGTGGAGGGGCCGCCGGTGCCCCGGTTGCCCGTCCGCTGCCCCAGGACCTCGTCGCGCACCCGGGCGCAGCTGCGGCTGATGAGGCGGGAGACGTGCATCTGTGAGATGCCGAGGTGGTCGGCGATGCGGCTTTGGGTCATGTCCTCGAAGAAGCGCATGTAGAGGATGGCCCGTTCGCGCTCCGGCAGGCGGCGCAGCCCTTCCTTGGCGGACTCGCGGTCCACGACGACGTCGTAGGACGAGTCGGCCGCGCCGAGGGTGTCCGCGAGGCTGTAGCCGTCGTCGTCGGTGGAGAGTTCGGCGTCCAGCGACAGGGTGCTGAAGCTGTCGAGGGCCTCGAGCCCGGCGTTGACCTCTTCCTCGGTGAGGCCGGTGTGGCGGGCGAGATCCGCCACGGACGGCTCGGGGCTGCCCGGGTTCTGGGTGAGTTCGCGGCGTGCCACCCGCACCTTGTTGCGCAGTTCCTGCACACGGCGGGGCACTCGCAGGGCCCACATACGGTCCCGGAAGTGCCGCTTGACCTCGCCCGTGATGGTCGGGACGGCGTAACTCTCGAAGGCACCCCGGCTCGGGTCGAACCGGTCGATGGCCTTGACCAGGCCCAGGGCGGCGACCTGCCGGAGGTCCTCGATCGACTCTCCGCGGTCGCGGAAGCGGCCGGCGATGCGGTGGGCCATGGGCAGCCACAGGGTGACCAGTTCGTCGCGGACGGCCTCCCGCTCGGGGCCCTCCTCCAGTTCCGCCATACGGGCGAAGAGGGCGGCGGTGTCGGGGGCGTCGTCGTGACGCCGCCGGGAGGCGGGGGGCGTCTTTTCGGGCGTGCCGGGACGATGGGTGGGCGTTTCGATGAGCATGCGGATTCGCTCCTGAACGGTGGTATCAGGGACTGACCGCGGGAAGGACGCCGCCCGGATCCACTGGAGGCCTCCGGGGCGGTCATACCGCTCCCGCTGGGGCGCCTCCGGTCCGAAGCACGAAACTGCGTCTGCCCTGACCCCGGGGGAACAAACTCCGCTTTGCACTGCAATGTGTCCGGCGCCGGCTCACGGGTGTTCAGGACAGGGGTACGACAGCGGTGATGCACTTGCCCCCGGTGGGCAGGTCCGACACCCGCACGTCGCGGGCGAGCCGGCAGACGATGGGCCAGCCGTGGCCGCCGTGCCGCAGTCGTCCGTGCGGGTCGGTGCGGGGCACGGTCACGGGCAGGGCGTCACTGCGGTCGCTGACCGACACGCGGACGCCGGGGGCGTCGACGTCGACCTGGAAGTCGGTGACACCGCCACCGTGCAGTATCGCGTTGGTCGTCAGCTCCGAGGCGACGAGCAGTGCGTCGGACAGGGCGTCCGTGTCGCACGGGGTGTGGGTGGCCCGGCAGCGTTCGGCCACGGCGCGCTCCACCGCCCGGCGCGCCTCGGCGGGTTTGCACGGCCGGGCCCGGTGAGCACCGAGCGGCTCGCCTACGAATTCGATCATGTGCTCCTCGCACATTCTGCAGCTCCCTGTCGGCACGGACGGAAAGACCGGGTCCGGACCGGGTACCGTGGCCGCCCGCAGGGGCTGCCCGGGTCCTCGGACCCACTGCTCGCAACGCGCTCGCGGCGTTCGGGGCGCGCAACGCGTGACGCCGCGGTCTCCTTGTTCGGCTCACCTCTCCCCGCACCTGCAAACCTCCGGTCCGGCCGCAGGATCGGAAAACACCCCGAATGGCCGGGTGCCGGTGCCATCTCCGCGCGTTCGGCGGGTACGCGGTCTGCATGACGGATGTGGTGGATTCGGACGAGCTGCTGCGGCGCATCCAGCGTGCGAGGGAGTGCGCGGTGCAGGAGGAGCGGACGTGGCGGGCCAGGAGCGAGGAGCTGGACGCGACCGACCCGCAAGGGGCCCGGGACGCGACCGTGCGGCGGATGTCCTACGAGGCGGTGCTGCGGGTGCTGGACGAGATCGTGACTCCGGGCAGGCACGCATCGAAGGGCTGACCGGGCGGCCGGTGCGGGTACGGGCGGGTCCCGGTTTGCGCGGGCACACGCCGGCCGCCGGGCGGGTCGCCGCCGAGATGATCACGCCGTATCCGCCCGGCATCCCCGCCGTCCTTCCCGGCGAGCGCCTCACCGAGCCGGTGCTGGCGTACCTGCGGACGGGGCTGGACGCGGGCATGCACCTGCCCGACCCCGAGGACCCGGAGCTGGAGACGGTGCGGGTGCTCGCGCAGTGAGCCGGGAGTGAAACGGGTCACGCAACCCGGGCTCCGAGTGCGCGCCCGCCCCTCGAATGGTTTACCGTTCATTCATACGTGGTGACGGAGTCGACTCCTGGTCCTCCGTACATCACCGTGTGACGGCCCTGGCTGGTCTCCCCCGTCCAGCCAGGGCTTTTTCATGCCCGGGCGGCCTGTCGGAAGAAGTCGCGCACGCCGAGGTGCCCAAGGCCCCGGCAGCGGCTGAAATGGGTGAGGGACAGCACCGCAGTCGACCGCCCGGCGAGGAGCTCCGCGTCATGACCAAAGCGATCAAACTCCTGACCGCCCTGCCTCCGCCCCAGCGGCAGCGCCTGATGACGCTCGCCAGGGAGGTGTCCTTCCCCGAGGACGCCCGCATCTTCGAGGCGGACGGCAGGGCCGACCGCTTCTGGGTCATCCGCTCCGGCGCCGTCTCCCTGGACCAGCAGGTGAACTCCCTGCAACGGGTGACCGTGGCCAGCCTCGGCGCGGGCGACCTGCTCGGCTGGTCGTGGCTGTTCCCGCCGTACACCTGGGACTTCGGCGCGGTGGCGTTCAGCCCGGTGCGGGCCTACGAGTTCGATGCGGAGGCCGTGCTGCGGCTGTGCGGGGAGGACCCGGAGCTCGGCATGATGCTGGTGCGCAACGTCGCCGAGGTGCTCGCACACCGGCTGGAGATGACCCGCGGCAAGCTGATGGAGCAGTACACGCTGCACCGGCGCGGCGCCCTGTGAACCCTTCGGGCCCTCAGACGCGGTAGCGCCGTAGCGCCGGCACGGCGGCGGCGAGCACCAGCATCACCGCGACGACCAGCAGTCCGCCGCCCGCGACGGCGGTGCGGGGGCCGAAGGCGGATCCGGCGGTGCCGTGCAGCACGTCCGCCAGGCGCGGCCCGCCCGCCACGACGACCGTGAAGACGCCCTGCATGCGGCCGCGCATCTCGTCGGTCGCGGCGGACAGCAGGATCGCCCCGCGGAAGACCGTGGAGACCATGTCGGCCACGCCGGCGAGGGCGAGGAAGACCACCGCGACCCAGAGGTTGCCGCTCAGCCCGAAACCCGTGATGGCCACGCCCCAGACGACCACCGCCCCGATGACCATCAGGCCGTGCCGCCGGGCCCGGGAGAAGGTGCCCGAGAACAGTCCGCCCAGCACGGCACCGACGGGGATCGCCGCGAACAGCAGGCCCAGCGCGAGCCCTTCGCCGTACGGTGCGTAGGTCTGGGAGGCGAGCTGCGGGAACAGGGCGCGGGGCATGCCGAGGACCATGGCGACGATGTCGGCGAGGAAGGACAGCAGCAGCACGGTGTGCCCGGAGATGTAGCGGAAACCGGCGGCGATCTCCTTCACGCCCGCGCGTCGCACCGCCGTGCCGCCCAGGGGCGGCAGCGAGGGCAGCCGGTACACGGCCCACACCGTCACGCACAGCGCCAGCGCGTCGATGAGGTACAGCTCGGGCAGCCCGATGACGGGGATGAGGGCACCGGCGAGCAGCGGGCCGGCCACCTGGCCGGTCTGCATCACGGTCGAGCCGAGGGCGTTCGCGGCGGGCAGCTCGTCATCGGGGACCAGCCGCGCTGTGGAGGCGTTGCGGGCCGGGGCGTTCAGGCCCCAAAAGGCCTGCTGCACGGCGAGCAGCAGCATCAGCGTGGCCACCGACTCCAGGCCCGCGAAGGCCTGGAGCCAGAACAGCAGCGAGGTGACGGCGATGCCGCTGTTGGTGATCAGCAGCAGCTTGCGCCGGTCCATGGTGTCGGCGATCGCCCCGCCCCACAGCGCGAACACGATCAGGGGCACGAGGCCGGCCAGGCTCGCGGCGCCCACCCAGGCCGAGGAGCCCGTGATGTCGTAGATCTGCTTGGGGACGGCGACGGCGGTGAGCTGGCTGCCGACGGCCGTGACGGCGGTCGAGCCCCACAGCCGCCGGTAGGCGGGGCGGCGCAGGGGGCGGGTGTCCATGGCCCAGCGCCGCCGGCCACGCCGCCGGGGCGCCTCGGGTTCGCGTTCCCGCTCTGTGCCTGTGCTCTCGCTCGTGTCCACGCGCCGCTTCCTGGATGCTCGTTACATCTTTCGGGCGAGGATCACTATCGCACCGGCCCGGCGGCGGCCCGCGGCCGAAGGGTCAGCTGCCGGCGACGAGCACGGCACCGAGCACGATCATGGTGGCGGCGACCAGGCCGTCCAGCACGCGCCAGGCGGCGGGCCTGGCGAGGAAACGGCCCAGCAGGCGGGCACCGAACCCGAGGGCGGTGAACCAGCACAGGCTGGCCAGGACGGCGCCGAGGCCGAAGGTCCAGCGCAGCGGACCGTGGTCGGCGGCGACGGAGCCCAGCAGGAACACGGTGTCGAGGTAGACGTGCGGGTTGAGCCAGGTCATGGCCAGGCAAGTGAGCACGGCCCGGCGCGCCGATCCGGCCGCCTCCCCCTCGGTGCGCAGCGCGCCGCCGTCCTTCCGGAAGACCCGCCGGGCGGCCAGGGCCCCGTAGCACAGCAGGAACGCGCCGCCGATCCAGCCGACCACCGTCAGGGCACCCGGCCACTTCACCACCACCGCGCCGACACCGCCGACGCCGAGCGCGATGAGCGCGGCGTCGGACAGGGCGCAGATCCCGACGACGGCGATGACGGCCTGGCGGCGGATCCCCTGGCGCAGGACGAAGGCGTTCTGGGCGCCGATGGCGACGATGAGGGACAGTCCGGTGCCGAAACCGGCGGCGCCGGCGGTGAAGGTGCTGGTCATGGGCCCGACGCTACGGATGGCCACCGTACCGGGTCCAGCTAATGATTCTTACCTATCATTAGCTCACGTGATGATGAAGGATCTCCCCCTGGACCAGGTGCGGACCCTGCTCGCCGTCGTGGACGAGGGGACGTTCGACGCGGCGGCGGCCGCGTTGCACGTGACGCCGTCGGCGATCAGCCAGCGCGTGAAGGCGCTGGAGCAGCGCACGGGGCGGGTACTGCTGCTGCGGACCAAACCGGTGC
Source organism: Streptomyces sp. NPDC047880 (assembly GCF_040706515.1). Taxonomy (NCBI): domain Bacteria; kingdom Bacillati; phylum Actinomycetota; class Actinomycetes; order Kitasatosporales; family Streptomycetaceae; genus Streptomyces; species Streptomyces sp. NPDC047880. Next base: position 352,141 of record NZ_JBEZOK010000003.1, on the reverse strand, counting down.
GGCCGACGGAGTCGGGCGAGGTGCTGGTGCGGCTGGCCCGTCAGGTGGCCCGGCTGGAGCACGACGCCTGCGCGGAGCTCGGCCTGAGCGGTGCCGGGGAGCCGACCCGGGTGTCGGTGGCGGTGAACGCGGACTCGCTGGCCACCTGGTTCCTCCCGGTGCTCACCCGCGTTCCGCGGGAGCTGCGGCTCTGCTTCGAGCTGCGCCGCGAGGACGAGGACCACACGGCGGCCCTGCTGCGCGAGGGCGCCGTGATGGCCGCGGTGACCTCGTCGCCCGACCCCGTGCCGGGCTGCTCCGTGCGGTCGCTCGGGCGGATGCGCTACCTCCCCGTGGCCGCGCCGGACTTCGCCGGGCGCCACCTCGGCGGGCCCCTGGCGGAGGCGCTCGCGCGGGCGCCGGTGGTGGTCTTCGACCGGCGCGACGACTTCCAGGACGGTTTCGTCCGCGGGCTCACCCGGGGGCGCGTCGGCGCGAGCGCGCTGCGGCACTACGTGCCGACCTCGGAGGGCTTCGCCGAGGCCGTCGCCGCGGGGCTGGGCTGGGGCCTGGTGCCGGAAGCCCAGGCGGACCCTCTGCTGCGCGACGGCAGGCTCGTCGGCATCGCCCCGCGCCGCACGGTCGACGTGCCGCTGTACTGGCAGCAGTGGAAGCTCGACTCGCCGGCGCTCGCGCAGGTGGCGGAGACGGTGACCGCGACCGCGGCTGAGGCGCTGCGGGTCTGAGGCCTCAGTCCCGCACGGACTCCAGCCGGGCCGCCGCGCTGTCCAGCAGCATCTCCAGTGCCGTCGGGTAGGCGCTGGTCAGCATGCGGGTGGCGAGCTGGGGCGCCGCCTCGGCGATGCGGGGGTGGGTGGTGGCGGGCAGGCGGGCGTACGTCGATCGCCACATGTCCTCGTCGGCGTGCAGCGAGTCGCTGGGCAGGGCCAGCGAAGCGGCGTCCAGTGCGGCGAAGGCCAGGGTCTGGTCGATGAAGGCGTGATAGATGCGCACGGTGTCGGGCAGCGGGAATCCGGCCGTGCGCAGGACGTCCAGAACGGCTTCGTCGGCGGCCAGCTCGTGCGCCCGGCCCGTGACCCGGTTCGTGGTCAGCAGCGCGGCCTGCGGATGGGCGAGGTACGCGGCGTGGACGCGCAGCCCGAAGGCCCTGAGGTCCGCCCGCCACTCCCCCGTGCGCCGCCAGCCCTGGAGCGCCTGGCCGATGAGGGCGTCGCCGATGGCGAGGGTCAGGTCGTCCATGCCGCGGAAATACCGGTACAGCGTGCTCGGGTCGGCGTCCAGGGCGAGGCCCAGCCGGCGGGCGGTCAGTCCGGCGCTTCCGTGTTCGCGCAGCATGCGCAGCGCGGTCTCGACGATCAGTTCCTCGGACAGCACGGTGCCGCTCTTGGTGGGCCTGCGCCGGCGGCGTTTCCCCTCGGGCACCACGGGCTTGGGCACGGCGGGCTCCCTCCTTATGCCAACGCCATTGACCTTAAGGCACCGGGCGGCGTTTCATCACTGCAAGGGCGCGTCACGTTCTTCGCATATAGGGAGTTTTTGTCATGCGTGTACTGCTCGTGGGTGCTGGTGGTGTCGGTGGGGCGATCACCCGGATCGCGGCCCGGCGGCCGTTCTTCGAGGCCATGGTGGTGGCCGACTACGACCCGGACCGTGCGGAGGCCGCCGTCGGGGCGCTCGGCGGCGACGCGCGCTTCACCGCGGAGCAGGTCGACGCCGGCGACGAGAGCGCCGTGGCCCGCCTGCTCGACCGGCACCGCTGCGACGTCCTGCTCAACGCCACCGATCCCCGCTTCGTGATGCCGCTGTTCCGCGCGGCCCGCACCGCGGGCGCCACCTATCTCGACATGGCGATGTCGCTGTCCCGTCCGCATGCCGAGCGGCCGTACGAGGAGTGCGGGGTCAAGCTGGGTGACGAGCAGTTCGCCCAGGCCGCGGACTGGGAGAAGGAGGGGTTGCTGGCCGTCGTCGGCATGGGTGTGGAGCCGGGTCTTTCGGATGTGTTCGCGCGCTACGCCGCCGACGAACTCTTCGACGAGATCGAGGAGATCGGCATTCGCGACGGCGCGAACCTGGCCGTCGACGGCTATGACTTCGCGCCCTCGTTCAGCATCTGGACCACCATCGAGGAGTGCCTCAACCCGCCGGTCGTCTACGAGAGCGGGAAGGGCTGGTTCACCACCGAGCCGTTCAGCGAGCCCGAAGTCTTCGACTTTCCCGACGGCATCGGCCCGGTCGAGTGCGTGAACGTGGAGCACGAGGAGGTGCTGCTCGTCCCGCGCTGGGTCGACGCCCGCCGGGTGACCTTCAAGTACGGCCTGGGCCGGGAGTTCGTCGAGACGCTGCGGACGCTGCACCTGCTGGGCCTGGACCGCACCGACCCGGTGACCGTGCCGGGGCCGGACGGCCCGGTGAAGGTGTCGCCCCGGGACGTGGTCGCCGCGTGCCTGCCCGACCCGGCGAGGCTGGGCGAGCGGATGCACGGCAAGACCTGTGCCGGCACCTGGGTACGGGGCGTGAAGGACGGCGAGCCGCGCGAGGTGTACCTGTACCACGTGGTCGACAACCAGTGGTCGATGGCCGAGTACGGCTCCCAGGCCGTGGTGTGGCAGACGGCGATCAACCCCGTCGTCGCGCTCGAACTCATCGCGACGGGCGCCTGGTCCGGTGCCGGCGTGCTCGGGCCCGAGGCCTTCCCCGCCCGGCCGTTCCTGGACCTGCTGACGGACTACGGCTCGCCCTGGGGCATGCGGGAGCAGTGAACGGCTGTCTGGAACGGTCTGTTTCACCGGGCATCGACAGGTCACCCGAAAAGGAGTAAGCATCCGAGAGAGCACGCTTCTACTGCGATGCAGGTGACTTCGATGGACAACTGGCGAGACCACGCTGCCTGTCGGCACGAGGACCCCGAGCTCTTCTTCCCGATCGGCACCTCCGGACCGGCCCTGTTGCAGACGGAACAGGCCAAGGGGGTGTGCCGACGGCGCTGCCCTGTGCAGGAGCAGTGTCTGCAATGGGCCCTGGAGACGGGTCAGTCCATCGGCGTGTGGGGCGGGACGAGCGAGAACGAACGGCGTGCGCTGAAGCGCCGCGCCGCCGCCCGCCGCCGTTCCGGCTGACAACCGGCCACCACCCCTGGGGTCTCAGCTGCGTCGCAGCGGTCCCCAGGGGTTCGCCTGCCGGGCCACCTCCGCTCTCGCCTCGTCGATCACCCGCTGGTCGAGCCGGCACAGCGGGCGGACGTCGGTGACCAGCGGTTCGTTGTCGGGTCCGCGGGCGGCCTCCGTGCCGGTGAGCACCCAGGGGCGCACGCCCGGCCCCTTGTCGTGCGTAAGGTGCGCGTAGTCGTGCAGCCGGCGGGCCACCCACACCCGCACCGGCCGGTCCTCCCACCAGTCCTCGACGCCGAGCGGGCTGGCCGGCAGCCCCGGCAGGGACACACCTGTCAGGTCGTCGGTGCTGGACACCTCGCGGAGATCGGTCTCCGGGCCCCGCGACCAGCGGACGTACAGGCCCCGGTGCCGCTCGACGAGCCCGACGAGTTCGTCGAGGGTCCGCACGACCCGCAGACCGCCCTGTGCACTCATGTCATGACCCCCTTCCTCCTCCACCTGGTCAGGCGGACGGAGTACCCGCCCGGCCCGAGCGGAACCGGCCGTTCGGCGCCGGGCGGTGCGGGCATCCGGCCGGGGTTAGGCTCGCGGCACGCCCCTGTCGCCGCGAGGAGGAGCCGACCATGAGCGTGCGCCTGCGCCGTGTCTACGAGCCCGCCGAGCCCGAAGACGGTGCGCGGGTCCTGGTCGACCGGCTGTGGCCGCGCGGGCTGGCGAAGGAGGCGGCGCGGGTGGACGAGTGGCCGAAGGCCCTCACCCCGTCGACGGAGCTGCGGCGCTGGTACCACGCGGGCGAGGGCTCGTACGAGGAGTTCTCCGAGCGGTACGAGGCGGAACTCGCCTCCGAGGATGCGTCCGAGGCGCTCGACCATGTGCGCGAGCTGGTCCGTCGGGGCGACGTGACCCTGCTGACCGCGTCGAAGACGCCCGAGCAGAGCCACGCCGCGGTACTGGCCCGCCTCCTCGAAGCCTGAAGGCACCACCCGTCGCCGTCGGTCAGGCCGTCTGCTTCGCCGCCGCCCGGCCCGCCGCCCGGCCCGAGAAGAGGCACCCGCCGAGGAAGGTGCCTTCCAGGGCGTTGTAGCCGTGGACGCCGCCGCCGCCGAACCCGGCGACCTCGCCTGCCGCGTACAGCCCGTCGACCGGCTTGCCGTCGGTCCCGAGGGCGCGGGAGTCCAGGTCGGTCTGGATGCCGCCGAGGGTCTTGCGGGTGAGGATGTGCAGCTTGACGCCGATCAGCGGCCCGGCCGCCGGGTCGAGGATGCGGTGCGGGGTGGCCACCCGGCCGAGGCGGTCGCCGATGTAGCGGCGGGCGTTGCGGATGCCCTGCACCTGGGCGTCCTTGGCGTAGGGGTTGGCGATCTGCAGGTCGCGGGCCTCGATCTGGCGCTTGATCCCGTCCGAGTCGAGCAGCGGCTTGTCGGTGAGTTCGTTCATCTTCGCGACGAGCTGTTCGATGCCGGACGCGGTCACGAAGTCGGCGCCCTTGCGCAGGAACGCGTCGACCGGCCCCGGAGCGCCCTTGCCGAGGATGCGCTCCTTGAGGAAGCCGGCGCGGTCCTTGGCGGTGATGTCGGGGTTCTGCTCGGAGCCCGACAGGGCGAACTCCTTCTCGATGATCTTCTGCGTGAGGATGAACCAGGAGTGGCCGTACCCGGCGATGTCCTCGGTGGTGCGCAGGTGCTTCAGGGTGCCGAGGGTGTCGTAGCCGGGCAGGTACGGGCCGGGCAGGCGGCGGCCGAGGGCGTCGAACCACAGGGAGGACGGGCCGGGCAGGATGCGGATGCCGTGGCCGGGCCAGATGGGGTCCCAGTTCCGCAGGCCTTCGGTGTAGTGCCACATGCGGTCGCGGTTGACCAGCCGTACGCCGGCCTCGGCGCTGATGTCGAGCATCCGCCCGTCGACGTAGGCGGGGACGCCGGTGACCATCTCGCGGGGCGGGGTGCCGAGGCGTTCGGGCCAGTAGCGGCGGACGATGTCGTGGTTGGCGCCGATGCCGCCGCTGGTGATGACGACGGCCTGGGCGGTGAGTTCGAAATCGCCGATCGCCTCGCGGCTGGAGGCGACGCCCCGGGGCGCCGGGTCCTCGGCCAGGACCGTGCCGCGCACGCCCCGGGCGGTGCCGCCCTCGACGACGAGGGCGTCGACGCGGTGGCGGTGGTGGAAGGTGAGCAGGCCGTCGCGGGCGGCCTGTTTGACGTAGCGGACGAACGGTTCGACGACGCCGGTGCCGGTGCCCCAGGCGACGTGGAAGCGGGGCACGCTGTTGCCGTGCCCGTGCGCCGTGAGGTCGCCGCGCTCGGCCCAGCCGACGGTGGGCAGGAAGGTGATGCCGTGTCCGTCCAGCCAGGACCGCTTCTCCCCCGCGGCGAACTCGACGTAGGCGCGCGCCCAGCGCACGGCCCAGGAGTCCTCGTCCTCCAGCCGGTCGAAGCCCGCGCTGCCCCGCCAGTCGCTCCAGGCGAGCTCGAAGGAGTCCTTGATCCCCAGGCGCCGCTGCTCCGGCGAGCCGACGAGGAAGAGTCCACCGAAGGACCAGAAGGCCTGGCCGCCCAGGTTGTTGGCATTCTCCTGGTCGACGAGTGCGACCCGCCGGCCCCTGCTGGTCAGTTCGTGCGCCGCGACCAGTCCGGCGAGGCCCGCTCCGACGACGATGACATCGGCATCCATGGCGACCGTTCCCTTCTTCAGTTCTTCGAGTGAACGAGGGTGCCGCTGCCGTCGGTCAGCAGGGCCGTGAGCAGTTGCTTCAGCCAGGCGCGGGCGTGGTCCAGGTCCCGGTCCAGCAGCAGTTGCGTGGTGACGCCGTCGTACGCGGCGACCACCGCGTGGGCGGCGCCGTCGGCGTCACCCAGTACGGCGGGCAGCGCGGTGTGCCCGCGGGCCCGGGCGAGCCGGTCGGCGACGGCCCGCCGCAGCCGCGCGCGGTGTTCGAGCAGGCTGCGCGCCACCTCCGGGTCGCGGGCGGCGTGCACGAGGAAGTCCGTCTTCACCAGCAGCCAGTCGCGGTCGAGGAGCAGGACGTCGGTGACGCGGTCCACGGCGGCGGGCACGTCGAGGTCGGGACCGTCGAGAGCGAGGGCTCCGGAGACCTGCTCGGCGATCAGGTCGGCGCGCTCGCGGTAGAGGGCGAAGAACAGTTCGTCGAGGCTGGAGAAGTTGGAGTAGAAGGCGCCCCTGCTGTAGCCGGCGGCCTCGCAGACCTCCTCGATCGAGACGTGCCCGAAGCCCTTGGCCGCGAACACGGAGAACGCCGCTTCGAGGAGGTTGGCCCGCGTGTGGACCCGGCGCCTGGTCACACGCCCGGTGCTGCCTTCGACCGCCATGCCCGGCCTCCCTTCGAGCCTTTCGATACGTGACTGTATTGGATACACCGATGTATCGAAAGGCTGCCTGAGGCCCCCGTAGACATGAGACCCCCTTAGATACATGGAACATATTTTCGATCAAGGGGTACGCTGGCGGCATGCACCTCCAGGGCTCCCTCTTCGACCAGGCCGACGAACTGCGCCTCGGCCCGCTGGACGGGATCGGCCGTACCGGGCTCGGCTTCGGCGCCTGGCTCGACACGCTGCCCGGGTGGCTCAGCGGCTCGGACGATCTGTTCGAACGACTGGCGTCCGAGGTCCCCTGGCGGGCGGAGCGGCGCACGATGTACGACCACGTGGTCGACGTCCCCCGCCTGCTCGCGTTCTACGGCGTGGACGATCCGCTCCCGCACCCCGTGCTGGCCCAGGCGCGGGACGCGCTCAGCGCCCACTACGGCGAGGAACTGGGTGAGCCGTTCACCACGGCCGGGCTGTGCTACTACCGGGACGGCAGGGACAGCGTGGCCTGGCACGGCGACCGGATCGGACGCGGGGCGCGCGAGGACACCATGGTCGCGATCCTGTCGGTGGGAGCGCCCAGGGACCTCCTGCTGCGCCCGCTGCGCGGCGGCCGGGACACCGTGCGCCGCCCCCTGGGCCACGGCGACCTCGTCGTGATGGGCGGTTCCTGCCAGCGCACCTGGGAGCACGCGATCCCCAAGAGCACGCGGGCGGCGGGGCCGCGCATCAGCATCCAGTTCCGTCCGCACGGCGTGCGCTGAGTCGCCGCGAACGGCCCGGGCACACCCGCCCGTTGGGCCGGACCCCGCGGTTCCGCCTGCTCCCGGTTCTGCTTTCCTTGTGCCGTCGGGCCGGGAGCGGGACCACACGAGGCGGGACGATCATGCGCGCAGACGTACACCAGGTCGCGGAGGGCACCTATCTGGTGCACGGATCCAGCACGAACTGGGTGATCCTCAAGGAGGGCGACGCCGTCACCCTGATCGACACCGGCTACCCGGGCGACCGGGAGCAGGTCCTCGCCTCCCTCACGGAGGTGGGGGGCTCCCCCGAGGCCGTCGCCGCCGTGCTGATCACCCACGCGCACAACGACCACCTGGGCTCCGCCGAGTACCTGCGCGCCGCGTACGGCACGCCCGTGTACCTGCACGAAGCCGAAGGACCGCACGCCCGGCGGGAGTTCCTGCACCAGGTGTCCCTCGGGACGGTGCTCGCCAACGGCTGGCGGCCGGGTGTGCTGCCGTGGGCGGTGCACGCGCTGCGCTCCGGCGGCACGACGCACAACCCGGTCACGGCCCCCGAGCCGTTCCCGCGGGCCGGCGCCCTGGACCTGCCGGGACGGCCGGTACCGGTGCACACGCCGGGCCACACCGACGGGCACTGCGCCTACCACCTGCCGGGCACCGGTGTGCTGGTCTCCGGCGACGCCCTGGTCAGCGGTCACCCCACCTCACGCGTCGAGGGACCGCAGCTGCTGCCGGACATGTTCCACCACGAGCGCCCGCGCGCCCTGGCCTCCCTGGACGTGCTCGCGGAGCTGGAGGGCGAGCTGCTGCTCCCCGGGCACGGGCCGGTCCACCGGGGGCCGGTGCGGGACGCCGCTCTCCGGGCCCGGGAGCGGGCCCTCTAATCTGATGGGACGATCGGCGGCGAGACAAGGACACCCGGCCCATGGCACTGCAGATCAGCGCGACCAATCCGGAGCACCCCGCGCTCCTGCTGGAACTGCCGTGGGACGTACCTCTGGAGGAGTGGCCGGAGGAGTACCTGGTACCGCTGCCGCGCGGCATCTCCCGGCACGTGGTGCGCTACTCCCGCGCGGGCGACGAGGTGATCGCCGTCAAGGAACTGGCCGAGCGGCCGGCCCGGCGCGAGTACGACATGCTGCGGGACCTGGACCGGATCGGCATCCCGTCGGTGGACCCGCTGGCCGTGGTCACCGGCCGCACCGACGCGAGCGGCGCCCCCCTGGAGAGCGTCCTGGTCACCCGGCACCTGGGCGGCTCGATGCCGTACCGCTCGATGTTCGAGACGACCATGCGCCCGGCCACCATGCACCGGCTGATGGACGCGCTCGCCGTGCTCCTGGTGCGGCTGCACCTGGCCGGCTTCGCCTGGGGCGACTGCTCCCTGTCCAACACCCTCTTCCGGCGCGACGCGGGCGCCTACGCCGCCTACCTGGTGGACGCCGAGACCGGTGACCTGCATCCGCAGCTCAGCACGGGACAGCGCGAGTACGACCTCGACCTCGCCCGCGTGAACATCAGCGGGGAACTGCTGGACCTGGAGGCGTCGGGGGCGCTGCACCCGTCCGTGGACCCGATCGAGTTCGGCATGGAGATCTGCGCCCGCTACCGCGGCCTGTGGGACGAGCTGACCCGGGCCTCCGTGTATCCGGCGGGCAAGTACCACTACATAGAACGCCGCATCCGCCGCCTGAACGACCTCGGGTTCGACGTCGCCGAGATGCAGATCGAGCACGCCTCGACCGGCGACACGGTCAGCTTCGTGCCCAAGGTCGTCGACGCGGGCCACCACCAGCGCCAACTGCTGCGCCTGACCGGGCTGGACACGGAGGAGAACCAGGCCAGGCGGCTGCTGAACGACCTGGAGAGCTGGATGGCGACCCAGGACGACTACGCCCCCGGCGACCCCCTGGGAGCACGCCCGGAGGTTCTCGCCCACCGCTGGGTGCGGGAGGTCTTCCGGCCGACCGTGCGGGCCGTGCCCGTCGAAATGCGCGGTGCGATGGACCCGGCGGAGATCTACCACCAGCTCCTCGAACACCGCTGGTACATGTCCGAGCGGGCCCAGCACGACATCGGCCTCGACGCCGTGGTCGAGGACTACATCCGGAACATCCTGCCCACGGCCCGCAAGACGCTGCAGCCGACGGCGGAGTGAGGGGCCGGCGCCCTCAGGCGTGCGGCACCACCGCCACCGGGCAGTCGGCGTGGTGGAGCATCCCGTGGGCCACCGAGCCGATGCGGGCCCCGACGGCCGTACGGTGGGCCCGGCGCCCGACGACCATCAGCTGGGCCGTCCCGGCCACCGACAGCAGAACCTGGCTCGCGCTGCCCATCTCCACGTGCTCCTCGACCGGCACGTCGGGGAACCGTTCCCGCAGCGGCCGGACCGCCGCGGCCAGGCTCTTCTGCTCGTACGGCTCCAGTCCCCCCGCCTCGTCGAGGAGCTTCAGCGAGCCCGGGCTGTAGGCGAAGACGGGCGGCAGGCTCCAGGCCCGTACGACCCGCACGGTCGCCCCCCGCGCGGCAGCCGTCTCGAAGGCGAAGCGCAGCGCGTCGGCGCTGTCCTCCGGGTCGCCCTGCTGGCCCACGACGATCTCCCGCCCGGCGGCCTCGGACGAGGACTGGTCCCCCGCCCGCACGAGCACCACGGGCCGGTCGGCCTCGGCGATCACCTGCTGGCCGACCGAGCCGACCAGGAACCCCACGATGCGGCCGTGCCCGCGCGAGCCGAGCACCAGCATCTCGGAGTCGGCAGCGGCGGCGACCAGGGTGTCGGCGACGGCCCCCTCGATGACGTCCGTGGTCACTTCGAGGTCCGGGTGCCGTTGGGTGACGGTCCCGACGGCCTCGGTCACCGCGCTGTGCACCCACTGTGCCTGGCTGTCCGCGTCCGTGGCGACCGCGCTCTCGATCACTTCCGGCGTCTGCACCCGCCAGGCGTGCACCACGCGCAGCGGCCGGTCGCGCCGCACCGCCTCCCGCGCCGCCCAGGCGAGAGCCGCGAGGCTCTCCTCCGATCCGTCGACTCCTGCGGTGATCGGGCGTGTCATCCGGCTGCCTCCCTGTGGAACGTCACTGTGCCGCCCAGTCTTCACCACCGCCGCCCCTTGGCCGCTCTCGGGAGCCGATCTCCGTATCGGAGCGCCGCGCGGCGATCGAACATACGATGGGCGGAGGTCGGCGCGGTGCCCCGGGGACGCCGTGCCGTGAGTCGACCGCCCGGCGTGGGGGACGTATGGCACAAGCCGCCGATTCGGCGCGGACCGTCATCATGACCGTGGACGACGACCCGGGTGTCTCCCGGGCCGTGGCCCGGGACCTGAGGCGCCGGTACGGCGCGTCGTACCGGATCGTGCGGGCGGAGTCCGGCGCGTCCGCGCTGGACGCGCTGCGGGAGTTGAAGCTGCGCGGTGATCTTGTGGCCGTGATCCTGGCCGACTACCGGATGCCGCAGATGAACGGCATCGAGTTCCTCGAACAGGCCCTGGACGTCTACCCCGGTGCGCGCCGGGTGCTGCTGACCGCGTACGCGGACACGAACGCCGCGATCGACGCGATCAACGTCGTCGACCTCGACCACTACCTGCTCAAACCGTGGGATCCGCCCGAGGAGAAGCTGTACCCGGTCCTCGACGATCTGCTCCAGGCGTGGCGGTCCAGCGACTTCCGGCCCGTGCCCAGCACCAAGGTCGTGGGACACCGCTGGTCGTCGCGTTCCTCGGACGTGCGGGAGTTCCTGGCCCGCAACCAGGTCCCCTACCGCTGGTACTCCGCCGACGAACCGGAGGGGCGGCGGCTGCTGGCCGCGGCCGGCGAGGACGGGATGCGGCTGCCGGTGGTCATCACGCCGGACGGGACGCCGCTGGTCGAGCCGGAGCACGTCGACCTCGCCGCCCGGGTCGGGCTGGCGACGGCTCCGACGGCCGACTTCTACGACCTGGTCGTCATCGGTGGCGGCCCGGCCGGGCTCGGCGCGGCCGTCTACGGCGCCTCCGAAGGGCTGCGGACGGTGCTGGTGGAGCGGTCGGCGACCGGCGGGCAGGCGGGTCAGAGCTCACGCATCGAGAACTACCTGGGATTCCCCGACGGCGTGTCGGGGGCCCAGCTCACCGACCGGGCGCGGCGGCAGGCGGCGAAGTTCGGCGCCGAGATCCTCACCGCGCGCGAGGTGACGGCCCTGGAGGTCAACGGCGCCGCGCGGATCGTCCGCTTCTCGGACGGCTCGGCGGTCGCCGCGCACAGCGTGATCCTGGCGACCGGGGTGTCCTACCGGCAGCTGGCTGCGCCCGGCTGCGAGGAACTGACCGGTTGCGGGGTGTACTACGGGTCGGCCCTCACGGAGGCGCCCTCCTGCCAGGACCAGGACGTGTACATCGTCGGCGGCGCCAACTCCGCCGGGCAGGCGGCGATGTACCTGTCCCGGGGCGCCAAGTCGGTGACGCTGCTGGTGCGCGGCGAGTCACTGGCCGCGTCGATGTCGCACTACCTGATCCAGCAGATCGAGGAGTCGCCCAACATCCAGGTCCGGGCCCGCACGGTCGTCGAGTCCGCGCACGGCGACGGCCGTCTGGAGCGGCTGACCCTGCGCGACGTGGACAGCGGGCACACCGAACAGGTCGACGCGCAGTGGGTGTTCGTGTTCATCGGCGCGGCCCCGCTGACCGACTGGCTGGACGGGACGGTGCTGCGGGACGAGCGCGGGTTCATCCTCGCCGGACCGGACCTTACCCCCGACGGACGTCCGCCGGAGGACTGGGAGCTGGACCGGCCGCCGTACCACCTGGAGACGAACGTGCCCGGCGTGTTCGTGGCGGGCGACGCCCGCTCGGAGTCCGCGAAGCGGGTCGCGTCCGCCGTCGGAGAGGGAGCCATGGCCGTGATGCTCGTCCACCGGTACCTGGAGCAGTCATGAGCGGACAGGCGGTGCCCTGCAACCCGCAGGAGATCGGCGCGCTGTTCCTGTTCGAGAAGCTCACGCCCGAGCAGCTCGGCCGGTTGTGCGCCGAGGGGCGGGTGGAGCGGTTCGAGCCCGGACCGGTCTACACCGAGGGCGAGCCCGCGACCTGCTTCTACGTGATGCTCGAGGGCACCGTGGTGCTGTACCGGCGGGTCGGCGGGGACGACGTGGAGGTGACCCGGACCTCGCAGCGCGGGGTGTACGCGGGGTCCATGCAGGCGTACCTGGGCGACCGGGTGCGGCAGGTCTACAACAACTCCATGCGCGTCACGGAACCGACGCGGTTCTTCGTGCTGCCCGCCGACACCTTCGCGGAGATCATGCAGGAGTGGTTCCCGATGGCGGTGCACCTGCTGGAGGGGTTGTTCTTCGGTTCGAAGAGCACCCAGCGGGCCATCGGACAGCGTGAACGGCTGCTGGCGCTCGGCTCGTTGTCCGCGGGTCTGACGCACGAGCTGAACAACCCGGCCGCGGCGGCCGTGCGGGCGACGGCCACCCTGCGGGAGCGGGTCGGCAAGATGCGCCACAAGCTGGCGATCATCGCGCAGGGTTCGTACTCGCCCGAGGTCATGGCGAACCTCATCGACATCCAGGAGCGCACGGCCGAACGGGTCGCCAAGGCCCCGGCCCTGAGTCCGCTGGAGGCGTCCGACCGTGAGGACGCCGTGACCGACTGGCTGGACGACCAGGGCATCCCGGAAGGCTGGCGGATCGCGCCCACCTTCGTCCAGGCCGGTCTCGACGTGGACTGGCTGGACCAGGTCGCGGCGGCGGTGGACGAGGACATCCTGCCGAGCGCCATCGGCTGGCTCAACTACACCGTCGAGACCGAGCTGCTGATGGACGAGATCAACGACTCGACCACGCGCATCTCCCACCTGGTGGACGCGGCCAAGCAGTACTCGCAGCTCGACCGGGCACCCTTCCAGAACGCCGACGTGCACGAACTCCTCGACTCCACCCTGCTGATGCTGTCCGGCAAGATCGGCGAGCAGATCGAGGTCGTCAAGGACTACGACCGTACGCTGCCGAAGATCCCGGCGTACCCCGCGGAGCTCAACCAGGTGTGGACGAACCTCATCGACAACGCGGTCGCGGCGATGAACGGCGCGGGCGGGGAAGGGACGCTGACCGTGCGGACGGCGGCGGAACACGACCGGCTGCTGGTGGAGTTCCGGGACACGGGCGTCGGCATCCCGGCACAGGACCGGGAGCGGATCTTCGATCCCTTCTTCACGACCAAACCGGTGGGCGAGGGGACCGGGCTCGGACTCGACATCTCCTGGCGGATCGTGGTCAACAAGCACCACGGCACGATCCGGGTGGAGTCGGAGCCGGGCGACACGCGTTTCCAGGTACTGCTTCCGCTGACAGCGGCCGAGGAGGAGTCTGCATGACGGGCGTGAACGGGATCGACACTAGTGTGCCGCCGAGCGGCAGCGGGTGTGCCGAGTGCGAGGCGGCGGGGGGATGGTGGTTCCACCTGCGGCGGTGCGCGCAGTGCGGACACGTGGGGTGCTGCGACAGCTCGCCGGCGAAGCACGCGACGGGGCACTTCCGGGAGACCGGGCACCCGTTCGTGCAGAGCTTCGAGCCGGGTGAGGACTGGTACTGGAACTATGAGACGAACGAGTTGTACGAGGGCGGGCCGGAGCTGACCGCGCCGGTGAGCCATCCGGTGGATCAGCCCACGCCGGGGCCGGCCGGGCGGGTGCCCGTCGACTGGGCGAAGGTCCTGCGCGCCTGAGCACGCGGGGTTGCTGTCCGGTGGCGGCCGCGGGTCGTGTGGGGTTGATCGCGCCCACGCGGCGGGGCCGCACCATGTCGGCCTCCCGAGCCCCTGAAAAAGAAAGTTGGTTCCGTGCAGCAGGCTTCATCGGTCACGCCCGTCGTCGGGCGGGACGCCGAACTCACGCGCCTGGCCCGCGTGCTGGAGCACGCGCGCGGCGGTGAGGCCCGGGCCGTGCTGATCGCCGGGGACGCCGGGGTCGGCAAGACCCGGGTGCTCGACGAGGCCGGCAGGCAAGCCGCCGCGACGGGCATGACCGTGCTCACCGGACACTGCGTGGACCTCGGCGACGTCGGGCTGCCGTACCTCCCGTTCACCGAGGTCCTCGGGATGCTGGCCGCCGATGAGCGGTTTTCCGGTGCTCTCGCCGCCCACCCCGTGGTCGAGCGGCTGCTGGGGTCGGGGACGGACTCCGTGCGGGACGTGGACGGGCGGCTGCGTCTGTTCGAGGGGATGGCGGGGCTGCTGGCCGACGCCGCGGAGGTCGCGCCGCTGCTGCTGGTGCTGGAGGACCTGCACTGGGCGGATCAGTCGTCGCGCGACCTGCTGCGGTTCCTGCTGGGCCGGGGCGTGCTCCGGCACCGGCTGGCGGTGTTCGCCTCGTACCGGGCCGACGATCTGCACCGACGGCATCCGCTGCGGCCGCTGCTGGCGGAGCTGGTACGGCTGCCGCTCGTCGAGCGGCTGGAACTGCGGCCGCTGGCCGACCCCGACGTGGACCGGCTGGTGCGGGCCCTGGAGCCCCGGCCGCTGCCGGACGCCACGGTCCGGCGGATCGTGGAGCGGGCCGAGGGGAACGCCTTCTACGCGGAGGAGTTGCTCGCCGCCACCGACACCGAGTCGGGCGGGGTGCCCAGCGGGCTCGCCGATGTGCTGCTGATCCGCTTCGAGCAGCTCTCCGAGACCGCGCAGCAGGTGCTGCGGACCGCCTCCGTCGCCGGACGCCGGGTGGAGCACGACCTGTTGCGGGAGGCGGCCGGGCTGCCGGAGGCGGAACTGGAGTCGGCGCTGCGCGAGGCGGTCGGGCGGCAACTGCTCGTGGCCGGGGCCGACGACACGTACTCCTTCCGGCACGCCCTCGCCCGCGAGGCCGTCTACGCCGACCTGCTGCCCGGGGAGCGGGCCAGGCTGCACGGCGCGTTCGCACGGCTGCTCGCCGGGCGCGGGCACCCTGCCGAGAGTGCCGCGGAGCGGGCCCACCACTACCGGGAGAGCCACGACCTCGCCGAGGCGCTGGCCGCGTCCCTGGAGGCCGCCGATCACGCCCAGCGGGTCGGAGCCCCGGCCGAGGAGCAGCGGCACCTCGAAGCGGCCCTGGACCTGTGGCCGGCGGTCGGCCCCGAGGCCCGGCCCTCGGGCGGGGGTGCCGACCGGGTGACGCTGACACTGCGGGCGTCGGCGGCGGCCGCGCACGCCGGGGAGCTGCACCGTGCGGTCTCGCTGACCCGGTCCGCGCTGGCCGGCCTCGGTCAGGACGCCGAGTCCGAGCTGGCCGCACGGGTCCGCTACACCCTCGCCGGGAACCTGCTGAGCGTGGACAGCCTGACGGCGGCTTTCGCCTACAGCAGCGAGGCCCTGGCGATGATCCCTGAGGAGCCTCCGTCCCGTACCTGGGTGTGGGCGGCCGCGACACATGTCCTGGCCGCACGACACGTCGGGGAGAACGAGACCGCGCTGCGGGTCGCCCGCCGGGCCCTGGGAGTGGCGGAACGGCTGCGGGTGACCGACGCCCAGGCGGACCTGCTGATCTCGCTGGCCGTCTTCGACGGCGAGGGGCGGCGCGGCGCGGAGGGCCGTCAGCGGCTGATCAAGGCCCGGGACCTGGCGCGGAGTTCGGGCAACGCGCCCGTGGAGCTGCGTGCCCTGTTCAACCTGGCCATGGGCAGTTACGAGTCCGGGGCCCTGTCGGACTGCGTGCCCTGGCTGACGGAGGGCCTGGACCGGGCCCGGCGCGCCGGGCTGCTGTCGTCGCCGTACCCGCTGGAGATGCGCTATCTGCGGCTGCTGGTGCTGAACGTGCTGGGCCGCTGGGACGAGTGTGTGCGTGCGGCGGCGGCCGACGCCGACGTGCTGCCGGCCGCCGGCGGGTACACGATGGGTCCCGCGCTGTACGTGACGCTCGCACGGGGTGACTTCACGGCCGCCGACCGGGCGCGGGCCCTGCTGGAGGGGCCGTTCGACTGGATGGCCACGCTGGTCGCGGGAATCGTGCTGACCGAGGCGGCGGCGCTGCGCGGGGATCCGCAGGACGCGGTGCGGTGGACTCGGTCGACGGTCACGGCCCTCACCGACGAGACGGGCACCCGCCCGGACGTCGCGGTGCGGCTCGCCGCGCTGGCGTTGTCGGCGGTGGCCGACGCGGCCGTCGGGCTGCGGTCGGCCGGTGACGAGGCCGGTGCCGGCCGCTGGACGGACACCGCGACCGAACTGGTGGAAGTGGCGCGGGCCATGGCCGTCCGCGACGACGGCACGCCGCAAGGTCCCGAGGGGCAGGCGTGGCTGGCCCGGGCCGAGGCCGAGTGGCTCAGGGCGGCGTCCGGGCCGGACCCGGTGGCCGCCTGGGCGAAGGTGGTGACGGCGTTCGGCTACGGCGACGTCTACGAGCGGGCGCGGTGCCGGCTGCGCTACGCGGAGGCCCTGGTGGCGGCCGGGTGCCGGGAGGAGGCCGCGTCCGAGGCGCGGGCGGTGCGGGAGACCGCGGTCCGGCTCGGCGCCACACCGCTGCGCGAACAGGTGGACGATCTGATCCGGCGCGGCCGGCTGTCGGACAGGCCGGGCGGCGGCGGGGACCGGGCCGCCGTCCTCACCGCCCGCGAGCAGGACGTGCTGCGGCTCCTCGCCCTCGGCCGCAGCAACCGGCAGGTCGGTGAGGAGCTGTTCATCAGCGGCAAGACCGCGAGCGTCCACGTCTCCAACATCCTGGCCAAGCTGGGCGCGTCGAGCCGCGGCGAGGCCGTGGCGATCGCCTACCGCGAGGGCCTGATCGCCCCGGAGCCGTCGACGTCCGGCTGACCGGCGCCCGCCCCGGGCTCACGCCTGTCCCCTACCCCGTGGTGTCCTGGCGGGTCCCGCAGTCGAGGTCGGCGAGATCGACGGCGTCGGCCATCGCCCGCATCCCCTTGTCGTTGGGGTGCAGATGGTCGCCGCCGTCGAAGGCGGGCAGGAGCCGCTCGGGGTCGCGGGGGCTGCGCAGGACGCGGTCGAAGTCGGTGACGGCGTCGAACGCGCCGCTGTCGCGGATGAAGGCGTTGACCTGCCGTCGTACCGCCTCCCCGGCGGGATCCCACTCCTGCCAGCCCTTGTAGGGGGCGATCGTGGCGCCGACGACGCACTTCCCGGCCGCGTGCGCCCGGTCGATCAGCCGGCGGTACCCGGCGATCAGCCCCGCGCTCGTGGCGGCGGGCTCGGCCTTGATGTCGTTGACGCCCTGGAAGAGGAACACCGTGCGCACGCCCGGCAGCGAGAGCGCGTCCCGCTGCAGACGGTTCAGGGCGCTCTGCCCGGGTCCGTCGAGAAGCACCTTGTTCCCGGCGATGCCCGCGTTGGCCACGCCCTCGACCGAGCCGGCGGACGCGCCCAGGCGACGGGCCAGGTAGTCGGGCCAGCGGCGGTTGTGGCCGGTGGTGGAGTGCCAGCCGTCGGTGATGGAGTCGCCGAGGGCGGCCACGGCGCCCGCTGCCCGGCGGGGCCGCACCGTGACGGCGTCGAGGTAGAACCACGAGCCGATCCGTTGCTTCCAGCGGGCCGCGCCCTCCTCCGCCGCGTGGTCGCCGCGAGTGGTGTACGAGGTCTGCATCGCCAGCCAGTGCCCGGTGAGCGCGCCGCCCGCCCGGGGGACGTACAGGCTGACGGCGAGGGTACGCCCGGCGGGCACGCTGCCGGGCAGCGGATCGCTGTAGACGACGCCCCCCGCGGGGACGGTGACGGAGCGTGCGCCGCGGAAGGTCAGGCGCCTGTTGCTGCCGGGGACGAGCGCGGCACCGTCCCGTCGCAGGCCGGCGTGGACGTTCCGGAACGTCACCGGCCGGTCGCCGAAGGCGTTGGACAGCCGCACCCTGAGGTCGCTGCCGCCGACGCTGGTGTGCACCATCAGCCGGTAGCCGCGGCCGTCGGCCGCCTCACCGACGTGGCCGGCGGAGGAGGCCCAGGTGACCACACCGTGCCCGGCCGCCGTCGGAGCGGGGTCGGCCGGAGGGGTCGGCCGGTCCCCCGCGGGCTCCGCCCCGGTCCCGCAGCCCAGCGCCACACAGCAGGTGAGGGCGGCCAGGGCGGCACGGCAGCGGGAACGTACGGTGCGGGACATCTGCGGCGCTCCTTCGGCCGGTAGGTCGGGTGCGGGCGCAGGTCGTCCCGGCGTACGACACGGTAACGGTGCGGCCGGCGACGCCGCACAGGCGGGTTTGCCGGGCGTGCCGTCCCCGGCGGTGGGTGAAGTGGCGTGAGTTTCGGGTGTGCGAAGCGACCGTCTGCCCGATCTTGGCGGAGGGAAACGCTCCGGGCGAGGATGCCGGTATGAAGGGTGATCTCTTTTCCAGTGAGCACATGGTTCAGCCGGCCGTGGCGCCGGGCATGACCGTCGAGAACGCCAAGTGCATCCGCTACACGGTGAACGGCGAGATGCTCGCCCGGCAGGGAGCGATGATCTCCTACCGCGGCAACCTCCAGTTCGAGCGCAAGGGCCAGGGTGTGGGCGGCATGCTCAAGCGCGCGGTCACCGGGGAGGGCCTGCCGCTGATGGCGGTGCGCGGGCAGG
Organism: Streptomyces sp. NPDC047880; assembly: GCF_040706515.1. NCBI lineage: Bacteria > Bacillati > Actinomycetota > Actinomycetes > Kitasatosporales > Streptomycetaceae > Streptomyces > Streptomyces sp. NPDC047880. The sequence goes on along the minus strand of NZ_JBEZOK010000003.1, from coordinate 333,454 downwards.
GCGAGGCCTGGTTCGCGCACGAGGCGCAGAACTGTTTCGTCGTCGATGTCGAGCCGGGCGACGAGTTCACGGTCAACGGCCGTAACGTCCTGTGTTTCGACGCCACGTTGTCGTACCGCATCGCCACCGTGAAGGGCGCCGGCATGACCGGCGGCGGTCTGTTCAACAGCGTCTTCACCGGGCACGGCAAGCTGGGCCTGGTGTGCGAGGGCAACCCGCTCGTCATCCCGGTCTCGCCGCAGTACCCGGTGTACGTCGACACGGACGCGATCGTCGGCTGGACGGCGGGCCTGCAGACCTCGCTGCACCGCTCGCAGTCCATCGGGTCGATGCTGCGCGGCGGTTCCGGCGAGGCGGTGCAACTGCTGCTCCAGGGCGAGGGATACGTCGTCGTCCGGCCGAGCGAGGCGACTCCCCACAAGGCGGGGCAGCACTGAAAGCCTGTCAGGTGACGTGCGTCTCAGAGGCAACCCGGTCCGTTCCGCCGACGTCTTGATCGGCAGCAGGCGATGCCCCGGCCCTCGCGGCCGGGGCATCCTTCCACCCTTCTATACACCCCATGTATACGCTCCGTGTATACATCGTGGCTCTCCCTCGGGGGTGTACGGACCGAAAGGCATCGATGTACGGCAAGGCATTCGCCCCGGAGTACCAGGGCGCGCTCACCACCCTGTCCGTCAACTCCTCGCTGACCGACGTCCTGGCTGCCGGCACCGAGCAGCTGCGGGCGGCCGAGCGCGCCGGACAGCCCGCGGAGGCGGCGCGTTCCGGACTCGCCGTGGCCGAGGCGCACCGCCGGCTGGGCCGGGTCGAGGAGGCGGACCGGGCCTGGAAGGCGAGTTACCGCGCGGCCCGGCAGGCCGGGGACCTCGGGGCGATGGCCTGGGCCCTGTGGAGCGGCGGCACGCTGGCCCGGCAGCGCGGCGCGCTCCCGCTGGCCCGCAGGCTGCTCCGGCTCGCCGCCGACCTGGGCGAACAGGGCGAGGACATCGTCGTCCGCGGCTACTCGCTGGCCGGACTGGCCGAGACCGGCCGTATCCAGGGCGACTACGAGGCCGTCGGCCGCCTGCACGAGCAGTTGCTCGCCGAGGCCCGGCGGCGCGGGGAGGCACGGCACACGGTGTGGGCGCTGGAGGGCATCGCGCAGATGCACCGCAACACCGGCCGTTACGACACGGCGTACGCGCTCTTCGAGGAGGCCGCCGAGATCGCCGCTCGTGCCGACGACCGCCGCGGCCACGCCTGGGCGCTGCGCGGGCTGGCCGACGTGGTGTCCGTCCGCGACCAGGACACCGAGCGGGCCTTGGAGTTGCTGAGCGAGGCGGAGACGACGTGCCGCGCGATGCGGCTGTCCAGCGCGCTCGCCTACAACCACAAGATGCGCGGCAACGTCCTGTACCGGGCGGGGCGTTACGCGCAGGCGCGGGAGCTGTACGAGCAGGCGCTCGCGGAGTTCCGCGAGATGAGCGAGCCGCGCGGGGAGGCGCTGTCACGGCTGGGTCTCGCCAAGTCGCTGGCCCGCCTGGGACGCGACCGTGACGAGACGGCGGCCGAACTGGCCGACCTCGCCGGCCTGCTGGAGCGCATCGGTCTGCAGCACGCCCGCCGGATGGTGGCCCGGGCCCACGAGGAACTCGGCATACCGTCCGCCGAGCGGGAGACGGGGGCGGCCCTGTGACGGCGCTGCCGACGGCGGCGAACGCGGCGCGGCCCGCCTCGACGTCCCCCGCGCCGGTCACGCAGACGCCGCAGCCCGGTGGAGCCGGGCAAGCGGCACACCGGGGCACGACGGGCCCGGCACCAGCACCGGCGGGGTCGCCCCGGCAGGTCACGGCGGCCGGCCCCGCCGCCACGGCTCGGGCGGTACGACGGGACGAGCCGTACGACCGCGCGGCCGGCACCGGTGACGTCCCCCGGGTTCTCGACCGCTGCCGTGCCCTGGTCCGCCCGGCCCTGGAGGAAGCCGTGGGGCGGCTGCACCCCTGGGTGGGCGAGATGGCCGCCTACTCCTTCGGCTGGTGCGAGGTCGGCGGGGCACCGGCCGTGGCCTGCGGCGGCAAGGGCGTGCGGCAGGCGCTCGCGGTGCTGGGGGCGGAGGCGGCCGGTGCGCCGGGCCGGGCCGGGGTGTCCGCGGCGGTCGCGGTGGAACTCGTGCACACCTTCTCCCTGCTGCACGACGACATCATGGACGGCGACACGGACCGGCGCCGCCGCCCGACCGTGTGGAAGGCCTACGGCACGGGGCCGGCGGTGCTCGCGGGTGACGCCCTGTTCGCCCTGGCCGTCGAGACGCTGGCGGCGCAGCCGGGTGGTGCGCGGGGCGTGCGGACGCTGTCCGTGGCGCTGGGTGACCTGGTGCGCGGACAGGCGGACGACCTGCTGTTCACCGACCGCCCGTGGACGGGGCCGGAGCGGGTGCGGCCGGACGAGTACCGGGCGATGGCCGAGCACAAGACGGGTGCGCTGCTGGGCTGCGCGGCCGCGCTCGGTGCCGTGCTCGGCGGTGCCGGTCCCGAGACGGCCGCCGCGCTGGACCGGGCCGGCCGGCATCTCGGGGTCGCGTTCCAGATCGTCGACGACGTGCTGGGCATCTGGGGTGACCCCGGTGTCACCGGCAAACCGGTCCACGGTGACCTGCGCGAGCGCAAGAGGACGTTCCCGGTGCTGGTGGCGCTCGACTCCCCGATGGGTGGCCGCATCGCCGCACACCTGGAGTCGGGCGAGGCGTCCGGTACGGCGGCCGCGCTGATCGAGGAGGCGGGCGGCCGTGCGGCCGCCATGGCGGAGGCACGCCGGCACCTCGCCGCCGTCGAGAGCTCCCTGGCCGGGGCCCCGCTGGCGGCGAACGCCGTCACCGACCTGCGGTCGCTGCTGGAGTACCTGGTGCGGCGCGACGTCTGAGCGTCCGGCGCCGGATGCGCCCCGGGGCACCGGCGCCCGCCGCGCAACACGTGCGGAGCGTGCGCGCCCGCCGCGCAACACGTGCGGAGCGTGCGCGCCCGCCGTGTAACGCTTTGACCTCGCCCCCTCGGCGCGACAGGGTTCGACACGGCGCGTTTCGCGACCCCGCGCCGGAAGGACCACTGCCATGATCGGCATTTCGGAGATCGAAGCGGCGGCCGGGCGCATCGCCGGGCACGTCGTGCGCACCCCGACGGTGGACAGCCCGGGGCTGTCGGCGCTGCTCGGTGCACCGGTGACCGCGAAGCTCGAGCTGCTGCAGCGCACCGGTTCGTTCAAGGCACGCGGGGCGACGGTGAAGCTGCTGTCGCTGGGCGAGGCAGAGCGGGCCGCCGGGGTCGTGGCGGTCAGCGGGGGCAACCACGGGATCGCCGTCGCCGTCATGGCCGCGGCCCTCGATGTGAAGGCCACGGTCGTGATGCCCCGCTCGGCGCCCGCCCGTGCCGTGGAGATCGCGGAGGCAGCCGGCGCGTCGGTGCGGCTGACCGACGACATGGACGGCGCGTTCGCGCTGATGACACGGCTCCAGCAGGAGGGCCTGACCCTGGTCCACCCCTTCGACGACCCGGCCGTGATCGCCGGGCAGGGCACGGTGGGGCTGGAGCTGGCGGCCGACGCCGGCGAGCTCACCGACGTGCTCGTGAGCATCGGCGGCGGTGGCCTGATCGCCGGAGTCGCCGCCGCGCTGCGGGCCCGCCGGCCCGGCGTGCGGGTGTGGGGGGTGGAGACCGAGGGCGCACAGGCCATGTCCGAGGCGCTGACGGCGGGCGGCCCGCTGCCGGTCGCGCTGTCGTCGATCGTCTCCACCCTCAGTGCCCCGTCCGTGTCGCAGCTGACGTACGACCATGTCTCCGCCCTGGTCACCGAGGTCCTCGTGGTTCCGGACCGGGAGGCCGTGCGGGGCTCGCTGGAGCTGGCCGACCACGCCAAGGTCTGGGCCGAACCGGCGGCCGGGTGCCTGCTGCCCGCGGCCCGGCGGGTCCTGGAACGGGTCGGCGACGGGGCCCGGATCGGCCTGGTGGTGTGCGGGGGCAACGCGACGACGGACGACGTGTTCGCCTGGTCGCGCCGCTTCGGGCTGCGCTGACGTCGCGGCCCCTCTTGACGAATCCACCGCTAAATTCATCGGAGGGCTCGGAGTTCAGACGTCGTACACGTCCGCATTTACCGCCGGTTACCAGCAGGCCGGGGCCGAAATAGCCAATCAGCCGGGCCGCGGCGATCGAATTCCGCGCGACCGTCGCGGCCCGGCTGCCGAGGTGAGCCACGCCCGGACCCCCGAAAGACCGCTTTTCCTCGCACACTTGATCCCTTCTCTTGAACAAAAGACAGGATTGGGGCCGGAGTTGCGATCCGATTGAACGCAAGCCGCCTCACCCCCCGTACTTCTGGAAAAGTGAGAGCCAGGTTTCCAGCGAGGGATGGCCATGGGCAGGGCGCACGTCTCCACACACCAGTTGGTCGCCGGCCGGTACCGGCTGCTCGAGATCCTCCATCGCGAGACCAACCGCATCTGCTGGTACGCCGAGGACACCGGGGCCGGCGAGTTCCCGCGCCCCTGCCTCGTGACCCAGGTCGGGCTTCCCGAGGACCCGGGCGGGGCCGAGCGCCGGGCCGCAGCCCGGCTGCTGCGCACGACCGAGAGCATGGCGCTGGTGTGCCCCGGCCGGATCGCCGCGGTCGTCGACGCCGTCGAGCAGGGCGGTGCCCTGTGGACGGTCAACGAGTGGATCGACGGCACACCGCTCGCTGAACTCCTCTCCGAGCAGGGCACGTTCAACTACGTGCGGGCGGCGCGGATCGGCCTGGCCCTGCTCGACGTGCTGGACGCCGCGCACACCGAGGGCATCACGCACGGCGAACTCAGCCCCGGCCAGGTGTTCGTGCGCGAGGACCACTCGATCGTGGTCACCGGCTTCGGCCTGGCCGGCGCGACGCTCGCGCCCCGGCTCACGGCACCGGCGTTCGCCTCCCCGGAGCAGGCCCGCGACCAGCGCATCGGCCCCGCCGCCGACCTGTGGGCGCTGGGCGCGATCCTGTACACGACGGTCGAGGGCCGCCCGCCCTTCCGGGACCGGGGGCGCCCGGAGAACACACTGAAGGGCGTGGACCGGCTGCCGCTGCGCACGCCGATGCGCGCCGGGCCGCTCACGCAGGTCGTCCAGGGGCTGCTCCGCAAGGACGCACGGGAGCGGCTGACCCGCCCGGTGGTTCGTGAGGCGCTGACCCGCGCGCTCAGCGAGGATCCCGAGGCCGCCCTGGCCGCGGCGCCGGTCCCGCGGCTGCGCGGCGCCTACGCGGCGGTGTGGACGGGGAGCCCCGCGTGGAGCAGACGGACCATGGTGGCGGGAACGGCCCTGGCCGTCGTCACCGTCGCGGTCGCCGTGCTCGCCGCGACCCAGGGGCTGCCCGGCACGGACGGCGGCAGCGACGCGGCCGAATCGCCGGCCCGCCCGCCGGCCTCCGCCGCCACGCCGGGCGAGGGCACCGGCGACGGCGGCCCCGAACCGTCCGGGGCGCCCAGCCCGACCGAGTCCCCCTCCCCCACGCCCTCCGCGTCGTCCCCGGCGGGCAAACCCGCCCCCGCACCCACCCCCACGCCCTCCTCGCCGAGCACGGCCCTGCCGGCCGGCTTCCAGCTCTACCGCGCGCCGGAGGGCTTCTCCGTCGCGCTTCCGAAGGGTTTCGAGCGGCTGGACACCGACCGCGACGCAGCCGCCTACCGGGTCGTCTTCGGCGCCGAGGGCGACGACCGCACGCTGGCCGTCACCTACAGCGAGCAGGCGGGCCCGGACCCGGTGGCCGTGTGGCGGGACGACGTCGAGCCCAACCTCAAACAGGCGGACGACTACGACCGGATCGGCGCGATCCGCGCGACGACGTACCAGGGGCGCAAGTCCGCCGACATGGAGTGGACCGCGGACGTCGGCGGTACCCGCCTGCACACCTACGGCCGCGGCGTCCTGCTCGGCGGGGGCCGGAGCTTCTCGCTGCGCTGGACGACCCCGGACGCGGATTGGGAGACCGCGGCCAACCAGCAGGCGTTGCGCACCTTCTTCAAGACCTTCCGGCCGGACTCGGACTAGCCGCGCGGGGCGCGCAAGGTGGTGAGGCGACCGCCGTGCAGCGGCGCGGTGCGCCAGTGCGCGGTGAGCGTCCGGTCCGCCAGGGAGCAGGTCAGCGCCAGACGGTGCGGGGTCTCCAGGAACGCCACGTCCACGGCCAGCGTGCCGTCCTCGGTCCAGCCGCCGCTCACCGCGGCCGGAACGGGGCCCTCGGTGACCGTCCAGCCCGCCCGTCCGATCCGCAGGTCGATCCGGTCGGGACGGTCCGGCCCGTCTCCCACTCCGGTGAGGGTCAGCGTCCAGCCGTCCGCGCCGCGGGCGAGCCCGGCCGAGCGGACCGGTCCGGCCTGCACGGAGGACGTGAACGCGCCGGTCGACCAGTCCCGCTCCCGCCCGGGGGGTGCGGGGGCGCCCGGTGCGGGCGGCAGCGCGAGCCGGCCGAGGCGCTCGCGCAGCTCCGCGTCGGCGCCCTCGCGGCCGGTCAGCGGCTCGGGTCCGAAGGCGGGCAGCAGATGCGCCCAGACCAGGTTCAGGTACTCCTGCATCCGCTCGGTCGCGGAGGTCGCCGCGATCACCACGTCGTGCTCCGGCAGCACCAGGCAGAACTGGCCGTACGCCCCGTCCCCCCGGTAACCGTGCCGGGACGTCCAGAACCGATAGCCGTAGCCCCGGTCCCAGTCCTGCCGGTCCACCTCTCCCATGGCGCCGGCGGTCGGTGTGCGGGGGTGCGAGGCGCGGGCCGCCCATCCCTCGGGCAGCAGCCGCTCGCCCGCCCAGAGGCCGTCGCGCAGGTACAGCTGTCCGAGCCGGGCGACGGCGTCGGTGGTGGCGTGCAGGCCACTGAAGCCGAGCTCGCGGCCGGTGCGGTCCGTCAGCCAGGACACGTCACCGATGCCCAGCGGAGCCAGCAGCCGGGGCCGCAGGTACGCGGTGAGCGGTTGCCCGGTCACCCGCTGGACGATCGCGGCGAGCGTGTAGGTGGCGGGCTGGTTGTAGGCGAACACGGTGCCCGGGTCGGCGTCCGGGGGCAGCAGCAGGAACTGCCGGACGGGCTCGGTGACGTCCGGCCCGAAGACCTCGTCCACGGTGTCCCGCCGGTGGCCGCTCGCCATGGATGCGACGTGCCGTACGAGCATGCCCCGGCTGCGCGGATCGGTGATGCCGGCCTCGAACTCCGGGAAGTACGAGATCACGGGGGCGTCGAAGGCGAGCAGCCCCTCGGCCTCGGCCAGGGCCGCGGCGGTGGCGGTGAAGCTCTTGCTGAGCGAGTACAGCAGGTGACGGCGTCCGGCGGTGTACGGCGCCCACCAGCCGGCCGCGACCAGGTACCCGTGCCGCATGATCATCAGACTGTGCGGCTCGATGTCGGGCGCCGCTTCCAGGGCATCGAGGAAGGCCTGCACTCCGGAGGCGTCGACACCTTGTGCGGCGGGGCCGGAGGACGGCAGGGCGGAGGCACTCATGCACGCATCCTGCACCTGCCGGCGTCCTTGATCGAGCCCGTTTTCAAGTCCCGTGTCAGGGGACTCGCCGGTTATGGTGCAAATCGGATACACGATGATGACCGAGCAGGCCGGCCCCCGAGAGCTCGTCGACCACGTGGTGCGGGCCGAGGAGGCGGGCTTCGACTTCTCGGTGACCTCCGACCACTACTTCCCGTGGTTGCGCTCGCAGGGCCATTCGCCCTACGCGTGGGCGGTGCTCGGCGCGGCCGCCCAGGCCACGTCACGTATCCCGCTCATGACGTATGTGACGTGCCCGACGTTCCGCTACCACCCGGCGGTGGTGGCGCAGAAGGCCGCGACGCTGCAACTGCTGTCCGAGGGCCGGTTCCGGCTGGGCCTGGGTTCGGGCGAGAACCTCAACGAGCACGTGGTGGGCGGCGGCTGGCCGTCCGTCGATGTGCGGCACGAGATGTTCGAGGAGGCCGTGGAGATCATCCGTGCCCTCTTCAAGGGCGGCCACGTCAACCACCGCGGCACGCACTTCGACGTGGAGTCGGCCCGGCTGTGGGACCTGCCGGACGAGGCGCCGCCCATCGGCATCGCCGTCTCCGGGGAGCGGTCCTGCGAACTCGCGGGCCGGCTCGGCGACCTGGTGATCGCCACCGAGCCCAAGGCCGGACTGCTGGAGGCGTTCGACCGGCACGGCGGCGAGGGCAAGCCCCGCGTCGGCCAGCTCCCGGTCTGCTACGACCCCGACCGGGACGCGGCCGTCAAGCGGGCGCACTCCCAGTTCCGCTGGTTCGGCAGCGGCTGGAAGGTCAACTCGGAGCTGCCGCACCCGGATTCCTTCGAGGCGGCGACCCAGTTCGTCACGCAGGACGACGTCGCCGAGGCCATCCCGTGCGGTGACGACCCGGACGCGTTCGTCGAGGCCGTCCGCCCGTACGCCGAGGCCGGGTTCACCGAGGTCGCCCTGGTCCAGATCGGCGGCGAGTCGCAGCCCGCGTACCTGGACTGGTCGGAGAAGACCCTGCTGCCCGCGCTGCGGGACGCGTTCGGCTGAGACTCCCGGCCAGTTCCCCCACCGTCCGTTCGGCCGGTCGAGCCCTCCGCCGCGGAGGGCTCTTCTTCGCATCCTCGCGCAGCGGTACCCCGGGCAGACAACGGTTTCGGGCGGGCCGTGGGGACGGTGAACGGCGAGGTCAGCGGCTGCCGCTAGGCTTCCGTCCGCACCTCGTGCAGTCCGTCTGCCCCGCCCCAGGAGAGTCGTCCGTGACCGTAGCCATGACCCCGCCCGAGACGTCCCCCGTCGTCCCGGCGCCCCTCTCCGACCTGGTCGCGCGGGACGCGCGCGAGTTCGGCGCGTACGCCCGGACCGGAGGGTGGGCGTTCGGTCTGAAGGTGGCGCGCAGCGTGCGGCCCGGCGGGCAGGGCGCGGACGAGACGCCGAAGGTGTCCGCCAAGGAGTTCGCGGAGCTCGCCGGCTGCTCCCCGGAACGGGTCATGCGCTACTACAAGGCGTGGGACCGGGCGGCGGACGACGGGATGGTCCCGCAGTTCGAGGCGCTGACGCCGGGTCAGGAGGTGGACCTGCCGGACGCCGACGTGTGGCTGAGCTACTACGTCTCCCGCAACAGCGCCACGTCCGAGCGCGGCACCGCCATCTCCGAGGCCGCCGAGGCGGAGGGCATCCGGCCCACGAAGGCGCTGGAGGTCGCGGAGAACCCCACCGCCCTGCGCGCCGCGATCCTCGCCGACCCCTCCACCGCCCGGGCGGCCCGCCAGGCCCTGCTCGACCGGGTCCGTGAGGACCCGGATCTGCAGTCGGAGCTGGCCCGCGACGTCGTGCGCACCGACGAGCTGAAGAAGGCCGTCGCCGGTGAGAGCAGGGCGGCCGACCGGATCGGGTACGTGCGGCAGATCGCCGAATCGGGGCAGATCAAGACGCCCGCCGGGCAGACCGTCGAGGCGCCCGCCGAGCTCCGGCAGGAGGCCGAGCGGCACCTCTCGCTCATCGACGAGCTGGACGAGGGCGAGGACGCCGGCGAGTGGGCCGGCGAGGCCTACGACACCATGCGGGCGCTCGTCGTGGAGGCCGTGGAGGCGGACCCGGGGCTGCGGGTGCAGGAGCGGCGCACGAAGTTCTACAGCAGTCTGCAGAAGGCGACGAAGGTGTTCGAGGAGCTGACCTTCGACGACGCCGGTGAGTTCTACGAGGACGACATGGTGCAGCGCCTGGAGGAGCTCCAGCGGGCTGTGGCCGTCTGCATCGAGTCGCTGCGCGGTGCTCGGGGGAATCACCCGGTCGGCTGAGCATTTCACAGCAATCGGGGGTACTAGAGGGCTCTACATCGGTTCTTCCCGGAGGCCCCCTCGTGAACTCGTTCGTCCACAAGACCCTGGTGGTGCAGCTCCAGGCGGGCGACTCGGACCGTTTCTCCGTGCTCGCCCACCTGAGCTACGACGCCGCGGACCCGTTCGCCGTCACCGTGGTCTTCAGCCATGACGGCCGCGTTCTCGCCCGGTGGCAGCTGGACCGGGAGATGCTCGGTGACGCGCTGCGGCGTCCGGTCGGGGTGGGCGACGTGCGGATGCGCCCTCAGGCGCGGGGGATGTGGCAGGAACTGCGCATGGAGTTCCTCGGCGACGCCCGCCCCGACGGCGGCCGGCACCACGCGGTGGTGTTCGGGTGGGCGCCGGGGTTCGCCGCGTTCCTGCGCGAGACCCACGCGGTGGTCCCGCCGGGCCGCGAGGAGGTCCGGGTCGACGACTTCCTGGAAGGGGTCCTGGCCGGGGGCTGAGACGGGGACCGGTGCCCGGGCCCCTCACCTCGCCGTGTGGCGGTGCCGGGTCCACAGCGGCAGCACGAACCAGCACAGCAGATACCAGCCCACCACGCCGGCGACCAGGTACGGCACGAAGCCGTCGTGCGTCGCCACGCGCAGGATCAGCAGCAGCGAGGCCGTCGTGGTGGCGAGCAGCAGCACGAGGCCGAACAGGGTGAGGCGGGAGGCCAGCCGCACCGCCTGGGGTTTGACACGCCGCCCGGCGACGATGCGGTGCAGGGCCACCGGTCCGATGAGCGCACCGGTGGCGCAGGCGCCCAGGACGACCGTCACCAGATAGATTGTCTGGTCGGTGTCGGAGAGGTCCGCGTACTTCTCGGTGAAGACCACGGTGAGCAGGAAACCGAACAGGATCTGGACGCCCATCTGGGCCACCCGGACCTCCTGGATGAGCTCCTGCCACATCCGGTCCGCGCGCTCCTCCTCCGTCTCGTTGCGCCCCCGGCGCATGCCCCCGCCCTCTGCCGCGTCCGCCACTGTTCCTCCAGATGTGAGATCCGGGCCCTCCTCTTTCCCGGGTTCCCCGGAAGCGGCTCCTCGTCCCGGGGCGGGTGGCGGTTTGAGCGATCAGGGGACGGTTACACGGACGGCGCGAATGACGCAGAGCACCGAGGAGGTCGTGGACGCATGTCCGGTACGCAGCTCACCGTGACGCTCAGCGGCGGAGGCACCGACGACGCGCGAACGGTCGTCCGGGCCCTGGAGGGCACGTTCGGGGCGCCGGACGAACGTCCCGCCGACGGTAACGCGACGGTGCACACGGCGACCTTCGACGCGGACGGCGACGCGGCGTCCACCGGCGGCGGGGCAACGGGTCCGGGGCGGCTGTCCGCGCCGGTGACCGTCACCGTGCAGGGCAGCCCGGAGGCCGTGCGACGGGCGAGCGACACCCTCACACGGGCCTTCACGGCACGCGACGACGGTGCCGCCTCCGGCGACCAGGAGCAGGAGAGGCAGTTGCTCCTGGAGCCTTGAGTGCCGCTCTCACCAGCGCGATTCGACCTGCTCGCTGATGCGCCGGTCGTACAGGTCGCGGATCGCCGCCGTCGTCTCGCCGGGCAGCTCCGGGAGGCGGGCGGCGGCCGCGTTGGCCCGGGCCTGCTCGGGTGAGCGCGCGCCGGGGATCACGGTCGTGACGCCGGGCTGCTCGACGATCCAGCGCAGCGCCAGCTGGGCCGGGGTGTACCCCTCGGGGGCGAGTGCCGCGAACTCGGCGGCCGCCTCGACGCCCGTGGCGTAGTCGACGCCGGAGAAGGTCTCGCCCTGGTCAAAGGCCTCGCCGTGCCGGTTGTAGGTGCGGTGGTCGTTGTCCGGGAAGACGGTGTCCCGGGTGTACTTGCCCGAGAGCAGGCCGGAGGCGAGCGGCACCCGGGCGATGATGCCGACGCCCGCCTCACGGGCGGCCGGGAGCACCTCGCGCAGGGGCTTCATGCGGAACGGGTTGAGGATGATCTGCACGCTCGCCACGTTGGGCCGGGCGATCGCGGTCAGTGCCTCCTCGCAGGTCTCGACGCTGACGCCGTAGGCGGCGACGCGCTCCTCCTCGACCAGGGTGTCGAGGGCGTCGAACACCTCGTCCGTGGAGTAGACGGGTGTCGGCGGGCAGTGCAGCTGGACCAGGTCGATCCGGTCGACGCCGAGGTTGCGCCGGGAACGGTCGTTCCAGTCGCGGAAGTTGTCGAGCACGTAGTTGCCGGGGATCTGGTCGACCCGGCGGCCCATCTTCGTGGCGACCATGACGTGCAGGTCCGGTCGGCCGCTGAGGAACGCGGCGATGGTCTGCTCGCTGCGGCCGTCGCCGTACACGTCGGCGGTGTCGAAGAAGGTCACCCCGGCCTCCGCCGCGGCCTCCAGGACCGTGAGGGCTTCCTTGTCGTCGACGTCACCCCAGTCGGCACCCAGCTGCCAGGTGCCCAGACCGATGACGGAGGCGTGCTGACCCGACCTGTCGAATGTGCGCTCGTCCATGGGCGTCAGTGTGTCATCTGTCACGGCACGGCGCGGAACGTGTCGCTCCGGCCCGCCGACCCCCGCACCATTCACCCACACGAGTGAATCGGATGCGACAGGAACACGACACGTGTCAACCGGCCCCTAGCGTGGCCTCCCGTGATCACCGGTTCCGCGCACAACGACCCGTCGAACGCCACGCCATGGACGCGCCGGGGCTTAATTCGCGGGAGGCCAGTGCCCGCGCGTGCACCGTCCGCGCGACCTTCGGCCCCAGCCAGCGTTTGAAGCGGCGCAGCGACTCCAGCTGCCCGGCCGCCCGGTCGAGCCGGTAGTACAGCTGGGGCGGGACATAGGGCAGCAGCGGTGAGTGCCGCTGGCCGAGCAGGGCGAACATGCGCTCCGGCGGCAGATGCATGTAGCGCGGCAGGTTCTCGTACCACTGGGCGCTGTAGCGGGCCGCGCTCTGGACGGGCAGGAGGGCCGCCTTGCGTACCCGCTCGTAGCGGGCCAGGGCCTGCGGGAGGTCCGGCTGTTCCCGCAGCGCCGCCGCCAGGGCGATCGCGTCCTCCAGGGCGAGGGTGGTGCCGGCGCCGATGGAGTAGTGCGTGGTGTGGGCCGCGTCGCCGAGCAGGACGAGATTGCCGTGGTGCCAGGTGTCGTTCGTGAGGGTGCGGAATGTCTGCCACGGGGTACCGCCCGGTCGGCCCAGCAGGGCGTGGCCGTCGAGGACGTCGGCGAAGAGCTTCTCCAGCAGAGCGCGCCCGTCGGCCTCGCTCGCGTGGTCGAGGCCGAGCCCGGTCCAGGTCTCGGGTGTGCATTCGACGACGCAGGTGCTGCGGTCGGGGCCGTAGCCGTACCCGTAGCACCAGATCCAGCCGTGGGCGGTCTCGACGAAGGCGAAGGTGAAGGCGTCGAAGACCTTGGCGGTGCCGAGCCAGACGTAGCGATTGCGCCCGGGAGTGAGCTGTGATCCGAAGTGCGCGCGGTGGCGGGTGCGCAGGGCGCTGCGGACGCCGTCGGCCGCCACGACCAGGTCGGCATCACGGGGCAGGTCGCCGGCGGCGATCTCGCGCTCGTACTCCAGGCGGACGCCGAGCTCGCGGGCCCGGGCGGCGAGGATCTCCAGCAGCCGGTGGCGGCCGATGCCGTGTCCCTGGTCGCCGCTGTGCCGGGTCGTGAGGTCCCGCACGTGGGCGACGCCGTCGCTCCACCGGACGGAGTGGGCGTCGAGGGCGCGCGCCGACTCGGGGTCCTGCTCGTGGAGCCGGTCGAACAGTCCCCGCCAGTACGTCACGCCCCAGCCGTAGGTGCGCCCCTCCGGGTCGCGTTCGTAGACGGTGACGTCGTGGGACGGGTCCTGCCGCTTGAGCAGGATCGAGAGATACAGACCGGCGGGCCCGCCGCCGACACAGGCGACCTTCACACACACCCCAATGGTGACCGAGAGCTGTCGATTGCGGACGCAGAGTAGCAGTGCCGGGGCATGACCCACCGACCGCCGGATCGCGCCAGTTTCGCGGCGTGACGCGCACCACGGGCAACGGAACGCACAGGCAGAAACATCCGCCACGGCACCCCGCACGGGCGGAATTTCCCCTTCCGCACTCACGCGAAGGGCCGCCACAGCAAGATCATCTTGGTTCAATCTTGCATGGCAAAGGGGGAATTGCCCGGATCACAGCCAACCGGCTCGCGTGGATTTCTCCCGTTGACGGCCCGGCCGGTAGGTATGCGGGGTCATCAGCCGAAAGCCATCCAGGAGGTCCGTATGCCGGAACTCAGCCGTCGCAGCGCGCTCACCGCCGCGGCCGTCCTCGCCACGAGCGCGGGGACGTTGTCAGTCATCACCCCGGCGTCGGCCGCCGGGCACCACGACTCCCCCGGGGCCTTCGACGAGGTCTACAAGGGGCGCCGGATACAGGGCCGGCCGGCCGACGGGTCCGGTCACCACGGCCACCACGGGGCCGGCTACGCCGTGTTCGTCGACGGGGTGGAGCTGCACATGATGCGTAACGCCGACGGCAGCTGGATCAGCGTGGTCAGCCACTACGACCCGGTGGCCACCCCGCGCGCCGCGGCCCGCGCCGCGGTGGACGAGCTGCAGGGCGCGCCACTTCTGCCGTTCCCCGCCAACTGACCCGACTCGCAAGGCATCTGGAGCACCCGCACATGGCTGTCCGCAAGAACCAGTCCACCCTGACCGCCGACGAGAAGCGGCGTTTCGTCGCCGCGCTGCTGGAGCTGAAGCGCAGCGGCCGCTACGACGAGTTCGTCACGACGCACAACGCGTTCATCGTCTCCGACACCGACAACGGCGAGCGGACCGGGCACCGCTCACCGTCCTTCCTGCCCTGGCACCGCAGATTCCTCCTGGAGTTCGAGCGGGCGCTGCAGTCGGTGGACGCGTCGGTGACGCTGCCCTACTGGGACTGGACGGTCGACCGCACGCCGCGGGCCTCACTGTGGGCGCCCGACTTCCTCGGGGGCACCGGGCGGGAGCGGGACGGCCGCGTGACGGACGGGCCGTTCTCCGCCGCCGGGGGGAAGTGGCCGGTCAACGTGCGGGTCGACGGCCGTACCTTCCTGCGGCGCGCCCTCGGGGCGGGGGTGCGCGAGCTGCCGACGCGGGCCGAGGTCGACTCGGTGCTGGCGATGCCCACGTACGACATGGCGCCCTGGAACAGCGGCTCGGACGGCTTCCGCAATCACCTCGAGGGGTGGCGGGGCGTCAATCTGCACAACCGCGTCCACGTCTGGGTCGGCGGGCAGATGGCCACCGGGGTCTCCCCCAACGACCCGGTGTTCTGGCTGCACCACGCGTACATAGACAAGCTCTGGGCCGAGTGGCAGCGCCGCCACCCCGGCTCGGCCTACCTGCCCACCGCCGGTACGCCGAACGTGATCGACCTGAACGAGACGATGCGGCCGTGGCACGACATGAGCCCCGCGGACCTGCTGGACCACACGCGGTTCTACACGTTCGACGTCTGATCAGACGCTCGCGCCCGTGCGGCACTCCGGGTGGCCCCAGCCGCTGTCGTTCTTGGCGATGGACTCGCCGGCCGCGTAGGAACGCCCGCACTGGCAGCGGCCGGGGAACTTCGCCTTGATCGTGCGCGCGGAGCCCTTGCTCCCTGCGGCCCTGGGGGTGCGCGGGCGGGAGCGCGGGGCCTTGGCCGGGGTGTCCGGGGAAGGCGGCGGCTCGGGAGAGCCGAGACCGCTGCCGGCGGGCTCCTGGACGGTCGCGGCCTGGCTGGCGGCACGGTCGGCGAAGTCGTTGAGCCGGTCGCCGTCCACCTGGTGGGCGGGGACGTACCGGAACTCGACCGAGCGGCCGTCCAGGAGTTCGTCGATGCGCACGACGAGGTCCTGGTTGGCGACCGGCTTGCCGGCCGAGGTCTTCCAGCCGTTGCGCTTCCAGCCCGGCAGCCAGGTCGTCACGGCCTTCATCGCGTACTGCGAGTCCATCCGGATCTCGAGCGGCACGTCCGGGTCGGTCGCTGCCAGCAGGCGCTCCAGCGCGGTGAGTTCGGCGACGTTGTTGGTGGCCCTGCCGAGCGGCCCCGCCTCCCACCGCTCCGGCGTCTCGGAAGCGTCGGCGACGACCCAGGCCCAGCCCGCGGGCCCGGGATTTCCCTTCGAAGCCCCGTCACACGCGGCCACAACACGTTCAGGCATGCGCTCGATCATGCCATGGCCGCGGGGGCCGCCCGACCAGGAGGCCGGGAGGTCCGGGGAGGCCGCGGGTGTCTAGGCCACGTCGGTCAGCTTCGGCATCTCTCCCTCGGTCTTCGTGATGTCGATCACCGAGAAGTTCGCACCCTGCGGGTCGCTGATCGCGGCGAACCGGCCGAACGGGGTGTCCATCGGCCCGAACCGCAGCACGCCGCCCAGCCGGGTGGCCTTGGCGACGGCCGCGTCGCAGTCCTCGACCGTGAAGTAGACGTTGATGTACGGCTGCACCTCGGGCGGGAAGTCCTCGTCCATCTTCATCCGGCCCAGCACGCTGCGCTCGCCCAGGTCGTAGATCCGGAAGTCCATCTCGCCGTCCTCCATGTCCCGCTGCCGGTAGGAGAAGACGGCGGGGAAGAACGCGTCGGACTTGTCCGGCTCGCGGGTGAAGACCTCCGCCCAGGCGTAGGCGCCCGGTTCGGCCATGGCCTCGAAGCCCTGGTGGGTGCCCGCCTGCCAGACGCCGAAGACCACTCCGCCGGGGTCGCGGGCCAGGCACATGGTGCCGAAGTCGCCGACCTGCATCGGTTCCATCAGCACCTCGCCGCCGTGGTCCCGGATCCGGGCGGCGGTGGCGGCCGCGTCCTGGGAGGCGAAGTAGAGGCACCACTGCGACAGGCCCTCCTGGCCCGGCATGGGCGGTACGACTGCGGCTACCGCCTTGCCGTTCACGGAGGCCTGCGTGTAGTTGCCGAACTCCGCCGACGCCTCGGCGAAGGTCCAGCCGAGGACCTCGCCGTAGAAGCTCTTGGCCCCTTCGAGGTCGCCGAACATCGCGTCGGCCCAGCACGGGGCCCCTTCAGGTTGCACGGCCATGGCTACGGCCCTCTCCCCATGAGTGGATGCGTCCGTTTCCTCACGCTAGTCACCCGGGGGCGGACCCGCGCGCCGAGCGGGCCCGCACGTGACGCACGTCTTCCCCCCGGCGCCCGGTTGTGCTTGCCTGAGGGCCCTTTCGGTGGCCGGGGCGGGAGTTGCCGTATGCGCAAGCCGTGGGTGGGGGTACTGCTGGCCGGGGTGCTCCTCGGCGGGTGCGGGGATCCCGCTTCCGCGCCCGAGGAGCCGGCGCCGGCGGCACCGCGCGCGTCGGCCACCACCCACCAGCGCGCCCCCGTCTCCCCCGGCCCTGAGCCCCTGCGGGCGCCGACGGTGCTGTACCTCGGCGACTCGCTGGCGATGGAGAGCCGGACGGTCCTGGGCAGGGAGTTACACCGGGACCTGCAAGCGAAGTACACCGGCGCCCCGTACTCGGGCACCACCCTGTGCGACTACCTGGAGGGCACAGCCGAGCGGTCCCTGGTCCCGGCCGCCGACAAGGCCGCCGCGCTGGTGCGCAGGCTGCGGCCGGACTTCGTGGTCCTGCAGTTCTGGGGGAACTCCTGGGGCTACACGCCGTGCATGGACGGCATCACCTACGACAAGTCCCCGGCCCGGTACTTCAGCCGCTACGCAGCCGACGCGCGCCGGCTCACCGAGCAGATCACCGCGGCCGGGGGCGGCCACCGCCCGAGGATCGTCTGGGTGTCCCAGGGCCCGGATCCGGTCACGCCCGACCGGGTGCGCCGCGTCAACGCGCTCTACGCGAAGCGGGCCGCCGCCTCGGGCGGTCTGGTGGCGGACGCCGGGAAGGCCGTGAGCCCCGCCGCAGGCCGCTACACCTGGACGCAGTACCTGCCCTGCACGGCCTACGAGCGCGCCCACCCGGACTACTGCACCCAGCCCGGCCTCGACCGCACGGCCCTGCACCGCGACGACGACCACCTGCACTTCTGCCTGGCCCCCACGACGTCCAGGCCGAAGCCCTGCCCGGTCCGCTCCCCAGGGATCCTGCGCATCGCCCGGGAGATCGCCAAAACCGTTCGACAGGCGGTGCGTTGACCGCTCGAATGGGCTCATGGGTGCGGTGCGGATGCATGAGGACGAGCTGGAGATCGACGTGTCGCTCGTCGAGCGGCTGATCGCCGGACGGTTCCCGCGGTGGGCCGGGCTGCCGGTGTGGCGGCTGGAGTCCTCCGGGACGGAGAACGCCATGTTCCGCCTCGGCACGGACAAGGTCGTACGGCTCCCGAGGCACCCGCGTGCCGTGGAGGCCATCGCGCACGAGCTGCACTGGCTGCCCCGGCTGGGCCCGGCATTGCCCGTGGGCGCGCCCGAACCGCTCGGGCGGGGCGAGCCCGGCGACGGCTTCCCCTGGCCCTGGTCGGTGTACCGCTGGCTGGACGGCCGCAACCCGGTGCCCGGCAGGCTCGAGGAGCCCGCTCTGCTCGCCGAGGACCTGGCGGGGTGGGTCACGGCCCTGCGTCGCATCGACGCGTCGGAGGGACCTCTGGGCTACCGGGGAGTGCCGTTGGCGGACCGGGACCCCTTCATGCGGGAGGCGCTCGCGGACCTCGCCGGGCGGGTCGACACCGCCGCGGTGACGAAGGTGTGGGAAGCCGCCCTGCGCGCTCCGGAGCACACCGGGCCGCCGGTCTGGGCCCACGGCGATCTGATGGCCGGGAACCTGCTGGTCGCGGGCGGACGGCTCAGCGCCGTGATCGACTTCGGGACGGTGGGCGTCGGTGATCCGGCCGTCGACCTCATCGGCGCCTGGTGCCTGCTGCCGGCCGCGGCCCGCGGGGTGTTCCGCGAGGCCGTGGGCGCCGGCGAGGCCGAATGGGCACGGGCCCGGGGCTGGGCCCTGTCGATCGCGGTCATCGCGCTGCCGTACTACTGGGACACGAACCCGCCCGTCGCGGCGAACTCCCGGTACGTGATCGGTGAGATCGCCGCCGAGACGGCGTAGGGGCCGGGCCGGCACGGTGTGCGGGACGGCTCCGCCCCCGCGGGGGGCGCGTCACTGGCCGGCGTACGCCTTGTCCAGCGCGGCGATGTCGAACTTGCTCATCGCCATGAACGCCTGGGTGACGCGGGCGGCCTTCGCCGGATCCGGGTCGGTGATCATCGCGTCGAGCCGGTCCGGGACGACCTGCCAGGACACGCCGAACCGGTCCTTGAGCCAGCCGCAGGGGCCCGGCTCGCCGCCGTTCTCGGTGAGCCTGGTCCAGTAGTAGTCGATCTCCTCCTGGTTCTCGCAGAAGATCATGAAGGAGACCGCCTCGCTGAACGTGAACTCGGGTCCGCCGTTGAGGCCCAGGAACCGGTGTCCGTTGGCCGTGAACTCCACGGTCATCACGCTCCCGGCGGGCTGCGGGGCGCCCTCGGGGTAGCGGGCGATCTTGCCGACGCCGGAGTTCTTGAAGACCGAGACGTAGAAGTGGGCGGCCTCCTCGGCCTGGCCGTCGAACCAGAGGCAGGTGGTGAATCCGTCGGTGGTCATGAGTCCTCCCGGGTGCGTGGAACGCTGTCACCACTGTCGACCGGTACCGGCCCCGGAACTCATCGGCCGGGGGCGTCCGTCAATTCAGGTGGCCGTTACACCGTTCGGAACTAGCATCATGCTCATGACGTCCACGCCCGCCGGCAGCGGCATCCGTCCCTTCCGCATCGACGTACCGCAGACCGACCTCGACGACCTCCACGAGCGCCTCGACCGGACCCGGTGGCCCGACGAGCTGCCCGGAGTGGGCTGGACCTACGGCGTTCCCTCGGGCTATCTGCGCGAGCTGGTGCGGTACTGGAGGCACGACTACGACTGGCGGGCCGCGGAGGCGCGGCTGAACACGTGGCCGCAGTACGTCACCGAGATCGACGGCGCGCAGGTGCACTTCGCGCACATCCGCTCCCCCGAGCCCGACGCGACACCACTGGTCGTCACCCACGGATGGCCGGGATCGATCGTGGAGTTCCTCGACGTGGTCGGGCCACTGACGGATCCGGCCGCACACGGCGGCGATCCGGCCGACGCCTTCCACGTCGTGCTGCCGAGCATCCCCGGCTTCGGTTTCTCCGGCCCCACCCGGGAGACCGGCTGGGAGGCACGCCGGATCGCCGACGCGTGGGCCGAGCTGATGACACGCCTCGGCTACGAACGGTTCGGCGCGCAGGGCGGCGACTGGGGCGCGGCGATCACCCGCGAACTGGGCCGCGTCCATCCCGGCCGGGTCCTCGGCATCCATCTCAATCTGCTCCCGGGCGCCCAGGCGGCCACCGAGCCGACCGCCGAGGAGCTGCGGGCGCTGAGTCCGGCGGAGCGGGAGCGCACGCTCACCTCCTGGCGGCGGTGGACGCAGTGGTCCCGCGACGGCACGGGCTACTTCCACCTGCAGTCCACCCGGCCGCAGACCGTGTCCTACGCGCTCACCGACTCCCCCGTGGGACAACTCGCCTGGATCGTCGAGAAGTTCCAGGAGTGGACGGACTCCGAAGAGCTGCCCGAGGAGGCCGTCGACCGGGATCTGATGCTCACGAACGTGATGCTGTACTGGCTGACGGGCACGGCGGGCTCGTCCGCCCGGGTCTACTACGAACGGGCCCACGCCCGGGGCGAGCGGGTGGCCGCTCCGCAGGAGCCCTCCACCGCGCCGACGGCCGTGGCGTCCTTCTTCGGCGACCCGCAGATCCCGCTGCGGCACAGGGCCGAGCGCACGGAGAACATCGTCCGCTGGACGGAGTTCGACCGCGGCGGGCACTTCGCCGCTCTGGAGCAGCCGGACCTGCTGGTCGGTGATGTGCGGGCGTTCTTCCGCCAGTTGCGCGACAAGAGCTGAGCCGTCCGGGCTCCGCCGGTAGCGGATCTGCCGAGGGCAGAGAAACCGTTCACGGGCATCGTGCGAGGTCGACAGTGGAGTCGACGGCACATCCCCGACCTGTCGACGGCATGCGTTGCCGCGACGAGGAGAACCGATGACTCCACTCATGACGCTCGCCCCGCGGGCGGAGGAGGGCGACACCCCTCCGACCCGATTCGACGACCACCTGGCCGCCCAGCTGCTCGCGCAGCGCATCGTGCTGCTGGGCACCCAGGTCGACGAGGTCTCCGCCAACCGGGTCTGCTCGCAGCTGCTCATCCTGTCCGCGGAGGACGCCCACACCGACATCAGCCTGTACATCAACAGCCCGGGCGGCGCGGTGCACGCGGGCCTCGCCATCTACGACACGATGCGGCTCATCCCGAACGACGTCTCCACGCTGGCGATGGGCTTCGCGGCCAGCATGGGCCAGTTCCTGCTGAGCGTCGGCGCGCCCGGCAAGCGCTACGCCCTGCCGAACGCGCGGATCATGATGCACCAGCCGTCCGCGGGCATCGGCGGCACCACCGCCGACATCGAGATCCAGGCGGAGAACCTGGAGTTCACCAAGCGGACCATCGAGCGGATCACCGCCGAGCACACCGGTCAGAGCCAGGAGACCATCTCCCGGGACGGTGACCGGGACCGCTGGTTCACGGCCGAGGAGGCCAGGGAGTACGGCATGGTGGACCGGGTCGTGGAGTCCCTCACGGACGTCCGCCCCGCGGCGACCCGGCGCAGGATGGGGCTGCAGTGATGGGCTCGTACACGATTCCGAACGTCGTCGAGCGCACCCCGCAGGGCGAGCGGTCCTACGACGTGTTCAGCCGGCTGCTGTCCGAGCGGATCATCTTCCTCGGCACGGAGATCGACGACGGCGTCGCCAACGTCGTCATCGCCCAGCTTCTCCACCTGGAGTCCTCGTCCCCGGAGAGCGAGATCGCCGTCTACATCAACTCCCCGGGCGGCTCGTTCACTTCGCTCATGGCCATCTACGACACCATGACGTTCGTGCAGGCACCGATCTCCACGTTCTGTGTCGGGCAGGCGGCCTCCACGGCGGCCGTGCTGCTGGCCGGCGGGGACCCGGGGCGGCGGTTCGTACTGGAGCACTCACGAGTGCTGCTGGGCCAGCCGGCCAGCGGGGGACAGCGCGGCATGGTCTCCGATCTGGCGCTCCAGGCCAAGGAGATGGTGCGCATCCGCTCGCAGGTCGAGGAGGTGCTGGCACGGCACACCCACCACGACGTGGCGACCCTGAGGGCCGACATGGACCGCGACAAGGTGTTCACCGCGCGGGAGGCGGTGGAGTACGGACTGGCCGACGAGGTGCTCAGCCGGCGCCTCGTGAAGGTCTGAGGCGCCGGCCGGTACGGCGGCGGGTACGGCTCAGGCGGCCAGGCACATCCCGTCGTGCGACGGGGTGGCCACGCCGCGGCGGCGGCCGGCCGGGTGGCGCGACGTGAGGCGGGTCAGTTCGCCGTGCGCCCGCGTCAGCAGGTCACCGAGGTTCAGCCCGAGGGCGTGGGCGGCGGCCGCGAGGACCTCCGAGGAGGCCTCCTTGCGGCCGCGCTCCACCTCCGAGAGGTACGGCATGGAGATCCGCGCCTCGTCGGCGACGTCCTTCAGCGTGCGCTCCTGCGCGAGGCGTTCGCGCCGGAGGACGTCGCCCACCAGGTCCCGCCACAGCGGCTCCTTCGTGGTGGGGACCTGCGGCCCCTGGCG
Source organism: Streptomyces sp. NPDC047880 (assembly GCF_040706515.1). Taxonomy (NCBI): domain Bacteria; kingdom Bacillati; phylum Actinomycetota; class Actinomycetes; order Kitasatosporales; family Streptomycetaceae; genus Streptomyces; species Streptomyces sp. NPDC047880. The sequence goes on along the minus strand of NZ_JBEZOK010000003.1, from coordinate 311,057 downwards.
CGGCGGTGCGCCGGCGGGACGCGCGGCGTGCGGGCGCAGTGGGATGACTCGGGCGTCGTTCGGCGACTGGTTGCTCACTTCTCCAGCCTAGGAAGCCCGGCCGCCGGGGGAAGGGCCCGGCGTTCCGCCCTGGGTGGAATCACCGGGCGGGGGCCGACGGGACCACAGGCCGAAACATGACATTCCATTCATTTCGCCCATGGCAAAATCGAAGGGCATGGTGCGCCTCGACGCGGGTACCCGCAACTCGGGAGTACCTATGCAGATGTCCGCCGTGACGTTCGTGGGAGAGGTAATGGAGACCGCCGTGATCCGGTCGAAGGCACAGGCCGTCGAAGAGAACGCCGAGGCCAGCGCGGGTGACGGAGCACTGCCGGGCGTCGTGGACCCGCGGTCCGTGGCCCCGCGGGACGCGAGGCAGCTGTCCCGCCAGTTCTTCCAGCGCCTGACGGAACTCGAAGAGGGGACGCACGAGTACCAGTACGCGCGCAACACCCTGATCGAGATGAACATGTCGCTCGTGCGCTTCGCGGCCGGACGGTTCCGGGGCCGGGGCGACGACATGGAGGACATCGTCCAGACCGGCATGATCGGCCTGATCAAGGCCATCGACCGGTTCGAGCTCTCGCGCGAGGTCGAGTTCACCTCCTTCGCGCTGCCGTACATCGTCGGCGAGATCAAGCGGTTCTTCCGGGACACGACGTGGGCGGTGCACGTGCCCCGGCGGCTGCAGGAGCTGCGCGTGGAGCTGGCCAAGGCCCGCGAGGAGCTCGCCAGCCGCCTGGACCGCGAGCCGACGGTCGGTGAGCTGGCCACGCTGATGAACATCTCCGAGCGCGAGGTCGTGGAAGGGCAGATCGCGGCGAACGGGTACAACTCGTCGTCGCTGGACGCCGCGCTGACCGGCGACGGTCCCGAGGGCGGCGAGGCCGTCCTGGCCGACTTCATCGGAGTCGAGGAGGACGGGCTGCGGCTCGTCGAGGACTTCCACGCGCTCGCCCCGCTGATGGCGGAGCTGAGCGAGCGTGACCGGCAGATCATCCACATGCGGTTCGTGGAAGAGGCCACCCAGGCGGAGATCGGGGAGCGGCTCGGCTGCTCGCAGATGCACGTCTCCCGCCTGATCAAGCGGATCATCACACGGCTGCGCGAGGGCATGCTGGGCGAGCTGGGCTGCGCCTGACACCGTCGCCGACGAGCGGGTGCCGTCCCCCATGCGGGAGTGGGACGGCACCCGTGCACGTCGTGCGGTTCGCACAGGTCTCCTTGCCGGGCCCCGCTGTTCCTCGACCGGGCCGGGCACGGGAGTGACTCGTTCCGTCCGGGTGACACATCTCACCCGGACGACTCATCCGCTGGTTGCGCCGGAAAGCGGCAGAACGGCGCGTACCCGCTTGCCGACGGGCACACGTTCCACGCTGACCTGCTCCGCGAGCGCGTGGACGATCTCCAGGCCGTGCCGGCCGATGCGCTCGGGGTTGCGCGGGAAAATCCGGGGCAGTGCGGAGCTGCTGTCGTAGACCGACACCGTCACCGCGGTGTCGGTGCCGACGAGCTCCAGGATGTACGGACCGTTGCTGTGCCGGTCGGCGTTGGTGATCAGCTCGCTCACCACCAGCAGCACGGCACCGTCGACCCGCTCGTCGATGCGCGCACACCACTCGGTCCTCAGCTGGTCGAGAAAGAGCGCGGCGAAGGACCTCGCCTCGGCGATGCATCCCTGCTCACCGGTGTAGTGTGCCGCCCGCCGCAGCGGTTCCACGGGCACGTCGAAACCAGTCGTTATCACTGCCCCGTCCAGGTGGTCGATCATTCTTTTCTCTCTGGGAAGCCGGACTGGCCGGACGCTCTGCCCCAGTGCTCGTACCCCGAGCCGGGCTTCACAGTCCTCACGGATGCGGGCCCGGTCGTGGCCCAGGGCATTGTCCCCCGTTCGCGGGGCACCCGGAAAGAATAAGGACCGGCCGAGGGCGGCCGGTCCGGATCGCCGGAGGTGCGCGGTGGCCTGGTGGACATGGCTGATCGTGGTGATCGCGGCGCTCGCCGCCGTCCTGGCGGTGTCCCTCGCCGTGCAGGCGGGCCGCCGGTCGGGGACCGTCATCGCGGTCCGGCGCCGGCCCGGCGGGAAGGGTCTGCGATGAACGAGCTGCTTGCCGCGCGCAGCCTGACGACCCTGCCCGTCGTCACCCTGGGCGGCGACGCGGTCGCTCAGGTCAAGGACACCGTCTTCGACGCCGCCGGCGGCCGGATCACCGGATTCACGCTGAGCGGGCGCGGCCTGCTGAGCGGCCCGCTGAAGCAGAGCCTGCCGTGGCCGGCGGTGCACTCCCTGGGCCCCTACGCGGTCATGGTCCGCGATGCCCACGCCCTCCAGGACACCTCCGCGGTGGTGGCCCGCCGCGAGGCCCAGCAGGGCCGGGTGCTGCACGCGAAGGTGCTGACCGACGAGGGCGCCGAGGTGGGCACGGTGCTCGACGTGATCGTCGAGGGCGGAACCAGTGGGCGCGTCGTGGGGTTCCGGATCGCCGCGGGCAAGGCACTGGTGCAGGGCTCGCGACGCCGCCGGCACCGGGTGTACGTGCCGCGCGGCGACACGCTCGCCGTCTCGGGCCGCGCCCTGGTCATCCCGGCGGACGCCACCCGCTACGTCGCCGACGACCTGCCGGCCTTCGTCGCCCGGGTCGGTGCCTTCCGGGCCGGGCATGAGGGGTCGGCGCCATGATGCTGTTCTCCGAGGCACGGGGCCTGCCGGTGCTGACGCTGGCGGAGGCGGAGGACGTCGGCACCCTGCGGTCGCTGACGGTCGACGCCGAGTCCGGTGTGGTCACGCACGTCCGGGTGCGGGGCCGGCACTCCCGCAAGGAGACCGTGCTGGCCTGGGGCGCCCTGCACGCCATCGGCCGGGACGCGGTACTGGTCCGCTCGACCGCCGCGCCGGCCGAGGTGCCGCCGCACCACGAGCTGCCGGGCCTCAGGATCCTCACCGAGCGGGGCGACACGCTCGGCACGGTCCAGGACGTCGCGTTCGAACCCGGGACGGGCCGCGTCGACGCGGTCGTCACCGCCCACGGCGACATCCCGGCCGACCGGCTGCTCGGACTCGGCGACTACGCCCTGGTGGTCCGGGCCGCCTGAGCCGGCCGGGTCACGAGGCCGGGGCCTGGTCCGTCGTACCGGCGCCGGTGTCGCCCCCGGTGTTGCTGCCGGGCGGGGGCGGGGTGTCGGACGACGGCTCGTTCGTCGTCGGCCCGGGCGTGTCCGAGGTCGTGGGCGGTTCACTCGTGGGCGGTCCGGACGACGTCGAGTCCGTGGGTGCCGTGGGGGTGGTGACGCTCGCCGACGGGGACGGCTTGTCGGGCTTATGGGTCTTGTGGTCCTTCTTGCCCGTGTCACCCGCCTCGCGCTTGAACCACTCACCGTCGGGTTCGCACATCACGAAGACGTCGACGGGCTGCCGCGCGGGCGTCACCGTCACGACGTTCGACGACTTGTAGCCCGGCCACGCGGCGCCGGTCGTCTTGGGTGCGCTCTGCGTGGCGACCGGCGGGGACAGCGGGTTGCCGCACGCACACCGCACCCGGGGCACGCCGCGGTCGTCGACGAGGACGGCCGTGCCGGCCTGCATGACGGCCTGGTAACTGGTGGGGGCGCCGTTCCGGTAGCCGTGGTTGGTCACGCGGGTGTCCATGCGCAGTTGCACGGGAGTGAGCGAACGCAGGTAGGCGGGGACCTCGGACGGCTGGATCCGGACGACCGAGGCGAAAGCGCGCTCCTTGTCCGGGGCGTCCTCGAAGTACGCGATCTGCTTCTCCACGTCGCAGCTGGCGACGTTGCGGGTGCCGCCGTACAGGCCGGGCGCGCTGCCGGTCACACCCCGCACGGCGTTCTGCGGGGCCGATTCGGTGGCCCCCGAGGGCGTGACCGGGGAGGCGGAGCTGTCCTCCTGGGCCGTCGACTCGGTGAACTCGTCCGGGCCGGTGTCGGCCGCGGGCTGGAGGAACACCTCGCCGCTGGCGGTGCTGGTACCGCCGTCGGACGCGCCGGTGCCGCCGTTGTCGGGCCGGGAGAGCACCACGGCCAAGACCACCGCGGCCACCACGGCGGTGGCGACGATCGCGACCCGGGGCACGGACCCCCACCACGGGCGGCGGGGCTCCGGCTCCTTGCCGCCTCCGCTCGGCGGCTCCTCGGGCGGGCCGCCGCCACCCGGGGGCGGCTGGGAGGGACCCGACAGCGGGCCCGAGGGAGGTCCTGTGGGACGGCCGGACGACGGTGGATCGACGCTCACAAGTCTTCTCCCGCGTGGGTTCCCTGCGGCCTTCACACACCCGGAGACATTGATCCCGGTTCAGGCAGCTTCTTCCACTACGAGTTCATTGTGTGCCCCGGTCCCGTGCGCCCCGCAAGCCGACGCGGACGGACCTCTCCGGCAGGCGATCCGGGTGAGGCCTGCTTAGCGTGGCAGCGTGAGTTCGCGCACCCCCTCCGGTCAGGCACGCACCTCCGGCCAGCGGGCCGTCGCCCGCCATGGCTGGGTGCACGCCCTCGTCACGGTGCTCGGCGGGCTGCTCGCCATGGCGGTGGTCGCCGCGCTCGGCCTGTGGGCGGCCGGGGCCGGGGACCTGCCGGACGGATCCTTCGGCCCCGTCGTGGCGGCCGCCCTGGTCACCTCTGTCGGCGGCACGGTGAAACTCGCCGGAAGCGCCGGCGACCTGGCCGAGACGCAGGCGGCTTTGACGGTGATTCCGTTGTCGGTCACGCTCACCGGGGCGCTGGTGCTCGCCTGGGGGTTCCTGCAGCCGCTGAGGCACCGCGCGGTCGCCGGTGCGGCGGAGCTGGCCGGCTGGGCCGGCCGGGTGGCGGCCCTGTGGCTGCTCGCGCTGATCGGCCTGACGCTCGCCGCCCGTCACACCTTCGACATCTCCCTCGGGGACGCCGCGCTCGGCGAACTCGGCGATCTGTTCGGCGCGTCCCCGCAGCTCGGCTTCACCACCGACGTCCCCCTGTCCGTCTTCGTCGGCGTGGTGTGGCTGGCCGGTGTGCTGGTGCTGGCGCTGCTGGTGTCGCGCGGGGCACCGTTGCCCGCGGGACTGCTCCGCTTCCAGGCGTCGGTGCGGCCGGCCGCGTACGCGATGGTCGCTCTGCTGCTGGCGTGTGTCGTCATCGGCGTGGTCGTCGCCCTGGTCGTCGCCGCGACCCAGGGGAACGCGCGGGAGACGTTCGCGGTGATCCTGCTCGGCCTCCCCAACCTCGTGTGGCTGGCGTTCACGATCGGGCTCGGCGCCACCTGGAACGGCAGGGTGGAGGGGCCGTTCGGGCTCCCCATGCCGCATGTGCTCGACGAGGTGCTGCGCACCCCGGACGTGTCCGAGCTGAACCTGCGGACCCTCGCCGAGCACGACGGCCGGGTGTGGTGGCTGCTGGTCGTCGACGTCGTGCTGCTGCTGGCCGCCGGGTTCGTGATGGCAGCCCGGTCACCGGCCCGGGTGCGGGCCTGGCAGCACGCCCTGCACATGGCGGTCGCCCTGGGACTCACCGTGTTCACGATCTGCCTCGTCGGGCGCGTGTCCGCGCACTTCGGCCTGTCCGTGCTGGGCATCGGTGACCTGGGCGGCGGACTCGGAGGGGATCTGTTCCTGCGGCCCAAGTTGTGGGGTGCCGTGGGCCTGGCCATTCCGTGGGGGCTGGCGGCCGGGTTCACCGGGGCCCTGCTGGCGCGTCGCGTACGGAGGCGGGGCGAGGTGCGCACCGGCGGCGAGAGCTGACCGGGAGCTGACGCGGCGCCCTACCGCCGCTGCACGAAGACCGGTTCGGCCCAGCGCGGCGGTGGTTTGGGCCGCTCCTCCCCCGTGCCCGGCAGGTGCCGGTCCACCCATGGGGGCGTTCTCGGGGCGTCGGTCCCGCCACCGGTCGTCACGGCGCGCAGTGCGGCCACGAAGGCGAGGCAGGACGGGTAGCGGTCGTCGGGGCTCTTGGCGAGGGCCTGCGCGAAGACGGGGTCCACCCGCGGGTCGAGGTCGGGCCGGTCCTCGGTCAGCGGCGGCGGCTCGTCGTACTGGTGCGCCCAGAGCAGGGCCATGTCGTCGTCGCGGAGGAAGGGCGGATGACCGGCCAGGGTCTCGAAGACGACGCAGGCGAAGCCGTACACGTCACAGCGGGCATCGACCGGTTTGCCGGAGATCTGCTCGGGGGCGACGTAGTCGAGCGTGCCGACGAACTGGCCGACCGTGGTGAAGCCGGTCAGCGACAGCGACTTCTTCGTCAGGCCGAAGTCGGTGAGGTAGACGTGCTCGGGGTGGTCGCTGTCGGTGCCGCGGGCCACCAGGATGTTGCCGGGCTTGACGTCCCGGTGGACCAGTCCGTGGTCGTGGGCCGCGTCGAGCGCGGAGGCCACCTGGGCGGCGACGCGCACGGCGGTGACAGGCGGCATGGGGCCCTCGCGGTCGAGGACGTGCCGCAGGTCGCTGCCGGGGACGTACCGCATGGCGATGTACAGCACACCGTCCGTCTCACCGGCCTCGAACACCGGCACGATGTGCGGGTGGTCGATGGCTGCGGCGGCCCGTGACTCGTGGGTGAAGCGGCGGCGGAAGGTGTCGTTGCGGGCGAGTTCGGGGGCGAGGAGCTTGAGGGCCACGGTGCGTTCCAGGCGCAGGTCGCGGGCCCGGTACACGACGGCCATGCCGCCTCGCCCGATCTCCTGCTCGATCCGGTACCCGGCGATCTGCTGCCCGATCAGCTCGGAGGGACGCCCCGAGAACAGGCTCGTCTGGCGGTTCACCGGCCGTCACCCTCGGGCGGGACGACGCGGGTGGGCTCGTGCCCCACGACCCGCGTGGGCGGCGCCGCGGCCGGACGGTCTCCCTCACCCTCACTCTCGCCGGTGTCCTCCCGGTCCCCGGAGGTGATCAGGCGCGTGGGTTCGGGAGCATCGGGCGCCACCACGCGCGTCGGTTCGGGAGCGTCGGGCGCCACCACGCGCGTGGGCTCCAGAGGCCCGGCAGGGGCGGCCCGGGCGGCCCCCTTCGGCTCGGGCGTTTCCGGGGTCACCACCCGTGTGGGCTCCGGCGGCCCGGGGGACGCGACGCCCGCGGGTTCGGGGGCCTCGGGCGGTACCACCCGCGTAGGGGGATGCACTGGCGCTCCGGCCCGGCGGGACGCCGGTTCGGCTTGGTGGGACGCCGGTTCCGCTTCGGGTGTCTCGTCCGTGGCGTAGGTGTTCATCCGGCTGCCGTCGGCGTACACCCAGTGCCCGTGGGCGGAGTCGTAGAGCCACACGGACTCGCCGTCGACGACGACGCCGATCCGCATGCCGTGGGTGCGGGTGCGGAACGACTCGCGGTCGAGGCCCGCCGCGAGATCCTCCACCGCGGAGCGGTACCGCGCCAGGGCTTCCTGCGCCCGCCCCAGCAGCGGCCGCGGATCCGCCGCACGGGTGAGGGGCCCGTCCGCGGCGGGCGGGTCCTGCGGTACGGCGACCAGACGGCGGCCGTCGACCCAGGCGGACCAGCCGTTGAAGCACAGCACGTGCCCCCAGTCGCCCTGCCGCTCCAGCAGCTGCACCGGCAGCAGGGGGTCGAGGTCCACGGTGGGCCGGGCCGGGTCGGGGGCCTCCCAGGCGGGCATCCCGTGCTGCGGGACGACGTGCGTGGGCCGGAAGCCGGGAGTCGTCATCGGCGCTCCCTACTTCCGCATGACGGCCGGTTCGTGCCGGCGCAGCATGCGGGACACCAGGAACCCGAAGAGCACCGACAGCACGACCAGCATCCCCACGTCCAGCAGCCATGTGCCCGCCGAGTGCTCGAACAGCGGGTCCTTCGTCAGGTCGTCGGGCACGATCCGGCCCAGTCCGACGGTGCCGGCCATCGCGGCCAGCGCCCAGCGCGCCGGCACCAGCCAGCCCAGCTGCTCGAGGCCGGGTGTGTCCGCCAGCTTCAGCAGGGCCCCGCAGAACACGACCTGGACGATGGCGATGAGCACCAGCAGCGGCATCGTCACCTCTTCCTTGCGCACCAGGGCCGAGACGAGCAGGCCGAGCATCATCGCCGTGAACGCCAGCAGGGCGACGGCGACGGTGATCTCCACCAGGGGCGGCATCAGCACGCCTTCTCCACCCGGGGCGTTGAGGTCCACCCCGAGCAGGGCGACCAGGGTCAGCACCACCGCCTGGAGCACGGTGATGACGCCCAGGACGATGACCTTGGACATCAGGTACGCCGATCTGGACAGGCCCACCGCCCGTTCCCGCTGGTAGATCACGCGTTCCTTGACGAGTTCGCGGACGGCGTTGGCGGCGCCGGTGAGCACCGCGCCGACGCACAGGATGAGCAGCGCGTTCATCGCCGTGTCCTGCGTCAGCTTGCCGCCCGCCAGGGCGCGGGCCATCGCACCCATCACGAACGGCAGGGCGATCATGATGATCAGGAAGGTGCGGTCGGCGCTCAGCGCGGCCGCGTACCGGCGCACCAGCGTGCCGAGTTGGGCACCCCGGCTGCGCGGCCGGGGCGGGGCCGTGATGACGACGGGCTCGGACCGGGGCTGCTGGGGCTGGGCGGAGGCGTCGGCCACGTACCGTCCGTGGAAGGGCGAGGCGAGGTACTCCCCGGCCCAGTCACGTGCCGTGTCCCGGTCGAAGGCCTCGAAGGCCTCCGGCCACTCCTCGAAGCCGAAGTAGGGCAGGGCGTCCTCGGGCGGCCCGTAGTAGGCGATCTTCCCGCCGGGGGCGAGCACGAGGAGCCGGTCGCAGACGTCCAGGCTGAGCACGCTGTGAGTGACGACGATGACGGTCCTGCCGTCGTCGGCGAGGCCGCGGAGCATGTGCATCACCGAGCGGTCCATGCCGGGGTCGAGGCCGGAGGTCGGCTCGTCGAGGAACAGCAGCGACGGCTTCGTCAGCAGCTCCAGGGCCACGCTGACGCGCTTGCGCTGGCCGCCGGAGAGGCTGTGCACGGGCTGGTCGGCGCGCTGTTCCAGGCCGAGTTCGCGGATGACCTCGTCCACCCGGGCGCGCCGCTCGGCCTTGGCGGTGTCCTGCGGGAAGCGCAGTTCGGCGGCGTAGGAGAGGGCTTTGCGGACGGTCAGCTGCGCGTGCAGGATGTCGTCCTGCGGTACCAGGCCGATGCGCTGGCGCAGCTCGGCGTAGTCGCGGTAGAGGTCGCGGCCGTCGTAGAGGACGGTGCCGTGGTTCGCGGGCCGCTGGCCGGTGAGGGCGTTGAGGAGCGTGGACTTGCCGGCGCCGCTCGGGCCGACGACGGCGAGCAGGCACTTCTCCCCCACCGGGAAGGACACGTGGTCCAGCAGCGTCTTGCGGCCGCGGTCGACGCTGACGGCGAGGTCCTGCACGTCGAGGGAGACCTCGCCGGTGTCGACGTACTCCTGGAGCTGGTCGCCGACGAGGCAGAACGCCGAGTGTCCGATGCCGACGATGTCACCCTGGCCGACGGGGGCGCTGGTGACGGGGCTGCCGTTGAGGTAGGTGCCGTTGTGACTGCCCAGGTCGGTGATCTCGTAGGTGCCGTCGGGCAGGGCGCGCAGTTCGGCGTGCCTGCGGGAGACCACGAGGTCGTCGATGACCAGGTCGTTGTCGCCGGCGCGGCCGATGCGGACGGTGCGGGTGGGCAACGGCCGTACGGTCGTGGGCTGCCGGTAGGTGCCGGTGTGGGCGGGCATGGAGACGGCGGAGGGGCGTTCCACGCGGCGCGGGGCGGGGGCGGGGCGGCCGGTCAGGGTCATGCGGGGTCCGTCGGCCGGATTGCCGAAGCGGATGACGCTGCCGGGTCCGACGTTCCATGCGTGGATGCGCCGGCCGTCGGCATAGGTGCCGTTGGTGCTGTCCTCGTCCTCGATGGTCCAGTGGCCGTCCTCCGGCTTCAGCACCGCGTGGTGCCAGGAGACCCGGTCGTCGTCGATGACGACGTCGCTCAACGGGTCGCGCCCCACGTGGTAGTCGCGGCCCGGGATCATCACGGTGGTGCCCGTCTCCGTCTCCAGGACGAGCTCTGGTGCTACCGAGGGTTGCGCCATGGTCAAGATTCTACCGATTTGCCCTGGTCTGCGCCTGGGCGCAGCTGCGCAGGTCAGCCGACGGAAAGGCCGACGAAGGGGGCGGTGCGCTGCATCCGCAGGGCGTCGACGGACTCGGCGAGCAGTTCGTATTCGGTGGTGTCGTCACTGGTGGCGATGCGCACCAGCCGTCCGGCCGCCAACTCCTCGGCGACCCGCTCCTGCTGGGCGGGATCGGCGCACCAGGCGCGCAGCAGCCCGGGCACGTCGGGCACGGTGGGGGCGACCGGCACGAGCGCGCCCGGCGGTAAGTGCTCGTCATCGGGCCGGGGATCGAGGCGCTGGGCGATCCAGGAGGCGCGGTCGCGCAGCCACCACAGCGCGAGCGCGAGGGTCGGCGCCCGGTACGTTCCGAGGGGCACTCCGATGCGGCGGCCGTCGCAGACCCCGTACGCCGTGACGTGGCACAGGAACTCGTCGTGCACGTGACCCTCCCCCGTTGCCCTGCCCGTCCGCCGGCCCGGCCTGGCTTGGCCGGCGGCTCGCGTGCTGTGCGTGAGGGCGCCGTCGCTGGATGTGAAAAGCGCTCTCGCAGGTCAGTATGTTCACTACTGAACCACTGTCACCACGACTTTCCGGCCACTCTCCTGGCATATTCACCTCCCGAGTTGGCCGAAATGCGGCGAGGGGTCGCAGCGGCCGGGTGATCGACGCTCCCGGCAGGTGCGGGCAAGGTGGTCGTACCGGGTCCACCACGAGCGGAATCCGGGCCCTGACCAGCACGTACGACCCATTGGAGGCTGATCGCCCATGTCCGCAACCGCCCACCGTCACGAGGACGCCGTCGCCCGCTACTTCGAGGCCTGGAACGCCGAGGACCCGGCGGCACGCGCCACAGCGGTCGCCGCCGCCTGGACCGAGGAGGGCGGTTACACGGATCCGATGGCCGACGTCAGGGGTCACGAGGGGATCGCCGCGATGATCGCGGCGGCCCGGGAGCAGTTCCCGGGGTTCGAGTTCCGTCTCACCGGCGGGGTCGGCGGTCACCACGACATCGCCCGCTTCTCGTGGGAACTGGTGAGCACCGCCGACGGCTCCGCGCCGGTCGCCGGGTCGGATGTGATCACCCTGGACGGCCAGGACCGGATCAGGTCCGTGCTCGGGTTCCTGGACCGGGTGCCCGCCGGGGCGTGAGGCCGGCGCCGCGATGAGTTCTCCGGCCTCCGGCGGTCTGCACGAGGGAGAGGCCGCCGGCCACCGGAGGACGTCATGGCCACCACAGGAGACCTGGACGCGGAGTTCACCGCGGTCCTGCGCAAGAGCCCCGCCGAGGGCGGCTGGACCTATCTGGTCTGGCCCCGGTCCGTCGAGTTCTTCGGCACCCGCGGCCTGGTCAAAGTCCGCGGGACGATCGACGGGCACCCGTTCCGCAGCTCCTTCATGGCCCTGGGGGACGGCACGCACAAGCTGCCCGTGAAGGCGGACATCCGCAAGGCCATCGGCAAGGAGGAGGGCGACACGGTGACCGTGCGCCTCGAGGAACGGATCGGCTCGTGACCCGGTCCGCTCGTGGCCCGGATGCCCGGGGGTGGCTGCCCCGGGCGGGCGGAACCGCTACTGCTTGACGATGGCGTCGATCCGGGCCAGCTCGTCCGCGTCGAAGTCGAGGTTGCGGATGGCGCCGACGCTGTCCTCGATCTGCCGCGCGCTGCTCGCGCCGACCAGCGCGGAGGTGACCCGGCCGCCGCGCAGCACCCAGGCCAGGGCCATCTGTGCCAGCGTCTGACCGCGCGACGTGGCGATGTCGTTCAGGTCGCGCAGCCGGCCCACCAGGTCCTCGGTGAGCGCGTCCGAGTTCAGGAAGGGGCTGTCGCTCGCGGCCCGGGAACCCTCGGGGATGCCGTCGAGGTAGCGGGCGGAGAGCACGCCCTGCTCCAGCGGGGAGAAGACGATGGAACCGACCTCGAGCTCGTCGAGGGCGTCGAGCAGGCCTTCGTCCTCGGGGCGGCGGTCCAGCATCGAGTAGCGCGGCTGGTGGATGAGGAGCGGGGTGCCCAGCTCGCCCAGGATGCGGGCGGCCTCGCGGGTCTGCTCCGCGGAGTAGTTGGAGACGCCGACGTAGAGCGCCTTGCCCTGCTGCACCGCCGAGTGCAGGGCCCCCATCGTCTCCTCGAGCGGGGTGTCGGGGTCGGGGCGGTGCGAGTAGAAGATGTCGACGTAGTCGAGGCCCATGCGCTTCAGGCTCTGGTCGAGCGAGGACAGCACGTACTTCCGGGAACCCCACTCGCCGTAAGGGCCGGGCCACATCAGGTAGCCGGCCTTGGTGGAGATCACCAGCTCGTCCCGGTACGGCGCGAAGTCCTGCTTCAGGAACTCGCCCAGCGCGGACTCGGCGGCGCCGGGCGGCGGGCCGTAGTTGTTGGCGAGGTCGAAGTGGGTGACGCCGAGATCGAAGGCGCGGCGCAGGATGGCGCGCTGCGTCTCGACGGGCCGGTCCGGGCCGAAGTTGTGCCACAGACCGAGCGAGAGCGCGGGGAGCTTCAGACCGCTGCGTCCGGTGCGCCGGTAGGGCATGTCCGCGTAGCGGTCGGGGTGTGCGGTGTACAACGCGACTCCAGAGGGGTTGGCACGGTCGGGAGGAACCGGTGTCCACTCTCGCGTGACCTGCGCCCATGCGTCCAACAGAAGAATCCGATGGAATTCAGCGGCTAGGCTTCTCAGTCATGGAACTGCGTCACTTGCAGCACTTCGTCGCGGTCGCCGAGGACCAGCACTTCACCCGCGCGGCGGAACGCCTCCTGGTGTCCCAGTCGGGCCTGTCGGCGTCCATCCGGGCGCTGGAGCGGGAGCTGCAGACGCCGCTGTTCGTGCGCACGACCCGCCGGGTGACGCTCACCCCGGCCGGACGGGCGCTGCTCGGTGAGGCGGAGCGAATTCTGGCACAGGTGCGCTCGGCCCACGAGGCGGTGGCCGCGGTGCAGGGCGTGCTGCGCGGGATGCTCGCGCTCGGGTCGGAGCAGTGCATCGCCGGGGTGCATGTGGCGGGGCTGCTGGCGGCGTTCCGGCGGCGCCACCCGGACGTGGAGATCTGCCTGCGTCAGGCGGGCTCGGGGGCCCTCGCGGAGGAGGTCGCGGCCGGGCGCCTGGATCTGGCGTTCGCCGTGCGCACCGCCCAGGAGGACACCGACCAGCTGCGCGCCGTGCCGCTGACGAGCGAGCCGATGACGGTGCTGTGCCATCCGAGCCACCGGCTCGCCTCGGCCGGGGTCGCGGTGACTCCGGAGGACCTCGGCGGTGAGGTCTTCGTCGACTTCCATCCGGACTGGGGACCGCGGCGCACCACCGACGCCGCCTTCACAGCGGCCGGTGTCCGCCGGAGCGTCGCACTGGAGGTGAACGACGTGCACAGCCTTCTCGACCTGGTGGACGAGGATCTGGGCATCGCCGTGGTGCCGCGCCATTTCCGGCACAAGCGCGCCTCGCTGACCGCCCTGCCGGTGAAGGGTGCCGGGGACGCCGTGTACGAGACGGTGGCGCTGCTGCCGCCCGAGCAGGCGACCAGTCCGGCGGCCCGGGCGCTGATGACGCTGCTGGACGCAGGAGGCCCGGTACCGCCGCCGGAGGGTGCCCAGGCCGGCTGACCCTCCGGCGCGCGAGCCGCCCCGGCGATCATCGTTCCCCGTGGCAGAGGCTGGCCGGATCGCCGACGTGGCCGAGGCCGGCCGAATTGCCGACGTGGCCGAGGCCGGCCGGATCGCCGACGCGTGATCCCCGGCGATGCGCGATGGTGGAGCTATGCACGCGAAGGACATCCTCATCGACGGTTTCAACCGCATCCGCGAAGAAGTCCACGCCACCGTCGAGGGTCTCGGGCCGGACGAGTTGATCGCCCGCCCCTCCCCCGACACCAACTCGATCGCCTGGCTGGTCTGGCACCTCACCCGCGTCCAGGACGACCACATGGCCGACGCCTTCGGCCTCGAACAGGTGTGGCTGTCCCAGGACTGGGAGAAGCGCTTCGGTCTCGAGCTGCCCCGCCGCGACACGGGTTACGGCCACAGCCCCGCCAAGGTCGCACGGGTCCGGGTCGACTCCGGCGAGCTGCTGACCGGCTACCACGACGCCGTGCACGAACAGAGTGTGGGTGCCCTGCGGGGCCTCGCCGCCAAGGACCTGGAACGCGTCATCGACGAGCGCTGGGACCCGCCGGTCACCCTGGGCGTGCGGCTGGTCAGCGTCCTGTCCGACGATCTCCAGCACATCGGACAGGCCGCCTACCTGCGGGGGCTGCTTCAGAGCGCGGCGGCGTAACCGGGCAGCACCGCGTCCCGGATGAGGGCGTTCCGCTCGTCGAACGGGATGAACGCGCTCTTCAGGGCGTTGACGGTGACCGTGCGCAGGTCCTCCACTGTCCAGCCCGCCTGCTCGACCAGCAGGGACATCTCCCGGGTCATCGTCGTGCCCGACACCAGGCGGTTGTCGGTGTTGAGGGTGACGCGGAAGCCGAGGTCCTTGAGCGCGGTGATCGGGTGCTCGGCGATCGACGTGGCGGCGCCCGTCTGGAGGTTGGACGTCGGGCACATCTCCAGGGCGATGCGCCGGTCGCGCACCCAGCCCGCGAGCCTGCCGAGCTTGCCGGCCGCGAGGTCCGGGATGTCGTCGGTGATCCGCACGCCGTGCCCGATGCGCTGGGCGCCGCAGACCTGAAGGGCCTGGTGGATGCTGGGCAGGCCGTGCGCCTCACCGGCGTGGATGGTGAACGGCACGTTCTCGCGACGCAGGTGCTCGAAGGCCGCGAGGTGGTCGGCGGGCGGGAAGCCGTCCTCGGCGCCGGCGATGTCGAAGCCGACGACCCCGGCGTCGCGGAACGCCACGGCCAGGTCGGCCGCCTCGCGCACCCGGTCGAACATCCGCATCCCGCACAGCAGGGTGCCGACCCGCACCGGGGTGCCCGCGGCAGCCGCCTTCGCCATGCCCGCCGCAAGGCCCTCCTGGACCGTCTCCACGACCTCGGCCATGGTCAGTTCGCCGTTGGTGTTCAGCTCCGGGGCGTAGCGCACCTCGCCGTACACGACCCCGTCGGCGGCCAGGTCGAGCACGTACTCCTCGGCCGTGCGCAGCAGGCCCTCGCGGGTCTGCATCACGGCGAGGGTGTGCTCGAAGGTGGCTATGTAGCGCACCAGGTCGCCGGAGTTGGCGGCCTCGTAGTACCAGGCGGCGAGCTCGTCCGGGTCGGTGGTGGGCAGGGTGTGGCCGACCGCCTCGGCGAGCTCCACCACGGTGGCGGGGCGCAGGCCGCCGTCGAGGTGGTCGTGCAGCACGGCCTTCGGGAGGCGGCGGATCAGATCGGTGTCTACGCGCGTGGCAGTCATGGTGGGTCTTTCCTCGAGCGGGTGGTTCGAGCCGGCGGGTGCGAAGCGGCGGGGAAGGGGTCAGTCGGCGGGCTGGAGCAGGTCCCAGCGGTTTCCGTACAGGTCCTCGAAGACGGCGACGGTCCCGTACGGCTCGTGCCGCGGATCCTCCAGGAAGGTCACACCGGCGGCTGTCATCCGTGCGTGATCGCCGGCGAAGTCCTCGGTGTGCAGGAAGAACCCGACCCGTCCGCCCGTCTGGCTCCCGACCCGGGCGGCCTGAGCCTCCCCCTTGGCCCGGGCCAGCAACAGGCCGGGGCCGATACCCGGAGTGCCGGGTTCGACGACGACCCAGCGGGATCCGTCGGGCCGGGGGGCGTCCTCGGCGAGCCGGAATCCGAGGGCCTCGGTGTAGAAGCGGATCGCCTCGTCGTAGTCGTCGACGACGAGGGTGACCAGGGCGATACGTCTCATCAGGGCCTCTCGGGGCGGGCGGTTGACCGGTGAGGTTATACGTAAAACTCGGCCGATGGCAACTGCCCGGCGGGCTGAGCCGGCCTCCTGTAACTACTAGTATGTACAGTCCTCGCCCAACGCCCTGCCGGAGGTCCCATGCCTTTCGTCCGTATCGACACGCTCCGGGCCGGACCCGAGCGCCTCGCCGCACTGGGCCGGGCCGTGCACGACGCCCTGACCGAGACGATCGGCATACCGCCCGACGACCGGTTCCAGGTCCTGGTGGACCACGACGGCACGAGCGGCACCCTGCGCTGCGACGACCACCTCGGCGTGCACCGCGACGAGGGCATCGTCTACGTCGCGATCACCCTGCGCTCCGGTCGCACACCCGCGCAGAAGCGGGCCCTGTATCGCAGGACCGCCGAACTCGCCCACGCCTGCGCGGGCACCGAGCCGCGGAACGTGTTCATCGTGCTGACCGAGAACGGCCCGGCCGACTGGTCGCTGGGCGAGGGGGCGGCGCAGTATCTGGAGCCCTGGGGTCTGTCGTTCGGATCAGGCCGCAGGAAAGCAACGGTGCTGTCCGGTGCCGGTGAGCGAGGGCTGGTGCGTCAGCCGCAAGGCGGAGGAGGGAGTCGACGCGGAGCGTCGGCGACCGACGACGACGCCGCAGAGGTGCGTGCCGGCCCTCGCGTCTGCGGCGTGATCGGAACGACGGACCCCAGGCCGTGTCCGCGCAGTCCCGCCTGCCGCGCGACGCCCGGCACTCCCCCTGGCTCTTCGAGACAGGACCCCCACTCGCCGCACCGGGCGAAGCCCCGAGCACGTCCCGTACGAGGGTCTTCGCCCGGTGTGCCGGGAGGGCACCGCGTACTGGTGGTACTCGAGGGAGGGCGTCCGGGCCGTGCAGAGGCGCCTCAGCCGGCTTCGCGGCGCGGGGTGCCGAGCAGGTGCAGCTCCTCGCCGGTGAGGCGGATCGCGCCCGCTGCCACGTTCTCCGTGAGGTGGCCGGGGTCGCCGGTTCCCGGGATGGCGAGGACGTGCGGCCCCTGGTGCAGGGTCCAGGCGATGCGGATCTGGGCGGGGCTCGCGCCGTGGGCCCGGGCCACGGCGAGGACGTCCTCGTCGTGGGCGGTGACGGCGCCGAGCTCACCGGCCTCGCCCGCGACGGCGTAGAACGGCACGAAGGCGATGCCCTGTTCACCGCAGCGGCGGAGCACTTCATCGGCGTCGGGGTCGGGGCGGTCGAGGGCGTACCGGTTCTGGACGCAGACCACGGGGGCTATGGCCTGAGCCTCGGCGAGATGGCGGGCCGTGACGTTGGAGACGCCGAGGTGGCGGATCAGGCCGGCCTCACGCAGCTCCGCGAGTGCGCCGAAGTGCTCGGTGACGGATTCCCACGCGGGCATCCGGCGCAGGTTGACCACGTCCAGGTGGTCGCGGCCGAGCTGGCGCAGGTTCTCCTCCACATGGCCGCGCAGATCCTCGGGGCGGGCCGAGGTGGCCCACGTGCCGTCGTAGGCGCGACAGGGGCCCACCTTGGTGACGATGACCAGGTCGTCGGGGTAGGGCGCGAGGGCGCTGTTGATGAGTTCGTTGGCGGAGCGCAGGGACGAGAAGTAGAAGGCCGCCGTGTCGATGTGGTCGACGCCGAGGTCGATCGCCTTGCGCAGGACGGCGATCGAGCGGTCGCGGTCGCTCGGGGTGCCGTGGTGGAAGGCGGCGCTGCCCGTCAGCCGCATCGCGCCGAAGCCGACGCGGTGGACGGGCAGGTCGCCGAGTTGCCAGGTGCCCGCGGCGGCCGCGGTGATCGTCTGTGTGCTCATCGGCGGAGTCTCACACAGGACGCCCGGGCCGGCGCAGCCGGTTTACGGGTACGTGTACGTGTTCAGGGCGGTGACGGCGGAGGCGGGGTCGCCGCGGTCGTAGTGGTCCACGGCAAGGAAGTTGGGCTTCTTGCGGGCGGCGGGCTGACAGAACCTCCGGGCGCGGTCGGCGAGTTTGGTGTTGTCGGTACCTGCCGTGCCGGCGAGCGGGACGTCGCGGAAGTGGTTCATGACGAACAGCGGACGGAATCCGGGCTCGGTGCGGGTCAGCGGGACGTTGGTGTCGGGGCCGTACCAGCGGCTGTAGCAGGACCAGTCGGAGGAGCCGAGGCCCGGGCCCATCGACCAGTAGTTCTCGACGGTCCATTCGCGCTGGTACATGACGCCGAAGCTGTCCCGGGTCAGGCCCGCGGCCTGGTCGGCGGAGCGGCTGCGGTCGGTGAAGATCAGCAGCCGGTGGCCGGCGGCGGCCAGGTCCGCCATCGCCGGCCAGCCGCTCTGCCGCACGCCGGTGAGATCGGGCCGGTAGAGCACGTCCGACAGACCGTTGACACGGGCGAGTTCGGCGCGCAGGACGGCCGGATCGACGTAGTCCTCCAGGAAGACGGTGACGAACTGGTCGGGGTGGGCCTTCAGGAAGTCGACCATGCGCTGGAGGTCGACCCAGAGGGCCACGGGCCTGCTGACGAGGGTGCAGCTGTTGTGGCAGAGGATCGCGCCGTCGGGAGTCTGGTGGATGTCCAGCATGAATCCGCGGACCCCGTCGGCGAGTTGGCGTTCGATGCCGCGGGTCTGGTTGGGCACGAGATTGACGAAGGGCGGGGCGAAGCCACCGTCGACGCCGTTGGCGTAGGCGTTGTGCGTGGTGAGGAACGTGACCTGGTCCAGGGTGCGCCGGTCCTGCGGCGGCATCGGGGAGGTGGCCGCGTCGACCGGGGTGAGGTACCAGGCGGCGAGGTCGCCGGATGCGCCGAGGGCGAGCCTGGCGGGGTAGGTGGCGCCGGACGGCTTGGGTGCGACCGTGAGGTGGCGGGTGGTTCCCGGGACCTTGAGCGTGTAGCGGTCGGCGCCGATCGGGTCGATCTCCCACCCGGCGTCGGCACTCGCGCAGGCGACGGTCGCGGCCTGGTCCCCGCTGCGGCCGAGGCAACTGCCCGGCGCGACGGTGTTCTCCAGGAGGTACGAGGAGCCGCTCGGCGTCAGCCGCCACTGCTGGCGGTCCTCGTTGCCGCGGGGTCTGTGCTGCTCGACCGCCCCGCCGGTGTCGGCCGCGTTGAGGCCGGTGGTGGCGCTCTGGACGTAGTACGCGCCCGGAGCCGGAGCGGCGGCGGCAGCGGGCTGGGGTGCCACGACCGCGGCGGACAGTGCCGCGGCCGTGGCGAGCAGGGCGTGGGGGGTGCGTAGGCGCATGAGGGATGCCCTTCGGTCAACCGTCAGGTTCATGACATTCCGCATGACACCACGTCGCACGGCCCTGCGTCAGCAGTACAGGTTGCCCCCGGGTGACGTCCCGAGGATCTGTGTGAACCGCTGGTAGTTGTTCACACGGCTCTGCACCTGCGCCGGGTTCTTGCCGTCGCACTCCAGGGAGCCGTTGATGCTGCGGATCGTCTGGCCGAACCCGGCGCCGTTCACCATGGCGTTGTGCGGGGTCATGCTGCCGGGGCCGGTCTGGGTGTTCCAGTACCACAGGGCCGTCTTCCAGGCGACGGCCGAGTCGTTCTGCACCAGCCAGGGGTTGTTCAGCAGGTCGATGCCGAGCGCGTCGCCCGCGGCCTTGTAGTTGAAGTTCCAGCTCAGCTGGATCGGACCGCGCCCGTAGTAGGCGGCCTGCCCGGCCGGACAGCCGTAGGGCCGGCCCCAGTCGCAGTAGTGCGGGTAGTTGGCGGTGTTCTGCTCCACCACGTGCACCAGACCGCCGGTCTCGTGGCTGACGTTGGCGAGGAAGGCGGCGGCCTCCTGCTTCTTCACCGTGTCGCTGCCGGTGTCGGCGAAGCCGGGGTAGGCGCTCAGGGCCGCGGTGAGACCGCTGTAGCTGTAGAACGAATTCCGGTTCGGGAACATCTGGTTGAACTGCGCCTCGCTCACGACGAAGCGCGCGTTGGGCGTGCCCGGACCGCTGTCGCAGGCGTACGGCTCCCAGTACCAGGTGCTGATGACCGGGTCGTAGCCCGGATTGGCGTGCTCGGCGATGTACGCCTTGCCGTCGGTGTAGCGGACGATGTCGCCGGCGGCGTACGACTTTCCGGCCGTCCAGTTCGGGTAGCTGGAGCAGGCGGCGGCCGAGGCGTTCGAGGCGGGCAGGAGCACCGGCGCGGTGCCGGCGAGGGCGAGGGTGGCCAGGACTGCGGAGATACGGCGTCTCGACACGGGTTCAACTCCTTCGCGGAGCACGGCCGCACCCTGACGAGGGCAGGGCGAAGCGGGCCCTCGACCGCACGCACCGGGGGTCCGGTCACGGCGTGGGGGCGGCCGTGGTGGGGGGCTGTGGAGCCACACTCAACCGCGTTGGTCTGTACCAGTCAAGGGTGTAGACCAGTCAGGTACAGACCTGTCGCTTCCGCGCTGGTTGACGGCCCGTCATTCCCCGCCGGGCGCTCACATGTGTGCGGCGTCCTCCAGCGTCGCCGCCGGCCGTTCCAGCAGGGACCGGAGCAGGTCGTCGTCGCCGAACGGGGGCCGGCCGGCGCGGACCGCGCCATCGACGCGCCGCCAGTACTCCTGTCCGCGCGGGGTGAGACGGGCGAGGACGCGGCGCCGGTCGTAGGGATCGGCCCTGCGGTGCACGAGGTTCTGGTCGACGAACTGGTCGACCAGCTTGGTCAGCGTCGGAGGCGGCAGGAAGGCGGACTCGGCGAGCCCGGTCTGTGGTGCCCCTCGCCGTCGGACAGCCTTGCCAGCACCCGCCACGCGTCGAGCGTGCAGCCCTCCGCCTCCAGGGCCCGAGTGGTTCACGGCCGACGACGCCGTGCTCGGCGTGGCCCTCGTCTTCCCTGCGGGGGCCGGCCGGGATCTTCGGGCCCCCTGCGAGCTGTGCGCGCGACTGGCCGCCGCGGAGGTCAACCGGGACGGCGGCGTGCTGGGCAGGGAGCTGCGCCTGGTGCCGGTCGACGGCTCGGGCACGCCGCACGAGACAGCGGACTAGGTCGAGGCGCTGGTGGACCTGGGCGCCGTGGAGGGCGTCACCGGCTGGCACATATCCTCCGTTCGGCGGGCGCTGGCGCCGAGGATCGCGCACCGCGTCCCGTCCATGTACACCGCGCTGTACGAGGGCGGCGAGGACACGGCCTGGGTGTTCCTGACGAGCGAGACCCCGCGCGACCAGCTCCGGCCCGCGATGGAGCTGCCGGCGCGAACGGGGCGTGCGGCGCTGGTTCGTGGTGGGCAACCACTACGCGTGGCCGCGGCACACGGCCCGCTCGGCCCGCCACTACGCCCAGACAGCGGCGGACGCGTCGCCGGCGAGGTGTATCTCCCGCTCGGCACCGAGGACTTCGAGCCGGCGCTGCGCCACGTCGAACGCGCGGACGCGGTGCTGATGCTGCTCGTCGGCAGTGACGCGGTGCGCTTCAACCGGGCGTTCGCGGCACGCGGCCTGCCCACGCGCTGCCTGCGGCTGAGCACGCTGATGGACGAGAACATGCTCGTGGCGAGCGGCCCGGCGGCAGCCGAGGACCTCTACAGCACGGCCGGTTCTTCGCCTCGCTGGCCACGCGCGGCACGCTCGACCTCCACGGGCAGTATGCCGCCCGCTTCGGGGTCGAGGCTCCCGCCCTGGGCAGCCTCGGCAAGTCCTGCTACGAGGGTGTGCTGCTGCCGGCCGCGCTGCTGGGACGGGCCGGGACACTGGACGTCTCGGTGATCGGCGCGGCGGCGGGAGCCGGGGCCGTGTCGTACGACGGCCCGCGCGGACTGCTGCACCTGCGGGACGCCCACGTGCGCCGGCGGATCTATCCGGCTCGGGCCGACGGGCTCGACTTCGACGTGCTCACGGAGCTGGACGCGCGGCCCTGACGGCGAGGCGCCGGCCGACACACCCCCGGATCCCCGCCCCGCGCCGCCCGACCGCGAGAATTCCCCCATGACCACCACACCCCACCCCCTCGTCACCCACGCGCGGCGACTGGCGCACGAGCTCCTCGTCCCGCAGGCCGAACGCGTCGACCAGGAAGGGGTGCCGGCGAGCCATGTCGAGGCGGTGAAACGGGCCGGGCTGCTCGGCGTGGTGGCGCCGCGGGAGTACGGCGGGGCGGACGCGCCGGTGGCCGTGGCCCGGGAGACCGCGGAGATCCTGGCCGGGGCGTGCTGCTCCACCTGGTTCGTGCAGACACAGCACCACACACCGGTGAAGCTGCTCGCCACCTACGACTCGCCGGTCCGGGAGAAGCTGCTGCGTCCGCTGGCGGCCGGAGAGCTGATGGCCGGCATCGCCTTCGCCCATGTCCGCGCCTTCCCCCGGGTGCCGGTGCGGGCCGTTCCCCGGGAGGGCGGCTGGCGGTTCGACGGGAGGGTGCCCTGGTACACGGGCTGGGGTCTGAACGACGTGATGCTGCTGGCCGGGGTGACGGACACGGCCGAGGTGGTGTTCGTGTGCGTCGAGGCGCGCGAACAGCCGGGGCTGACGCCGTCGGCGCCGATGCGGCTCGCGGCCCTGAGCGCCGCCCGTACGGTGTCCCTGGAGCTGGACGGCCTGTGGGTTCCGGACGAGTCCGTCGTACTGCGCGCCCCTCAGGGGGAGTTCGCCCTGGTCGACCTCCCCCGGGCCGCCAACACCAGTCCGGCCGTGTTCGGGGTGGCGTACGCGGCACTGGACCTGGTGGCGCAGACCCCGGACGGCGAGGAGACGGCACGGTCGCTGCGGGCCCGGCTCGACGAAGTCCGCCGGGAGGCCTACGCCCTGGCCGACCGGCCCGCCCCGGCGGACTCCGTCCCGGAACGCCTGGCCGTGAAGACCCATGCATACGGCCTGCTGCGCGCGGCCACGACCGCGGCGATCGTGGCCGGGGGCGGCCGGTCCATGGACCTGGGCAGCCGGGCGCAGCGGCTGGCGCGCGAGGGGATGTTCCTGCTGGTGCAGGGCCAGACGGCCGAGGCGCGCAGGACGCACCTCGGCTCGCTGGCGTCCGGCTAGCCGAGACGGGGCACGGTGGACGCCCGGTCCTTCCGGGTCGGGACCTTCCCGCAGAATTCCGCTTCGATGACGTCCGTGTACAGGGAGGAGTCCGCCAGCCAGTCCCCGTTGACGTTGAAGGTGAGCTGGTGCTCGCCGTCCTGGGTGCCGACCATCGCGGACAGGGAGCCGTTCGTACGGCCGCTCTTGCCCACCACCTTCACCCCGCAGGAGAGCTTCGCGAACTCGACCCCGAGCCCGTACCCGATGCCGTGCCCGGCCGGGACCTCGTCGAACATCTCCTTCAACTGCCGCTGGGGCAGCAAGTGGCCCTTCACCACGGCGCGTTGGAAGCGGTTCAGGTCACCGCTGGTGGAGATGACGTCGCCGGCCGCGCCCAGCCAGGTCATGTTCTGCTCGGTGGCGTCGTGGATCTCGGCGTCGGGGGCGTCCTGGTGGAGCCGGGAGTAGCCGACGGGGTGGGGCTTCGGCATGTGGGGCTCCGTGCCGGGGAACGACGTCCCGCGCAGCTTCAGCGGCCGGAGGATGCGGCGGGTGATCTCCTGGGCGTAACCCTGGCCCGTGACCTTCTCGATGACCATGCCCGCGATGACGAAGTTGGTGTTGGAGTACGACGGTTCACGCTCCGGGCCCTGCGGTGCGCGCCGCAGGGCGATCGCCACGAGTTCCTCGGGCGTGTGGGTGTCGTACCGGTGCTCGGGGAAGCCGGGCCCCGCGCTGTCGTGGCTGAGGACGGGGTCGTCGGTGTAGTTGGCGATGCCGCTGGTGTGGTTGAGGAGTTGACGCAGTGTGACCTTGCCGCCGTCGTAGCCGTTGCCGTGCAGCAGGCCGGGCAGCCATCGCTCGACCGTGTCGTCCAGGTCCAGTCTGCCTTCCGCCTCCAGTTGGAGCAGGACGGTGGCGACGAACGTCTTGGTGATGCTGGCACCGCGGAAGTGATCACCGGCCGACCGCTCGCGGCCGGTGTGGGCGTCCGCGTAGCCGGCCCGGCCGAACCAAGTCCCCTTGCTGTCACGTGCCTTGGCCGCCACTCCGGGCAGCCCGCCCTTCTCGGCCAGTGCGCGTAACGCGGTCCGGGTGGCCTCGTGGCCATGCTGGTGATCCGCTGCCCGGGCCGCCGGGGCGAGTGCCGCCGTTCCGGCGCACAGCGCCACGGCCAGGGCGATCGGGACGGTGCGTGCGGAGCGCTGCTTCATGGGTCTGTGCCTCCTGGTCACCGAGGGGCGGTGCTGCCTCTCGGTGACCAGGACGCCCGCGCCCGGCTCCAGGGTTGATCTTCGGACGTCGCGGTGGCCCGGGTGCCGGCCCGCGACCGGCACGAAGGGTGCCGCGGCGGGCGGGTCAGCCCGCGACGGCCAGCAGCGGGGTGCGGCCGAGCGCCGCGGAGAACTGGTCGACCACCTGGCCGAGCGCCTCGGTGGCGTCCGGCGCGACGGTCAGCGAGCCGTCGTCATGGGCGGTGAGGTCCTTGTCGAGGGTGAACCAGCCCTGCACGATGTGGGCCGCGCCCATGGAGTTGAGGACCGGGCGCAGCGCGTAGTCGATGGCCAGGACGTGGGCGACGCTGCCGCCGGTGGCGAGCGGCAGCACGGTCTTGCCGGCGAGGGCGTACTGCGGGAGCAGGTCCAGCAGGGCCTTCAGGACACCGGAGTAGGACGCCTTGTAGACGGGTGTGCCGACGACGACACCGTCCGCCCGGGCGAACAACTCGGTGGCCTCGACGATGGCGGGGTGGCGGAAGTCCGCGCCGAGCAGGGCCTCGGCGGGGATGGTGCGCACGTCGAGCGGGATCACGTCGTGGCCCTGGGCCGCCAGCCGCCGGTCCAGATGGCGGAGCAGGCGGCTGGTGCGGGAGGAGGCGGAGGGGCTGCCGGAGACGGACAGGACGGTGGCCATGGGTTCTCATTTCCGGGAGAAGGCGCGAGTGCGCGGGGCACCGCCGCGTCCGGGACGTCGCGTCCCACGGGCGTGCCCGGGATGCCGGGTTCAGGGTGAGGGGAACGCACCGCACGGGATGAGCCGTCGGTACGGCACGGGCCGGCAGACGGCGGATACGGCGGCGGTGGGGAGAAGCGGCGGAGCCGGGAGACTCAGGCTGCGGCGCGACAGGAAGCGCTGGAGACGCGGGCGAGGTCGACGTGGCGTCGCCGCGTGAGGTCCAGTCGCATGGTCATGCCATGGATAGTGGCAGTGGCGGTCGTGGGCCGTCAAGGAATGCGCGGCTCATCTCGCATCCCGGACCGGCCGTTTCGGAAGTGCACTCCCGGAAACGCCGTGCGCGCCCGCTCGGTTCGGCATGATCCGAGCGGGCGCGTTCCGTTGCCGGGCGAACGGCGGCGGTCTCAGTCGTCCTCCGCGGGAACGACCACGAGGAAGGCGTCCGACTCCAGGTCCATCACGACGGTGGCCGGTTCGCCCTCGGCGCGGCGGCGTGCCGCGTACTCCTCAGCGGGCCAGGATCCGCGCGGAGACCCCGCCGGGAACCGCTCCAACACCTTCGCGCCGATGGCCGTGGTCACGTCCGCTGCCCTCCCTGTCCCTCGCCGCCCGGTGGGCGACGTCGCCGTCGCTGTCGTACACATCCGGATGCCCCCGATCCGCCCGGACATGTGCCGCGGGGCGGATTTCGCACGCTCCGCCGAGCTCTACACATAAAGGAGAAATAAGAGCAGAATGACACGTACGCGGCGATTACCGCACACCCCTCCAGAAGCGGTCGCCCTGCACCATGAAGGAGACGAGTCATGGCCAACGTCTCGCCCACCAGAGGTGACATCACCACCCACCCCGACGCCTCCGAGATGCGTGACCGCTACGCGCGCGTGCTCGGTGGCCGCGATGTGGCGCTCGTGGACGGACCGGTGTTCCTGCTCGGTCTGTACTGCGCCGCCTCCCCGTGGATAGTCCACTACACGACCAGCCAGCCGGCCCTCGTGACCCACAACCTGATCATGGGTATCGCGATCGGGCTGCTGGCGCTCGGGTTCACTCGCGCTCCCGAGCGCATGTACGGCCTGAGCTGGGCCATGTGCGCCCTGGGGGTGTGGATGATCGTCTCGCCGTGGATCGTCGGCGAGAGCCCGGACGCCGGTGTCGTGTGGAACAACATCATCATCGGCGCACTGGCCGTGATTTTGGGGCTCGTGTGTGCCGGGACGGCGGCGAAGGCCACGCCCAGGCCGTAGCGCCCGCCGGAAGGGAACCGAAGGCCGGTCCGCGCCTGGACCGGCCCGTTCTTGTCCGCCCTCCGGGTGCCGCGCCCGGGAACCACTGCGGCACGGGCCCTCAGTGGTGGCCGGCCGCCCGCATCGCGGCGAGCCCCTCACCGCTCGACGCGTAGCGGGACCTCCAGTGCAGTTCGCGTTCAGCCTTGGCGCAGGACAGGCTCAGCCGGGAGGCCAGGACGTGTACAGGTACGGCGTCGTGGTCGTCAGCGGCAGGAAGCCGAGTCGTTCCAGGATCGGCCGGCTCTGGTCGGAGGCGTCGACCTGGAGGTAGCGGTAGCCGCGGGCCCCGGCGGCCCGGGCTCGGTGGGCCACCAGGGAGCGGTAGATGCCCCGGCCGCGCCAGCCCCGCACGGTGCCGCCGCCCCAGAGGCCGGCGAAGGGGGTGCCGGGCACGAGTTCCATGCGGGCCGCGCTCACCGGTTCGTCGCCGGCCATCGCCACGACGGCGACGACGGCGTCCGGGGCTGCCGACAGCCGGGCGAGGAGCTGATGGCGCAGCCAGGAACTGTCCGCGCCGAACGCGTCCTCGTGGACGCGGGCCACGAGATCGACGCCCGCCGGGTCGGTGACCGGCTCGACGCGCACGCCCTCGGGCGGTTCGGCGTCGAGGGCGACCGCGGCGGCCTCGCCGATCATCAGCGTCTCCGCAGGCTCCGGCGTGAACCCGGCCGCGCGCAGCCGCCGTCCGAGGTCCGCCGGCCGGTCGTGCCCGTAGAGCTTCCACTCGAAGCCGAGACCGAGCCCCGTGTAGTGGCCGATCTGTGCGGCGATCGCCGCATCCGCCCCGGCCTCGTCGAGGTCGGACCACACGATGCCGTTCCAGTCCTGCGCGGCGGCGACCTGGCGGACGACGCCGCCGGTCCGCTCGACACGGGCGCCGGGGCCGTCCGGGCGCGCTCCCGCACGCACATCACGGTCGAAGAGCGCGAGCAGCTCGGCATGATCCATGCTCCCACCTCAGCAGGCACCGGGCCGGGCGGCAACGGGTTTTGCGGTGCGGCCACCGGCCCCCCACCTCGCCACCACCCCCGGCCCCGTTCCTTTCCCGCCGACGGCCGGCGCCATAGGGTCCTGTCGATCACGCCGTCTCGGGAAAGGCCTGCCGCATGGCCGTGAAGGACATGGAGATGCCGCACCTGCGCCGCTGCGTGGAGCTCGCGGCCGAGGCCCTGGAGGCCGGGGACGAGCCGTTCGGGTCGGTCCTGGTGGGCGGGGACGGCACCGTCCTCGGCGAGGACCACAACCGGGTGGCCTCGGGCGACCGCACCCGGCACCCCGAGTTCGAGCTGGCCCGCTGGTCGGCGGCGCACCTCACGCCCGCGGAACGGTCGGCCGCCACGGTCTACACCTCCGGCGAGCACTGCCCGATGTGCGCGGCCGCGCATGCCTGGGTCGGCCTCGGCCGGATCGTCTACGTCTCCTCGTCCGAGCAACTCGCCTCCTGGCTGGCGGAGTTGGGTGTCCCCGCACCACTGGTCCGGCCACTCCCCGTACACGAGGTGGCGCCCGCTGTAATCGTGGACGGCCCAGTTCCGGAACTCGTCGATCGCGTCCGGGAGTTGCACATCAGGTTCCACCACGGGCGCGGCTGAGGCCCGGCACGGGCCGGGGCGGGCACCTGTCCGAGATGCAGGGCAGCTCGGGCGAACCTACGATCGTTTTCAGTTGGACCATGCGTAAGACCAGGCGTACGCGCCGGTCTCCCCGACGGGGGGAGGCACATGTCCTCATTGCCGGCACGACGGCTCATGGCCGTCTACGTCGTGCTGGTCACGGTCACCACCGTCGTGTACATGACCGTGCCGGTGATGATCCCCGTGATGTGGGCCGTGATGGGGCTGGCCGGGGTCGCCGCCGTCCTGATCGGCACCCGCCTCCACCGGCCCGCCCACCCGTGGCCCTGGTGGGTCCTGGCGGCCGGCCTGCTGGTCTTCATCGCGGGCGACACGTACTACTTCGTGATGGAGCAGTATCTGGGGGCCTCCAACCCGTTCCCGTCCCCGGCCGACGCCTGCTACCTGGCCATGTACCCGCTCATCGCGCTCGGCCTGTCGGGGCTGGTGCGTCACCGGTGGGCCGGTCGCGACCTGCCGAGCCTGCTCGACGCGCTGATCGTCACCGCCGGCCTCGCACTGCCCGTGTGGGTCTACCTGGTGCAGCCGCTGACCGTGGTCGAGGGTGTGACCTGGCAGCAGCGGGCCATCAGCATCGCCTACCCCCTCGGCGACATCCTCGTCCTG
Organism: Streptomyces sp. NPDC047880; assembly: GCF_040706515.1. Classification (NCBI taxonomy): domain Bacteria; kingdom Bacillati; phylum Actinomycetota; class Actinomycetes; order Kitasatosporales; family Streptomycetaceae; genus Streptomyces; species Streptomyces sp. NPDC047880. The sequence goes on along the minus strand of NZ_JBEZOK010000003.1, from coordinate 282,821 downwards.
GCCCTGCTGGTCCGGCTGCTCACCCCCAGCCCGGTCAACGGTTCCAATCGCGCCGTACGCCTGCTGGTCGCCGGCACGGTGACCCTGCTCGTCACCGACATCGGCTACGGGATCCTGCAGTTGAACGACGTGTGGGAGACCGGCAGCCTGCTGGACCTCGGCTGGGTCGCCTTCTACACCGCCTGGGGCCTGGCGGCGCTGCATCCGTCCATGGTCGAGCTGACGGCCTCCGTGCCCCAGCGGGAATCCCTGCTGCCGCCGCCGCGCCGGCTGGTCATGCTCGCCGTGGCCACGCTCATCGCCCCGGGGATCCTGCTCTGGGAGGGGCTGAGCGGCCAGACGCGGGACGCCGCCGTGATCGCGGCCTTCTCGGGCGTGCTGTTCCTCCTGGTGATCCTCCGGCTGGCGGGGATGGTCGTCGCACATCGCCGTGCGGTCCACAGGGAGCTCGCCCTGCGGGGGGCCGCCGCGTCGCTGGTCGCCGCCTTCCGTCAGGAGGAGGTGGACCAGTCCTGCCGAGCGGCGGTCGACCGGCTGATGGGTCCGGACGTACCGCACCGGACCATGCTGCTGCCGCGGGAGCGTGCGGCGGACCTGGGCGCCCGCGACACCCGGCTGGTGAGCCCGGCCGCCCTCGACCCCGGCATCTGCACCGGACTGAACGGCCTGCCGTCAGTCCTGGCCTGCCCCATGACCCAGCCCGACCGTCCCGCCGGGGCCGTGCCGGGCGTCCTGCTGGTCGCCGCCCCCGAGCGGCAGCTGAACGAGACCCGGAGCTCCCTGGAGATCCTCGCCTCGCACGCGGGTCTGGCCATGGAGCGGGTCGCGCTGCGGCAGGAAGTGGTCCGGCGGGAGAACGAGGCGTACTTCCGCACCCTCGTCCGCAACACCGCCGACGTGATCCTGATCCTGGAGGACGACGACACCATCCGGTACGCCAGCCCCTCGGCGCGGTCCGTCTTCGGCACCGACGACCTCGTGGGGGTCCCGCTGCCGGAGCTGGTGGATCCGGACGACCGGGACCGGGCCGCGCGGGGACTGACCGCCGTACGGGACCGGGGGCCGTGGGCGGGGCACGATCACTGGTGGGTGCGGCGCCGGGAGGGGCGCGTCGAGGTGGAGGTCCGGTTCAGCGACTTCCGCGACGAGCGCACCGTGTCCGGTCTGGTGGTGACCCTGCGGGACGTGACCGAGCAGCGGCGGCTCGAACAGGAGCTGACGCAGCGGGCCTTCCACGACTCGCTGACCGGTCTGCCCAACCGGACCCTGCTGCTGGAGCGGATCGAACGCGCCCTGCTCCGCGGGCGCCGCGAGTCGTCCCTGACCTGTCTTCTCTTCATCGACCTCGACGACTTCAAACTGGTCAACGACACGATGGGGCACGGCGTCGGCGACCATCTGCTGGTCGCGGTCGGCAACCGGCTGTCCCGGGCGCTGCGGCGCACCGACACCGCGGCCCGGCTCGGCGGTGACGAGTTCGCCGTGCTGATGGAGGACGCCAAACAGCCGCTGGACGCGGAACTGCTCGCGGCCCAGGTGATCCAGACGCTGAGCCGGCCCTTCGACCTGGCCGACGAGTCGGTGACGGTGTCCGCGAGCGTGGGTGTGGCCACCGCGCGCGACAGCACGGACGCGGAGGAGCTGCTCGGCCATGCCGACCTCGCGCTGTACGCGGCGAAGGCGGCGGGCAAGCGGCAGTGGCGCCGGTTCAAGCCGCTGCTGCGCAGCCGCATGGTGGAACGGCACGATCTGCAGTCCCAGCTGGCCCAGGCGATCGCCGACAAGGCGTTCGCGCTGCGCTACCAGCCCGTCGTGGACATCTCGGCGGGCGAGGTGGTGGGGTTCGAGGCGCTGGTCCGCTGGCCGCACGGGCAACGGCCGCCCGTCCTGCCGGACCAGTTCATCAGGCTGGCCGAGGAGACCGGGCACATCTCCTCGCTCGGCGCATGGGTGCTGGAGAACGCGGTCAGCGACATCGTGGACCTGCAGCGCCTGCCCGGGCCTGCCCGTCCTCCGTACGTCAGCGTGAACGTCTCCGCCCGCCAGTTCCGCGACGCCGGGTTCATCGAGCAGGTCGGTGAGGCGCTGAGCACACCGGGGCTGGAGCCGGGCTCGCTGCAGCTGGAGCTGACCGAGACGGTCCTGCTGCAACGCGACGACCGCCTGCAGACGGTGCTGAACACGCTCAAGGAGCTCGGGGTGCACATCGCCGTCGACGACTTCGGCACCGGCTTCTCCTCGTTGCGCTACCTGCGGGACTTCCCCATCGACGTGTTGAAGATCGACAAGTCGTTCATCGACGACATCGTGCGCGACGCCCAGCAGGTCGCCCTCGTCGAGGGCATCGTGCGGATCGCCGACACCCTGGGCCTCCAGGTCGTCGCGGAGGGTATCGAGGACGCGGCCCAGCGGGATCTGCTGGCCGGGATGGGGTGCCGGTTCGGGCAGGGGTACCTGTTCGCCCGGCCGATGACGGTGGAGCAGAGCGCGCGGGTGCTGCGGGAGCCGAGCGCCCGTCCGTTCTCGTCGCCGCCGGCGCGGCGGCCCCGGGTCGACGCCGCCCGGGGACGCCGGGAGGCACGCTGGGCGGATCTGGAGCATCTGCGGCGCACCAGCCCGATGAGCGACGCGGTCCTGGACGAGGTGCGCGGGCGGCACATCCGCAGCGGCGACCACTGGCTGATCGACTTCGCGTCGTGCAACTACCTGGGCTTCGACTGGGAGCCGGAGGTCATGGGGGCCGTCGAACCCGCCGTGCGCCGCTGGGGCACCCACCCCAGCTGGTCACGCCTGCTGGGCAGTCCGCGGCTGTACCCCGACATCGAGGAGCGGCTCGCCGCACTGCTGGGCGCGCCGGACACGCTGCTGCTGCCGACGCTGACGCTGGTGCACTCCTCGGTGATCCCCGCCATCGCCGAGGACGGGCACGTGTTCGTGGAGGCGAGCGCGCACCGCACGGTCTACGACGGCTGCGTGGTGGCCCGGGCCCAGGGCGCCACCCTGCACCGTTTCCACGCCGAGCGGCTCGACGAACTGCAGGCCCTGCTGGCCGGCGTGCCGCCGGGGACGCCGCGGCTGGTGTGCCTGGACGGCGTCAACAGCATGAGCGGCAACATCCCCGACCTGCCGGCGCTGGCGGCGGTGTGCCGCTCGCAGGGAGCGACGCTGTACGTCGACGACGCGCACGGCTTCGGCGTGATCGGGGAGCGCGGGCCGGACGAGCTGTGCCCCTACGGCATGCGCGGCAACTGCGTGGTGCGGCACACCGGGGAGTCGTACGACGGGATCGTGCTCGTGGGCGGCTTCTCCAAGGCGTACTCGTCCCTGCTGGCGTTCCTCGCGCTGCCGCCGGAACTGAAGAACCGGCTCAAGACCGCGGCGGCCCCCTATCTGTACTCGGGTCCGTCGCCGACGGCGTCACTGGCCACGGCCCTGGCAGGGCTGGACATCAACGACCGCAGGGGCGACGTGATCCGGGCCGATCTGTACCGCAAGACGGTCCGGGTACTCGACCACCTGGAGGGCATAGGAGTGTACAGCCTGAACTCGGACCGGCTGCCGATCGTGGAGGTACCGCTGGCGAACCCCGCGGACCTGGACGCGGTCGCCGCGTTCCTGTGGGAGGAGGGCATCTACGTGACCCTGGCCGCCTACCCGCTGGTCCCGCGGGACCGGGTGGGTTTCCGTGTCCAGCTCACCGCCCTCAACTCCGACGAGGACATCGACCGTCTCAACGCGACGATGACCCGGTTGTCGGCACGTTTCCCGCTGCGGCTGAAAGGCTAGAGGGCCATGACGACGCACAACGACGACGTGGACTGGGACCGCTGGCCGGTCGCCGACTACCTCGCGGAGAACTACCGCGAGGTGCACGCGTCGGACGCTGCGGTCATCGCGCACCACTCGGCGTTCTACCGGAGGCTTCCCCCCGGCGGCATCGCCCGGTCGGTGGAGTTCGGGGCGGGCCCGAACCTGTATCCGCTGATGCTCGCCTCGGCCGCTTGCCGCAGGATCGACGCCGTGGAGGCCGGGGCGAGCAATGTCGCCTACCTCGAGGACCAGATCTGCCACCGTCTCGACGCGAGCTGGCTGCCCTTCCACGCGCTGTGCCGGAGCCTCAATCCCTCGGTGCCCCCGACGCTGGCGGGGGCGCTGGCCCCGGTGAACGTCGTCCACGCCGATGTCCGGTCCCTGCCGCCGGGCACGTACGGACTGGCCTCCATGCACTTCGTCGCCGAGAGCGTCACGGAGGACTTCGCCGAGTTCGCCGACTTCTGCCGCACCTTCGTCCGCACGGCCCGGCCGGGCGGCCACCTGATCGCCGCGTTCATGGAGAACATGCCGACCTACCGGATCGGGCCTGCCTCCCGCTGGCCGGGCTGCCCGGTGAACCCGGCGACCGTCACGGAGGTCTTCGCACCGCTGACCCGGGACCTGGACGTGACCCACATCGACATGGACCCGACCCTGCCGGACTACGGTGATTCGGGGATGGTGCTGCTCACGGGGGTGGCGGAGGCGGCGTGACCGCTGCCGGTCAGCCGTCCGCCCCGGGCCGGAACCTCCGGCGCAGCACCACTCCCCCGGCGACCAGCGCCGCGCCCGCCGCGACCGACTGGAGGGCGTGATCCGTGCCCGTGTGGGCCAGGTCGCCCCTGGCGTGCGGAACGGTGCGCGGGGCCGGTTCCGGGGCGGGGTGGGTCCGGGGCGGCGCGGCCGGCTCCGGCTCCGGCTCCGGCTCCGGCTCCGTAGGGTGCCGGGGGCGGACCGGGTCGTGGTCGCCGGGGCCGTTCGAGGACGCGTTGCCGGTCGCCGGGTTGCCGATGCCCACCACGTTCACCGGGTTGCCCGTGACGTTGGCGGGGAGGTCGACCGGCAACCGCACGCCGTTGCCGGAGACCACTCCGGGGGAATCCTTTCCGCTGCCCTCGGCGACCGCGCCGCCCGGCCGCCCGGCCCGCCCGTCGTCCTTCTCGGCGCAGCCGTTGCCGGCGGCGGGATTCAGGAGCCCCACCACGTTGACGGTGTTGCCGCACACGTTCACCGGGATGTGCACCGGCAGCTGGAGGGTGTTGCCGGATACCGTTCCCGGCGAACCGGACGCCGAGCCGTCCGCACCGGAACCGGCGTACGCGGGGACGGTCACGGCCATCGCGCCCGAGGCGGCGGCGACGGCGATCACTCCGTTTCGGGTAACCCTTCGCATGGGACCCCTGCCTTCCAGACATCGTCGGCGGGCACTCACCCGCATCGGGGAGAACGCCGGGCTCCCGGTCCGAGTTATGGCTTATCCGCCTTTCACTCCATCGAGCGGGCAGGTTGTCGAACTAGCGGTAAAGCCCTTCGTACGCGGGTTTCGCGCACGGAGGGCACAGGGGCGGCGGACCGGGCGCGCGGCTCGCCGCACGGTGCCGTCCGCCCGGAGGCGAGGCTTCCGGGGCGCGCTTATGGTGAGCGAGGGCACCGATCCGGTCCGCTGCGGGACGTCCCGCGTACCTGGAGGCATCGATGCTGGCCAAGCTGTCCACGCGCCCCTCGATACGGCGCTGCGCGGTCACCGGCACGGCCGGGCTGGCCCTGCTCGGCACGGCCTTGCCGGCCGCCGACGACCCGCCGCCCGGCCTCACCCGCTTCTACGACCAGAAGGTCACCTGGTCGAGATGCCCAGGCATGGACATGCCCAAGGACCTCCAGTGCGGGAAGGTCACCGTCCCGCTCGACTACGCCAAGCCGGGCAAGGGGACCCTCGACCTCGCCGTCGCCCGCTACCGGGCCACCGGCAAGTCCCGGGGCTCGCTCCTGCTGAACTTCGGCGGCCCCGGCGGCCAGGGGGTGGCCCAACTCGCCATGGGCGGCAAGGACTTCATGGGCCTGACGAACGGCTACGACGTCGTCTCCTTCGACCCCCGCGGCGTCGGCCGCTCCTCGCCCGTCAGCTGCGGAAACGCCTCGGACAACGCCCTGGACGCGACGGACGGCAACGCCGACGTGACCGACCCCCAGGCCGTGCTCGAAGAGCTCCGGGCGGCGGCCACCGAGTGCACCGAGCACTCGGGTCCGGTCCTGCCCCACATCGGCACGGTCAACGCCGCCCGCGACCTGGACGTCATGCGGGACGCCCTCGGCGACGACAAGCTCAACTACCTGGGCTTCTCCTACGGCAGCCGGCTCGGCGCGGTGTACGCGGCCCAGTACCCCGAGAAGGTCGGCAGGATGGTGCTGGACGGCGTCGACACCCTGACCGAACCGCTGACCGACCAGGGGGTGGCGAGCGCCCAGGGGCAGCAGACGGCGCTGGAGAGTTTCCTGACCTGGTGCACCGAGGACATCGCCTGCCCGTTCGGACGGAATCCCCGAGAGGCCCGGGAACACGTCGTGGAGGTGGTCGAGTCGCTCGACAAGGACCCGCTGCCGACCGATTTCGGTGAGACGTTCACCGGTCAGGACTTCGCGGGCGCCCTCGGGCAGGGCCTCTACAGCAGGGAGCTGTGGCCCTCGCTGCAGCGGGCCGTCGGCCAGCTGCTCGAGGACGGTGACACCCGCGGCCTGGAGGCGTTTCTGTCCGGCGGCTTCACCCTGCCGCTGCGGCGCACCCCGCACGCCGGACTCACCAACCCGGCGGACATCCCCCTCGACAACCTGCCGGCGGCGCTGATGGCGGTCAACTGCGCCGACGATCCCGACCGCCCCTCCGCCGCGCAGGTCACCGAGGACCTCGGCCGGCTGCGCGCCCGCTACGAGCAGGCGTCACCGGTGTTCGGCCAGTACCGGCTCACCCAGGTACTGATGTGCTACGGGCGCCCCAGAGGCACCGACTACATCCGCGACGACGTCAAGGACGTCGAGACGCCGCGGATGCTGCTGGTCGGTACCCGGGGCGACCCGGCCACGCCGTACCGCTGGACAGTGGAGACGGCCAGGCGGCTCGGATCGTCGGCGGTGGTGCTCGACAACCGGGGCGAGGGCCACACCGGCTACGGCTCGTCCAAGTGCGTGCACGGAAAGGTCGACGCCTTCCTGCTGTACGGGACCCTGCCGCCGGACGGCAGCTCCTGCGGCTCCGACCGCGACGACGAATGAGATCGTTCACCCCAAATGCCCCCATGCCGAATTCGCTCTATCGTTCTGTCATGGAGCACGTTCTGAGTCCCGCGACCCTGTCCGAGCTGCGGCGCCCGCGCCCCTACCCCGCGGTCTCCGTGCTGACCCCGACACACCGGCGTGATCCCTACAGCGCCCAGGACCAGGTCCGGCTGCGCAACGTGGTCGCCGAGGCCAAGCGGCAGCTGGAGGCCGATCCGGCCGTCACCCGCGAGCGACGCACCGAGGTCGCCGGGCACCTCGACCGGGCGCTGGCCGAGGTCGACCTGGCCCATGCCGAGGACGGCCTGGTGATCTTCGCCGCCCCGGGCGAGCACCAGGTGTGGTCGCTGGCCCGGCCCGTCCCCGAACGGGTGGTGCTCTCGGACACCTTCCTCACCCGCAACCTGGTCTCCGCCCAGACGGCCGGGCGGCCGTTCTGGGTCCTCTCGCTCGCCGCGGACCGCGTCACGCTGTGGAACGGCGGCGTCGACCGGGTCTCCGCCGCCCGCGTCGGCGGCTTCCCGCTGACCCGGCGCGTGGAGAACTTCGACCCGGAACGGCAGCAGCGGATCGGCGACATCCCGAGCGCCTTCCGTGAGGAGCGCACGCGCCAGTTCCTCCGCGAGGCCGACATCGCGATGGGCGCCGTGCTGCGCGACCACCCGAGAAGGCTCTACGTCACCGGTGAGCCGGCCGCCCTCTCCCTGCTGGAGGAGGTCGGCGTCAACGCCCGGGGTGCGGTGCACGTCCCGCACGGCGGCCTCGCGCACGGGACCCCCGAAATGGTCTGGCAGGCCGTGCGGCCGGTGGTCGAGGCGGAGGCCCGCAGGAGCACGGACGCCGTGACCCGGGCCCTCGAAACGGCCCGCGGGCGGCGGGAGTTCGCGGCCGGTGTCGACGAGCTGTGGCAGAGCGCCCGGGAGGGCCGCGTCCGGCTGCTGGCCGTCGAGGAGAACTACCGGGTGACGGTTCGCGACGCCGGGGACCATCTGATCCTCGCCGAGTCCGGCGACCTCGACTCCCGGGAGGACATCGTGGACGAGATCGTCGAGCAGTGCCTGGAGACCGGGGCGGACGTCCGCTTCGTACCGGACGGCACGCTCGGTGATGCGGACGGGATGGCCGGGGTGCTGCGCTACTGACTTATGACCCGCCCGGCAGACCCGCCCGGCGGACCCACGCCGCAGACTCGAACAGAGTACCGTCGAACATCCGAATCAACCTCGCACCGATGCCCCGACGGGTCATCAAATCCCGTGTGTACTCTACGACTTGGACCTCCGAGCAGTGACCTCGGAGCCTACCTCGGAGTAACTCCGCGAGACGGTGGCATATGCCAGAAGCACCACCGTATCGTGTGTCGCCGAATCCCTTACAGGGCGTCGCGGGCTGTGCAACAGTCGTAACGGTCCCTCCGTCAGCCTTGGTCGTACCGTCCCCGCATCGGAGTGCGTCATGCCGTCCCACCTCTCCGCGGACCGCCCAGCCGCCCAGCCGCCCCCGCGCGGCTCGGTCGACGCGCTCATCTCGCAGACGCGGCGGCTCAAGGGCGACGTGGACGCGGTGCGCCGCGATTCCGAGGAGGAGGGAGCCGATCACCCGCGCGTGCGCTGGCAACGCGCCCTGTACGACCTGGCGCTGCACCAGCTCAACGATCTCGACGAGCACCTGGCCCAGCTGCGGGACGGCCCCCTGCCCACGGCCGCCGGCCCGGAACCCGCCGCGGCAGCACCGGGTTCGCTGCTCAGCCGGGTCGGCAGCGCCGAGTGGAACCTGCTGACGGACCAGGCGAGTTGGTCCGGGGAGCTCTACCAGATCCTGGGCCGCGCCCCGGCCACTCCCCCGCTCACCCTCGACGAGCTGCCGTCGCTGGTGGTGGAGGAGGACCGGCCGAAGCTGACGGCGATGGTCACCAGCTGCCTCGTGGACGCCAGGCCCATCGACGGCGAGTTCCGCATCGCCCGCCGAAGCGGCGACGTAAGGACCCTGCACATGATGGGCGAACCGGTGCTCGACGCCGACGGCAGCACCGCCTCCATGTGGGCCGTGCTGCGCGACGTCAGCGAACTGCGCCGCAGCCAGCGGGTGGTGAGCGAGACCCGTGACTCGCTCCGCCACCGGCAGCGGGCCGCGCGGAGCGAGCAGCGGCTCGCGGTCGAGCCGCAGGAGGCCGCACTGCCACCGTGGCGCGGCTCCCTGCGGCTCCCGCACCGCGGCCCCAGGACCCTCGACCTCGCCTCCCGCCACCTGCCGGCCTCCACGGCCACCCTCATCGGCGGCGGCTGGTACGACGCACTCGAACTGACCGACGGCGAAACGCTCCTCAGCGTCGGCGATCTCACCGGGCAGGGTGTGGGCGTCACATCGGACATGACCATGCTGCTCGGCGCGGTACGCGGCATGGCGATGGCCGGCGCACAGCCGGGGCAGTTGATGGCCTGGCTGAACCAGTTACTCGACGCCACCGTGCAACCCGCCTTGGGCAGCGCCGTCTGCTGCCGGTACCGGCCCGCGACCCGGGACCTGGTGTGGGCACAGGCCGGACACCCCGCCCCGCTGCTGTTCCGCGACGGGACGGGGCGGGTGCTGAACGCCCCGGACGGCGTCCTGCTCGGCACCACCTCGGGCGCCGTCTACGGGCAGGCCGAGGAGACACTCGAACCGGGCGACCTGCTGCTCCTGCACACCGACGGACTGGTGCCCGGGCACACGGGGCCGGCGGCCGCACGGCTGCTCCTCGGCCTGGCACCCCGTCTGACCGGGAACCGCACCGCGGAGGAGTGTCTGCGGAGCGTGGTCGAGGAGTTCGGCGAGGGCGAGCGCGAGGACAACGCCTGTGTGCTGATGGTCAAGGTCACGGCGTAGGAACTCAGGCCTGTGCGTGGTTGCCGCCCCTGCCCTTCGGCTTCGGCAGGGCGAGTTTGATCTCCTCCCGCAGCTCCTGGATCCTCGGGTAGCCGGAGTACTCGGCCGTGAGCCGGTACATCTGGCGCAGCCGGTCCCAGGTGCGGTGGGAGGAGTTCGATCCCATCGACACCAGGGCCAGGCGTGCGTACCGGTCGGCCTGTTCGGGGTCGTCCGCGATGAAACAGGCCGACGCCATCGACAGGTAGTCGAAGATCTTCGACCGCTGCCTGCCGTCGACCCGCAGGGCGAGGGCCTTCTCCGCGTAGTGCTGGGCGTGTGCCGCCGCGCCCGGCTCGAACTCGGCGAGCGTGCGGTACGCCAGGGCCTGCATGCCGTACAGGTCCTCCTCCTTGAAGGTCTGCATCCAGTCCGGCGGCGGGACGTCGGCCTTGTCGGAGACGAACAGATCCTCCGCCCGCCCCAGTGTGCGGCGCATCGCCTGGCCCTTGCCCATCGACGCCTGCGCCCATGCCTCGATGGTGCAGAGCATCGCCCGGGTGCGGGGCAGCACCTCGTCACCCGAGCCGGACGTGGCGAGCCTCATCAGCTCGAGGGCGTCGTCCGGCCTGCCCAGGTGCACCATCTGGCGGGCCGCGCGGGACAGGGCCTCGCCCGCGCGGGGCCGGTCCCCGCCCTCTCTGGCCGCGTGCGCGGCGATGACGAAGTACTTCTGGGCCGTGGGCTCCAGGCCGACGTCGTGCGACATCCAGCCGGCGAGCACGGCGAGGTTGGCGGCGACGCCCCACAGGCGCCGCTGGAGGTGGGGTGGGTGACGGTAGGCGAGCATGCCGCCCACCTCGTTGAGCTGGCCCACCACGGCCTTGCGCTGGAGCCCGCCGCCGCGGGCCGCGTCCCAGGCGCGGAACACCTCGACCGAGCGCTCCAGTTCCTCGATCTCCTGCGACCCGATGGGGGCGGCCTCGTAGCGGTCGAACCCAGCGGGGTCGGCGCGCAGGGGATGGTCGAGGTCGGGGGCGTCGACAGCCAGGGAAGGGTCGGTGTGCAGCCAGTCGTACATGGCGCTGCTGAGTGCGGATCCCGCGGCGAGCGCGGCGCCCGCGCCCACCAAGCCGCGTCGGTTGAGCATGAGGTCCATTCCCGTGAATTCGGTGAGGACCGCAGCCGTCCGCTCGGGCGCCCACGGCACGCCGTCGGGAGCATCGGCGCTCCCGCCGCCCTGCCGTTTCCCCGCACGCCCGTGCCGGACCAGACCGAGGTCCTCGATGGTCACGACACGGCCGAGACGCTCGGTGAACAGAGCCGCCAGCACCCGCGGCACCGGATCGCGCGGGATCTCTCCCGTGTCGATCCACCGCCGCACCCGGGAGGTGTCGGTCGACAGCTGGGGATGGCCCATGGCCGCCGCCTGCCGGTTGACCAGCCTCGCGAGTTCGCCCTTGGACCAGCCGGCCAGGCCGAACAGGTCCGCGAGCCGGGTGTTGGGTTGTCCGCTCACGTCAAGCCCCCAGGTTCTCGGCTGAGTTGACAGTAGCCCGGGGAGACTTGCCGGGCGACTATTCGCCAGGGTTCGCCAGGGTGCGCCAGATGGTGTGCCACGGGCCGTCCGGTGTCAGGTAGGAACGCGCCACCCCGCCCCGGTCGCCAGGGACACTCCCCAGGGTCCTCCCGGGTGTCCGGGCCGGGTGATGCGCTGTCGTCGCAGGCACACGAAGGGATCTGTTTCGCCCATGTACGCAGCATCGTCCTCCGTGTCCGCACCGCCCCGGTCGCTGCACCCGCGTCCCACGGACAGCGGCCCCTACCTCGCCCCCGCGCGGTCGGCGGCTCCCGTGCTCGGTGCGGGGCGGGCTCGGCGCGGCGCGGTCCTCGGCACCCAACCGCTCAGCGGGAGAATCGACTTGTCCGGCCCCCAGGGCGCGCAGCTGCGCACGGCGATCGCGTCCGTGCACCGCATCTGCCCGGAGTTCGCCCCGGTGCAGGTGCTGCGCCGCACCGGACGGTCCGTGCTCCTGGTCGGCACGACCGGTCGCAGCACGGCTGTCGCCAAGTGTTTACTGGACCACTCGCCCGCCTGGTCCGAGCGGATCCGCCACGAGATAGCGGCGTACCGCTCGTTCGTCCGGCACCGCCCACCCGTGCGGGCGCCGAGACTGATCGCGGCGGACCCGGACAACTGCACCCTGGTGATCGAGCGGATGCCGGGCCGGGTGGCGGCGCTCCAGCGGCACCCGGCGGAGGCGCCGCCCCGGGCGGACATCAGAGCGGCGCTCGGCGCGATCTGCCGGCTGAACGCCTGGCGGCCCCCGGCGGGTACGTTCGACGCGCCGCTCGACTACGCGGCCCGGATCTCCCGGTACCACGAGCTGGGCCTGCTCACCGACCGGGACCTGGGTGATCTGCAGAAACTGCTGCACGGGATCGCGCAGGCCTCCGGACGGCAGGGCATGGGCCAGTTCTGCCACGGCGACGCACTGCTGTCGAACATGCTCCTGTCACCGGCCGGTCCAGTGCTGGTGGACTGGGAGCACGCGGGCTGGTACCTGCCGGGATACGACCTGGCGACCCTGTGGTCGGTGCTCGGGGACGCACCGGTCGCCCGTCGTCAGATCAGCCAGATCGCGCAGTCGGCGGGGCCTGCGTCCAGGGACGCTTTCCTGGTGAATCTGATGCTGGTGCTGACCCGTGAGATCCGCACCTACGAGACGGCCGTGCAGCGTTCGATGCACGATCCGGCCCCGGCGGCACCGGGCACGGCCCACCCGGGTGCTGCGCCGACCGGCGAGGAGCAGAGGCTGCTGCTGCGGCGGCTGCACGACGACTGCCAATTGGCCCGGCGCGCCGTGCGCGCGGCGGTCGGCACTCGCTGACGGGGACGAAGGGGCCGTTGTCCACCTGTTCAGGTGGACAACGGCCCCTTCCTGTGCGGCCGGTCGGGCTCAGCCCTGCTGGAAGAGCTCCGCGGGGAGCGGTTTGAGAAGGGCGTAGAGGTCGTCCGTGATGGGGCGGTCCCAGGCGGCGATGGTCACCAGGACGTTGTCGCTGCGGTCGAACTGCACGCAGGAGATCCGGCTCTCGGAGAGCTTGACGCGGCGCACGATCAGCAGGTTGTCGCCCTGCATCACCGGGACGTCCTCGGTGCCGACGACGGTGACCTCATCGTCGTTCTCCAGCGCCAGGAGCAGCTGGGCCACCTCGAAGGGGACCTGTCCCTCGGGGACCTCACGGGCCGGGGAGCCCTCCGGCAGATTGCCGATGATCATCGCGGGGCCGCGGCCGCCGAACAGGTCGTAGCGCAGGAAGACACCCTGGCAGGTGCCGTCGGGCGCGGGCAGCAGTCCCGCACCCAGGTTGCCGGGCCAGTCACCCGGGTCCATGGCCAGTACGTCGAAGTCGGGCCCGGCGGGAGTGGCGCTGCGGCGGCGGAGGAACGACATGTCGCCCATGGTACGTGCCCCGGCCTGCGAAGCGCGGGGCGGGCGGCGGCCCGGGGGCCGGGTGGACGCCCTGTGCGGGGGGGGTGGTGACGGGGCACCCCGCCAGGTGCCGGCCGCCCGGGCGGTCGCCTCGTGCCGGGTGTGGTGACGGGCCACCTGCACGGCGCCGGCCGGTCCAGGCCGTCTCCGTGTACCGGTGTGCTGCCGGGCCGCCCGCGTGGCGCCGGTCGGTCTAGGTGGTCGCCTTGTGCCGCTGGTGGTGCCGGGCCACCCGGGCGCGGTTGCCGCAGGACGGCTTGCACCACTCCTGGCGCGGGTGTTCCTTGAGGAAGTACCGCACGCAGCGCGGCGCGTGGCAGGCCCGCAGCCGGTCGCGGTCGGGACTCGCCAGAAACGCGATCACGGCGTGGGCGAGGGCCGCGGTCAGGTCGTCACCGGCACCGACGGGTCGCCGGCGCACTTCCGGGGTCGCGCCCTCGTGCCAGTCCAGCAGCGGCACGGTGGGGGTGCGGGCGGCGGCCTCGTTCAGTCGCCGCACCGCTTCCGGCAGCGGCAGGAGCCGGGCCGCGTCCGCGGGGCTCGGCTCGCCGGGGCGCACGGCCCGGGCGAAGAGCGCGCGGACGGCGGCCCGCAGCTCGCGCACGGCGGCGAGTTGCGCGGCGTCGGCGGTGAGCGCGGCACCGTCGCCGTCGGCCGGCCGCTGTGCCGCGATCCGGCCGTCGGCCGTGTCGCCGCCGACGGCCGGCAGGGCATCGCGATGGGCCCGGACCCACGCGGTCAGGCCTGCCACGTCGGTCAGGTCGTCGGCGACGCCGCCGCTGCCGTCGTGCCGGATGGTGAGGGCCAGGTCCAGGGCGAGCCGGGCGTCCCCGCTGATCGGTTCCCGCATGCGGCTAATGATAGGCCCGGCCGTATCCATTACCTCGAGCTCAGGTCGCCGAAGGCGACGGCGGCACGACGGCGACCGGGCTCACCGCGTGCAGCAGGACCGCGTGGGTGACCGAGCCCATCATGCGGACGGGTGACAGCAGACGCCGCTGGTGACGTCCCACCACGACGAGGTCGGCGTCCAGGGACGCCGCGACGAGGTGGCCCGCCGCGTCGCCCGCGGACGGGAGGATGTCGACCGGGACTTCCGGGTGCCGCTCGCGGTAGGGGGCGAGGAAGCCGTCGGCGAGGACCCGGGTCTCGTCCTCGATGACGTCCTGGTCGACGACCGGCGGGGGCATCTCGCCGGGCATCATCCAGGGCTGCGCGGGCCACGGATAGGCGGCGACCGCCTGGAGCCGGGCATCGCGCCGGGCGGCCTCGGCGAAGGCGAACCCGAGTGTGGCCTCGTCGGGGCCGTCGGCCTTCAGGCCGACGACCACGCGCGAGCCGGGACCGCCTGACACCTCGCCGTGGGCCTCGCGCCCGGGCCGGGGCACCACGACGACGGGGCATTCGGCGTCCCGGGCGGCGGCCATGCTGGTGGAGCCGAGCAGCAGGCTGGCGAAGCCGCCCCGGCCGCGGGAGCCGAGCACCAGCAGTTGCGCACCGGCTCCCAGTCCGGGCAGGACGGCGCCGGCCGCGCCGTCCAGGCCGACGTACTCCGTGTCCGGCTGGTCCGCGCGCCCCGCCAGGTGAGTGCGGACCTGGTCGATGACGGGATCGTCCTGCGGGTCCGTCTGCAGGGCCGCCAGCACGTCGGACTGTGCCCAACGGGCGTGCTGGCGGACATGCACCACGCGCAGGGATGCCGCGCGCCGGCGGGCGGCGTCGACGGCCCATTCCAGGGCGCGCAGGCTGTCGTCCGAACCGTCGACCGCCGCGACGACGGGCAGGGTGCTCATGGGTTCCTCATTTCCGGGATCCGACCGTCCCCTCCCTGGGCCAGCCTGACTCAGGCGGCGGCTCCGGGAAGATGCCTCCGGTCGCGTGTCCGGAAATGCGGGCGGAACACCCCCGGATCGGCCGTCGGGCCGCGGCCGTCCGGAACGGTTCGCCCCGTCGTCAGGTGAGGTCGAACTCCCCCTCCCGCGCTCCTGACACGAACGCGCCCCACTCGGCGGGGGTGAAGATCAGCGATGGGCTCTCCGGGCGGGCACTGTTCCGCATGGCGATGAAGCCCTCCACGAAGGCGATCTGCACATCCCCCCGCCCTCGGCTGCTGGACTGCCACTGTGCGTCCGTGAGGTCAAGCTCCGGCTTGTCCCAGCCTGCGAGCGGGCGCTGCTGGGTGGTGGTCTCGGCCACGTCGGTGCTCCTCCCGATTCGTCGTCCGCGGCCAGCCTAGCGATCGTGTCCCACGGCCAACAGGGCATGTGAGGGGGACCTTTCAGGACTCCGGGGGACGGTCGCCCACGAGCCACATCGAGAAGAACTGCGATCCGCCGCCGTAGGCGTGGCCGAGGACCCGGCGGGCCCCGTCCACCTGGTGTTCTCCGGCCTGCCCCCGCACCTGGAGCGCCGCCTCCGCGAAGCGGATCATGCCCGAGGCGCCGATGGGGTTGGCGGAGAGCACACCGCCCGACATGTTGACGGGCAGGTCCCCGTCCAGCTCGGTCACGCCCGCCTCGGTGAGTTTCCAGCCCTCGCCCGCGTCGGCGAACCCGAGGTTCTCCAGCCACATGGGTTCGTACCAGGAGAACGGCACGTAGATCTCGGCGCCGTCGATCTCGCGGCGGGGGTCGGTGATGCCGGCCTGCCGGTAGACGTCGGCCGCGCAGTCCCGGCCGGCCTGCGGGGAGACGAAGTCCTTGCCGGCGAAGAGGGTCGGTTCGCTGCGCATGGCACCGCCCAGCATCCAGGCGGGTGGTCGCGGTGCCCGGGCCGCGCCCGCACGGTCGGTGAGGATCATGGCGCAGGCGCCGTCGGAGGAGGGGCAGGTCTCCGAGTAGCGGATCGGGTCCCACAGCATGGGCGAGGACATGACCCTGTCGAGGGTGATGTCGTGTTCGTGCAGGTGGGCGTAGGGGTTCTTGAGCGCGTTGCGGCGGTCCTTGTAGGCGACGCGGGCGCCGATCGTCTCGGGTGCGCCGCTGCGGCGCATGTAGGCGCGGATGTGCGGTGCGAAGAAGCCCCCGGCCCCGGCGAGCAGGGGCTGCTGGAAGGGGATGGGCAGGGACAGGCCCCACATGGCGTTCGACTCGGACTGCTTTTCGAAGGCGAGGGTGAGGACCGTGCCGTGGACGCGGGCGGCGACGAGGTTCGCCGCGACGAGCGCGGTGGATCCGCCGACGGAGCCTGCGGTGTGGACGCGGAGCATGGGTTTGCCGACGGCGCCGAGGGCGTCGGCGAGGTAGAGCTCCGGCATCATGACGCCCTCGAAGAAGTCGGGCGCCTTGCCGATCACGACGGCGTCGATGTCGGCCCAGGTCGACTCGGCGTCCTGGAGGGCGCGTTGCGCCGCCTCCCGGACCAGTCCGGCGAGGGACACGTCCCGGCGTGCCGCGACGTGCCTGGTCTGGCCGATGCCGACGACGGCCACGGGCTCCTTGCTCATCGTGGTTCCCCTTCGAGTACGGCGACCAGGTTCTGCTGGAGGCAGGGGCCGGACGTGGCGTGGGCGAGGGCGCGGTCGGACGCGCCGCGATGGATGCGGGCGGCGGCCTCGCCGATGCGGATGAGCCCGGCGGCCATGATCGGGTGGGCGGCGAGCGCTCCCCCGGACGGGTTCACGTCCACGTCCTCGCCCAGCCGGAGGGCCTTGCGCAGGACGATCTCCTGCGCGGTGAAGGGCGCGTGCAGTTCCGCGGTGTCGACGGGGCGCTCGAACGCTCCGGCGCGCTCGGCGGCCAAGCGGGCGGACGGCGAGTCGGTCAGGTCGCGCACACCTATGGCGTGGGCCTCGATGCGGTGGTCGATGCCGCGGATCCAGGCCGGGCGTGCACACAGCTCACGGGCCCGGTCCCCCGCCGCGAGGACCACGGCGGCGGCCCCGTCGCCGATGGGCGGGCAGTCGCCGGTGCGCAGGGGCTGGACGAGGTAGTCGCCCTGCGGCACGGGGCCGCGCAGCTGTGCGTGCGGGTTGGTGCTCGCCGCCGCGCGGTTGCGGGAGGCGACGGCGGCGAGGGCGGTCTCGTCGGCGTCCCCGGCGTCGATGAGGGCCTGCGCCTGGAGGGCGGCGAGGGCCACGGAGTCGGGCCACAGGGGTGCCACGTAGTAGGGGTCGAGCTGGCGGGTGAGGACGTCGCGGACCGAGCCGGGCGAGGACTTGCCGTACGCGTAGACGAGGGCGGTGTCGGCGTCGCCGGTGAGGAGTTTCGTCCAGGCCTCGTACAGGGCCCAGGCGCCGTCCATCTCGACGTGCGACTCGGAGATCGGGGGCCAGGCGCCGACACCGTCGAGGGCGAGGGTGAAGGAGAAGGCGCGGCCGGCGAGGTAGTCGCTGGAGCCGGAGCAGGTGAAGTCGATGTCGGCGGTCTTCAGACCGGTCCGGTCCAGGACCTCGTGCAGCACCGGCATCAGCATCTCCACCTCGGAGAGGTCGTCGCTGGTGCGCCGGTGGTCGGTCTGGGCGAAGGCGACGACGGCGATCTCGCGGTCCGGCGGTGGGCTCGTCACAGCAGCTCCTTGTAGGTGTCGTAGTCCGCGTCGGGTTCGCCCGTGGGCCGGTAGTGGTCGGGGTAGCGGGCTCCCTCGGTCCACACGGGCTCGACCCGCAGCCCCATGCGGACCTCGCCGTACGGGATGCCGCCGATCCGGCCGTGCAGGGCCAGACCGGCGCCGTCGAGGGCGATGTGGGCGTAGACGTACGGCACCTCGATGTCGAGGTTCTTCGCCTTGATGTTGACGATGCAGAACGTCGTCACGGTGCCGCGCGGACCCACCTCGACCTGTTCGGACGTGGTCACGCCGCAGGTGGGGCACGCGCCCCTCGGCGGGACGTACACCTGGCGGCAGGACGGGCAGCGCTCGCCGACGGTCCGCCGTCCGGAGAGGGCGTTGATGTAGGCGGTCTGGGCGCGGCCGGGCGAGTAGGTGTAGTCGAGGCGCGCGGCGGCGACGATGCCGGTGACGGGGTCCTCGAACTCACCGGTGTGACCTGCCGGTTCGGCCCGGCGGCCGTCGTGGGGCTCGAAGCAGGCGATGTCGGTGATGGCGCCGGTGCGTTCGTCCGCCCAGCGGACGCGGACCGGCATGCCGGTGTGCACGGCCGCGGGGCCGGGGGCGTCGAGGGCGTGCAGGAGGGCGGTGTCGGCGCCGTCGAGGCGGACCAGGACCCAGGCGAAGGGGGTGGTGAGGGGCTGGCCGCGACGGGGGACGGGGTTCCAGGCCCAGGTGGTGACGGTGCCGGTGGGGGCGACCTCGACGAGGTCGCGCAGTTCGTCCGCGGTGACGGGGTCGTACTCGACGGGCGGGACGAGGACCCGGTCGTCGCGGGTGCGGACGCCGAGGACGACGCGTTCGCGCAGGCCGGTCAGGAAGGCGCTCTGGACGGGCCCGAGGGAGCGGGTGAAGGGAAATTCGACGACGAGCGGCGCCTTGAGAACTGCGGACATCGAGGGCCTGCCTCCTTCGGGATCGGCGTGCACGGGGCGTGCCCCCTCAGGGGCGCGGGGAACTGCGCGTCGGCCGCCGACGCCCGCAGCCTGGGACCGGCCACGGCCGGCGCGGGGCTACGCGCGCCTGTAGACGGGGGGTCGCTTCTCGGCGAAGGCGCGGGCGCCCTCCTTGGCGTCGGCGGTGTCGAAGACGGGCCAGCCGCGGGTGAGTTCGGCGGCGAGGCCGTCGGACTCGGTCATCTCGGCGCTCTCGTACACGGAGGCCTTGACGGCTTCCACGGCCAGCGGGCCGCAGGTGTTGATCCGTTCGGCGATCTCCAGCGCCCTCTCGCGTGCCGTGCCGTCGGGGACGACATGGCCGATCAGGCCGATGGCGAGGGCCTCGCGGGCGCTGTAGGGGCGGCCGGTGAGGAGCATCTCCAGGGCATGGGTGCGCGGGATCTGGCGTTGCAGGCGGACGGTGGAGCCGCCGATGGGGAACAGGCCGCGCCGTACTTCGAACAGGCCGAAGGTCGCGGACTCGGCGGCGACGCGGATGTCGGTGCCCTGGAGCATCTCGGTGCCGCCCGCGACGCAGTGCCCCTCGACGGCGGCGATGACCGGCTTGCGCGGGCGGTGGTGGCGCAGCATCGCCTTCCAGTGCAGGTCCGGGTCGGCCTCGAGCCGGTCCCGGTACTCCTCGCCCGCCATGCCGTTTCCGGCGAGCGCCTTGAGGTCCATGCCGGAGCAGAACGAGCCGCCCGCGCCGGTGAGGACGATCGAGCGGACCGAGTCGTCAGCGTCGGCCTCCAGCCACCCGTCGTGGAGGCCGACGAGCATCGGCAGTGAGAGCGCGTTCCTGGCTTCGGGTCTGTTGAGCGTGAGCACCAGTGTGGCGCCTTCGCGCTGCACGGTGAGGTGTTCCGTCCCGCCCATGGCGAACTCCCCTCTCAAGGAACGAGAACAGGTTGCAGTAGTGCGGGAGGCACTTCAAGGGTTTTCTGACATACAGTCAGATTCTTTCGCGCGGACCCTTCCCAGTTGGCCCGCCCTTTGCTCTGATGACCGGCGAACCGTCCGATGCCAGGCACGCCCGGGGTCAGGAGGAGCGGTGGAGTACAACCTTGCCGACCTGTTCGAGTCGGTCGTCGACGTCGTCCCCGGCCGTGAGGCGCTGGTGTACGCCGACCACCCCGGCACGGGCGCCGAGCGCCGCCTGACGTACGCCGAGCTGGACGCCGCGGCCAACCGTGTCGGTCACCACCTGCTCGACAGCGGGATACGCCCCGGGGAGCACCTCGGGCTGCACCTCTACAACGGCGTGGAGTACCTGCAGACGGTACTGGGGTGCCTGAAGGCGCGGATCGTGCCCGTCAACGTCAACTACCGTTACGTGGAAGAGGAGTTGGTGTACCTCTACCGGGACGCCGACCTGGCGGCGCTGGTCTTCGACGCCGAGTTCACGGACCGGGTGGCGGCGGCACGGCCGCGGGCGGAGAAGCTGCGGCAGCTGATCCGGGTGGGTCTTCCGGCACAGGGGGCCGCGGAGCTGCCCTGCGCGGAGTTCGCGCAGGTGGAGTCCGCGGGATCGGGCGAGCGGGGTTTCCCGGCCCGCTCGGGCGACGACCAGTTCATCATCTACACCGGTGGCACGACCGGGATGCCCAAGGGCGTGATGTGGCGGCAGGAGGACCTGTTCTTCGCGGGGCTCGGCGGGGGCGCCCCGACCGGGGAGCCGGTGAAGAAGCCGGAGGAGCTCGCCGAGCGGGTCGCGGCCGGCGGGGCGGGGATCACGTTCTTCCCGACGGCTCCGCTGATGCACGGCACGTCCACCCTGACGGCTTTCATCGGCTTCAACTTCGGGCAGCGGGTGGTGATCCACCGCAGGTTCGTGCCCGAGGAGGTGCTGCGGACCGTGGAGAAGGAGAGGGTCAGCAGCATCTCGCTGGTGGGGGACGCCATGCTGCGGCCGCTGGTCGACGCGCTGAGCGGGCCCCTGCGGGACATCGACCGCTCGTCGCTGTTCAGCGTGTCCTCGTCCGGCGCGATCATGTCGGACACGGTGCGCCGGCAGTTCCGGGAACTGGTGCCCAACGCCATGCTGCTGAACAACTTCGGCTCCTCGGAGTCGGGATTCAACGGCACGGCGACCGAGGACTCCGGGCCCGAGCGGGGCTTCCGGGTGCGGGTCAACGCCCGTACCCAGGTGGTCGACCCGGTCACGTACGGGCCGGTGGCGCCCGGCGAGGTGGGCCGGATCGCCCAGTGCGGACACGTGCCGCTCGGCTACTACAACGACCCTGCCAAGACCGCCGCGACCTTCTTCGTCAGGGACGGCGTGCGGTGGGTGCTGCTCGGCGACATGGCCACCGTCGACGAGGAGGGCGTGGTCACCGTGCTCGGCCGCGGCTCGCAGTGCATCAACACCGGCGGCGAGAAGGTGTACCCGGAGGAGGTCGAACAGGCCCTCAAGTCCCACCCCGACGTCTACGACGCGCTGGTGGCCGGGGTGCCGGATCCGCAGTGGGGTCACCACGTGGCGGCCGTGGTGCAGTTGCGCCGGGGGGCGGCGCGGCCGTCGCTGGAGGACATCCGGACGCACTGCCGCGACCGGCTGGCCGGCTACAAGATCCCGCGTCAGCTGGTGATCACCGAGTCGATCCGGCGGTCGCCGAGCGGCAAGGCGGACTACCGGTGGGCGCGGGAGGTGGCGGTGACGGCGGACGGGTGATTCTCCGGCCGGAACATTGAACTGTCGGTGACGTGCGGACGTACTGGTGGTGGCAGGCCCGGTCTCCGGGCTCTGTTCGTCATGCATGCAAGACCGCACGGAAGGACCACCGGGTGTCGCTCTTCACTCGCTCCCGTCAACTCCCGGACGACACGGCCGAGAGCAGGGCGAATCCGGACGAGGACACCGGCGCGGCGGATCCGGAGGGCGGCGCCGCCCCGGACGACGCCTGCGGGGGCAGCGCCCCTGACGACACCCCCGGGAACACCGCCTCGGACGACGACCCCGGGGGCAGCGGCCCGGCGCCGGAATCCCCCGCGGAGCAGCCCCCGGCGACGAAGCCCGGCTGGTTCGGCTGGCGGCACCGCTGCCCCCGTACGGCACGGGGCGTCTCCCTCGGTACGACGGTGCTGGCCGGGGCCCTGGTGCTGTTCGCACTGCTGGTGCCGAACCGCATCGAGCGCATCGAGTTCGCGTCGTTCGTGCGCATCCCCGCCGAGGGCGTGCTGCTCGCGGGCCTGCTGCTCGCTCTGCCGCCGAAGCCCCGGCGGATCACGTCGGTGGTCACGGGCGCGTTCCTCGGGCTGCTCACGGCCCTGAAGTTCGTCGACATGGGCTTCTACCAGATCCTGGCCCGGCCGTTCGACCTGGTTCTGGACTGGATCCTGATCCAGAACGGCACGGACTTCCTGAGGGAGACGTTCGGGCGCACCGGCCAGGTGCTGGCCGTGGCCGGGGTGATCGTGCTGCTCGTCGCGCTGCTCGTGCTCACCACCCTCGCGGTGGTGCGGCTGACGAACCTGATGGTGCGGCACCGGCCCGTCGCCGGCCGTACGATCCTGATCCTCGGCACGGCGTGGATCACCTGCATGACGCTGGGGGTGCAGATCGGCACCGTGCCGGTCGCCACCAAGGGCAACGCCGAGTTCGTGGGCAACCGGGTGGACCAGGTGCGCGCCGGGCTGCGGGACGCCCGGGTCTTCGAGAAGCAGGCCGCGGTGGACGCCTTCGCGAAGACACCGCCCGACCAGCTGCTGACCGGGCTGCGCGGCAAGGACGTTCTGTTCACGTTCATCGAGAGCTACGGCCGGGTCGCGATCGACGACCCGGCGATGGCCGAGCAGACCGACGCCGTGCTGAAGGAGGGCACCGGCAGGCTGAAGGCGGCCGGTTTCGAGTCGCGCAGCGGCTGGCTGCAGTCGCCGGTGACGGGCGCGGGCAGCTGGCTCGCCCACTCGACGTTCCTGTCCGGGCTGTGGATCAAGAACCAGCAGCGGTACCGCAGTCTGACCACGAGCGACCGGATGACGCTGACGAAGTACTTCGGCAAGACCGGCGCCTGGCGGACCGTCGGCGTCGTGCCGGGAGTGCGGCGGGCCTGGCCGGAGGGGAAGTACTTCGGCCTGGACCACATCTACGACTCCGAGCACCTCGGCTACCACGGCCCGTACTTCAGCTGGACGCCCGTGCCCGACCAGTTCAGCATGGAGGCCTTCGAGCGGCTGGAGCACGGCAAGAAGGACCGCGAGCCGATCATGGCGGAGATCATCCTGGCCTCCAGCCACAACCCCTGGTCTCCCATCGCCCACATGATCGACTGGAACGACCTCGGCGACGGCTCGGTGTTCCACCGGATCAAGAAGGAGGGCACCGACCCCACGGAGGTCTGGAAGGACCCGGAGAAGGTGCGCGCCGAGTACCGCAAGGCCATCGAGTACTCGATCCGCAGCCTCACCGAGTGGGTCGAGCGCTACGGCGACGACGACACCGTGCTGGTGTTCCTCGGCGACCACCAGCCGGTGCCGACCGTCCTCGCCGGGGACACCGGCAGGGACGTGCCGGTGACGATCGTCGCCCACGACAAGAAGGTCCTGGACCGGGTCGCCGACTGGGGCTGGACGGACGGCCTCAAGCCGGCCGAGGACGCGCCCCGGTGGGGCATGGACCGGTTCCGCGACCGCTTCATGACGGCGTACGGTCCGCAGGGCTGAGGAACTCCTCGACGGCCGCGAGGAACTCCCGCGGCCGGGTCTCGTGCACGAGGTGCCCGGCGTCCACGGTGATGTGCCGGGCGCCGGGCAGCAGCCCGGCGAGCGCGGCGATCTGCTCCTGCGGGATCGGGCTGCTCGGTCCCCCACCGATCAGCAGCGTGGGCATGGTGATCCGCCCCATGTGGTGCCACCACACGGGGTTGGGGGTGTTGCGCTGTTCATCGGTGGCGAGGATCATCGCCCAGTCGTACGGCAGGTCTCCGGCGGGCCGTTCGGCGGGCGGGCGCGGAGGGTCCAGCGGGAAGGGCGCGGGCACGTCCTCCAGGACGAGTCGCCGTACCAGCCCCGGACTGTGCTGGGCGAGCAGGTAGGCGACGGCGCCGCCCAGCGAGTGGCCCACGACGTCGGCCCGGTCGATGCCGAGCGCCCCGAGAAGGGCGTGGATGTCGTCGCGCATGGTCTCGTACGCGTACCCGCCGGGCCAGTCGGTGCGGCCGTGCCCGCGCAGGTCGGGAGCGAACACCCGGCGGGGGGCGGCGGCCAGGGCGGGGGCGGTCTCCGCCCAGTCGGCGCCGTCGGCCCCGCGGGCGTGCAGGAGCACCAGGGGTGGCGCGTCCCGCGGCCCCTGCACGCGGTAGGCCTGGGTGATGCCGTTCGCCCGTACGGTACGCAGTGGTGTGTCCATGTCGGGCACGGTAGGCGCGGGGCGCTGCCGGCCCGGGGGCGCTCTGCCGGCAGCAGAAGCGGTGGGCCGCGGGGGTCAGGAGAAGAAGGCGGAGACGCGGTGGGTGAACCACTGCGGGTCGTCGAGCCAGGGGTAGTGCCCCGCATCCGGCTGCACCACGAACTCGGCCTTCGGGAAGACGTCGGCGACACGGCGGGCGAGGGCCGGGACCGGGCCGCCGTCGGCCCCGCCGGCCAGGACGAGCACCCGGGCCGTCACCCGGGCCAGTGCGCTGCGCGTCGCCTCCGGATCGTAGGCGCCCTCGGCACCGTACGCGTCCGCCGCGGCGTCGTTGGTCTCGGCCTCCTCACGGTCGGTGTGGGCCCGGGCGGTGTCGTCCCAGCGGCCGTAGAAGAACGGGAGGAACACCGGGTCGAAATCTCCCGAGCCGTCGAGCCAGGCCTCGAACGCCGGGAAGGCGTCCGCGAACCAGGGTTCCGAGGACCGCGACCGGGCCGCCGCCAGCCGGTCCTCGGCCGTCGCCGGCCACCCCAGCGCCCACGGAGTGGCGGTGACCAGCGCCAGCCGCCCCACCCGCCGTGGATACCGCGCCGCGTACAGCATGGCGAGACTCCCGCCCGCCGAGTGCGCGATCAGGTCCATCCGCTCCAGGCCCAGATGCCGTCGCAGCGCCTCGACGTCGTCGACGAGCCGGTCACAGCGGTACGTCGCCGGATCCGCCGGCGTCCCGGACTCCCCCGTACCCCGCAGGTCGAGCAGCGCCAACTGCCGGTGTGCGTCCAGACCGCCCAGGGTGCCCAGGTAGGCGGAGGCCCGCATGGGCCCACCGGGCAGCGCGACGAGGGGCTCGCCCTCGCCGCGCAGGTGGAAGGCGAGCCGGGTACCGTCCGGGGCACGGAAGATCGGCATGCCGTCGATCCTGGGGGCCGGGGCCGGTCCGGCACAACCGGGTTTTCCGGCCCGTTTGCGCTAGCCGTTCCCGAGGTCGTTCCGCAGTTCCCGCTTGAGGATCTTCCCGCTGGCGTTGCGCGGGAGTTCCGTCACGAACACGACCCGCTTCGGGGCCTTGAAGGGGGCGAGGTGCTCGCGGACGTGGGCGATCAGTTCCGCCTCGGAGACGTCGCCGCGGGGGACGACGACGGCCGTCACCGCCTCGATCCAGTGTTCGTCCGGCAGTCCCACGACCGCGGCTTCGGCCACCTGGGGGTGGGTGTACAGCGCGTCCTCGACCTGGCGTGAGGCGATGACGACACCACCGGAGTTGATGACGTCCTTCACCCGGTCGACGATCGTGTAGTAGCCGTGCGCATCGCGTACGGCGAGGTCGCCGGAGCGGAACCAGCCGTCGCGGAAGGCCGCCGCGGTCTCCTCGGGCTTGTCCCAGTAGCCCTCGCACAGTTGGGGAGAGCGGTAGACGATCTCGCCGGGGGTGCCGTCGGGTACGTCCTTGCCGTCCTCGTCGACCACGCGGGCGTCGACGAACAGGACGGGCCGGCCGCAGGAGTCCATGCGCCCCTTGTGTTCGTCGGGCGCGAGAACCATGGCCAGAGGACCGATCTCGCTCTGGCCGAAGCAGTTGTAGAAGGCCAGTTCCGGCAGGCGCTCGCGGAGGCGTTCGAGTACCGGGACCGGCATGATCGACGCCCCGTAGTAGGCCTTGCGCAGGCCGCTGAGATCGCGGGTGGCGAAGTCGGGGCGGTTGGACAGGGCGATCCATACGGTGGGCGGCGCGAACAGGCTGTCCGCGCGGCCCGCTTCGATCAGGTCGAAGAGCCGGTCGCCGTCGGGTGCGTCGAGGATGATGTTCGTCGCGCCGACGGCGAGGCACGGCAGCAGGAACACGTGCATCTGCGCCGAGTGGTAGAGCGGCAGGGAGTGCACGGGGCGGTCCCCCGCGCTGAGGTCGAGGGCGGTGATCGCGCTGAGGTACTCGTGCACCAGGGCCCGGTGCGTCATCATCGCGCCCTTGGGCAGGGCGGTCGTCCCCGAGGTGTAGAGCAGTTGCACCAGGTCGTCGGTGCGCGGCTCGGGATTGTCGTGGACCGGCGCCCCGGGCAGCCGTGCGAGCAACGACTCGTCGGCGTCGCGCAGGGGCAACGTCCGTACCCCGCCCGGCAGTCGATCGGCCAGGTCGGGATCGGCGAGGACCAGGGCGCATCCGGACTGGCCGACGATGTAGGCGAGGTCGTCGCCGCTCAGGTTCTGGTTGACGGGCACATGCACCAGACCCGCCCGGGCGCAGGCCAGGAAGGCGATCAGATAGGCGTCGGAGTTGTGACCGTAGGCGCCGACCCGGTCCCCGGGGGCCAGGCCCTCGCCGAGGAGGACGCTCGCCGCACGGGAGACCGCGGTGTCGAGTTCGTCGTACGTCCAGGTCCGCTCGGCGTACTCCACGGCGACGCGCGCCGGTGTGCGCCGGGCGCTGCGCCGCAGGACTCCGTCGACCGTGCTGCCATGTCCGGGCGTCGTCATGACACATGATCCTCGGTTCACCGCCCGGGGAGGTCAAGGACCCCCGGGCGGTCGGGGCCCGGGTCCGCTCGGGTCCGGGCGCGAGCGGCTCTGCCGCCGCCGACGGTGCGGCGCGGCTCACACCGGTCGGGTCCGGCCCTCCCAGTAGGGCTCGCGCAGCCGCCGCTTGTACAGCTTGCCGTTGGGATCGCGAGGCATCTCGGTGATGAAGTCGACGCTCCTGGGCCGTTTGTACCCGGCGAGCCGGTGGGCGCAGTGGTCGAGGAGGTCGGCCGCGAGGGCGGGCCCCGGCCGGTGCCCGGGGGCCGGTTCCACGACCGCCTTGACTTCTTCGCCCCAGTCATCGTGCGGGATGCCGAAGACGGCGGCGTCCGCGACGGCCGGGTGGGCGAGCAGGGCCGATTCGATCTCGGCCGGGTAGATGTTGACGCCGCCCGAGATGATGAGGTCGATCTTGCGGTCGCGCAGGAAGAGACAGCCGTCCTCGTCCAGGTGCCCGAGGTCGCCGACGGTGAAGAAGTCACCGATGCGGTTCTTGCGGGTCTTGGCCTCGTCCTTGTGGTACGAGAAGCCGCCGGTGTTCATCTTCATGTAGACGGTGCCGAGTTCACCCGGCGGCAGCCGGTTGCCGTCGTCGTCGAAGATCGCGAGTTCGCTGATGGGCCAGGCCTTGCCGACGGTGCCGGGTTTCTTCAGCCAGTCCTCGGCAGTGGCGAAGGCGCCGCCGCCCTCACTGGCCGCGTAGTACTCCTCCACGCAGGGACCCCACCAGTCGAGCATGGCCCGCTTCACGTGGTCCGGGCAGGGGGCCGCACCGTGGATGGCGTGCCGCATGGAGGAGACGTCGTAGCGGTCCTTCACCTCGTCGGACAGGGCCAGCAGGCGGTGGAACTGGGTGGGGACCATATGGGTGTGGGTGCAGCGGTGGGCGTCGATGAGCCGGAGCATCTCCTCGGGCGTCCACTTGTCCATGAGGACCAGCCGGTGGCCGATGTGCAGGGACGCGCCGGCGAACTGCAGGACGGCCGTGTGGTAGAGCGGCGAGCACACCAGGTGCACGTTGTCGTCGAACGGCCGGATGCCGAAGATGCCGAGGAAACCCCCGAGGTACGCCTCCTCCGGTGGTTTTCCGGGCAGCGGGCGGCGGATGCCGCGGGGGCGGCCGGTGGTGCCCGAGGTGTAGTTCATGACCCAGCCGAGCGTGCGGTCGGCGGGCGCCGACTCCGGTTGACCGTCCAGGAGTTCCGCGTACGGACGGAAACCCTCGAACGAGCCGACGGCGTACCGGTGGGTGCCCGGCAGGCCGGCCTCGTCGGCGGCGGCGCGGGCCGCGTCGGCGAAGCGCTCGTGGGCGAGGAGCACCTTGGCGCCGGAGTCGGAGACGATCCAGGCGATCTCCGGTCCGACCAGGTGGTGGTTGACGGGGACGAGGTAGAGACCGGCCTGGCTGGCGGCGAGGTACGCGGTGAGGAACTCGACGCCGTTGGGCAGGACCACGGCGAAGGTGTCGCCCCGTTCCAGTCCGGCCGCGCGCAGGCCGTGCACGAGCCGGTTGGCGGCGGCGTGCAGGCGTCCGGCGGACCACTGCTCGCCGTCGGGTGCGACGAGCACCGTACGGCCGGGGTCCTCGGTTGCCTGGGCCCAGAAGCCCACGGGGGGTGTACTCACGACGGTCCGCTCCTTCCGGCGACGCGGTTGACGCGGTCCACGGCCTCCTCGAAGCCGCGGGTGAGGTCGTCGAAGACGGCCTGGACGCTGCGTTCGCTGTTCATCCGGCCGACGATCTGGCCGACCGGGGTTCCGAGCAGCGGGTCGATCTCGTACTTCTGGATGCGCGAGACGGCCTCGGCTACCAGCAGCCCCTGCAGCGGCATGGGCAGGGTGCCGGGCCCGGCCGGATCGTCCCACGCGTCGGTCCACTCGGTGCGCAACTGGCGTGCGGGCTTGCCGGTCAGGGCACGGGAGCGCACGGTGTCGCCGGAGCCGGCCGCGAGCAGCTTGCGGGTCAGGGCGGGTGAGCTGAGGTCGGCTTCCGTGGTGGTCAGCCACAGGGAGCCCAGCCACACACCTTGAGCGCCGAGGGCGAGCGCGGCGGCCACCTGTTGTCCGCTTCCGATGCCGCCGGCGGCCAGGACGGGCAGCGGGGACACGGCGTCGACGACTTCGGGGATGAGCACCATGGAGGCGATCTCGCCGGTGTGGCCGCCCGCCTCGTAGCCCTGCGCCACGACGACGTCGATTCCGGCGTCCCGGTGCTTCTCGGCGTGCCGGGCGCTGCCCGCGAGGGCGGCGACGAGGACGTCCCGGTCGTGAGCGCGGGCGATGACGTCGGCGGGCGGGGAGCCGAGAGCGTTGGCGAGGAGCCGGATCGGATAGCCGAAGGCGACGTCGAGCTGGCTGCGGGCGACCTGCTCCATCCAGCCGGTGATGCGCCAGCCGGACGCCTCGCCCTCGGCGAGTTCCGGGACGCCGTGCCGGGCGAGGGTGTCGCGGACGAACCGGCGGTGCCCCTCGGGGATCATCGCCTCGACGTCCGCCTCGGTGACGCCCTCCACTTTCTTCGCCGGCATCACGACGTCCACCCCGTACGGCCTGCCGTCGACGTGTGCCTCGATCCAGTCCAGGTCGCGTTTGAGCTCGTCGGGGGCGGTGTAGCGGACCGCGCCGAGCACGCCGAAGCCGCCCGCCCGGCTGATGGCCGCGGCGACGGCGGGGAACGGCGTGAAGCCGAAGACGGCGTGCTCGATTCCCAGGGTCTGGCTCAGCTCCGTCTGCATGGGCGCAGGATGCCGGAGTCCTCCGGAGGACGGAAGGGGTTTTCTGATGCTCCGTCAGATTCAATACCCGGTTGGTCCCTGCGTGCGGTCTATGGGCGGGGGCGGGTGGCGGACATACTTCACGGGACATGCGAGCCGGCAGAGGCGAAGGGGTACGCGGTGACCGACGAAGCGGCGAACAGCGGACCGACCCGGCGTCAACTGGGCAGAGCGGGGCTGGCCCTGGGCGGTGCGCTGGCCCTCGCGCCGCTGCCCGCCGGACCCGCCGAGGCGGCCCGGGCTGCGACCGGCCGCCGCCCCACCCTGCGGCACGGCTCCGCGGCACGCGCCGGGCTGCTCCCCTCCCACCTGCGCCGGCTCGCCGCCGATGCGGAGGCCTTCCTCGGCCCCTCCCCCAAGCACCCCTGGTACGCGGGCGCCGTCCTGCTCGCCGGCCGCGGCGGCACCGTCGCCCTGCACCGGCCCATCGGCATGGCGGTGCGCTACCGGGCCTACGACGAGAAGACCGACACGGGCGTCGAGTTCCCGCCGGGCGAGCAGATCGCCATGGCCGAGGACACCGTCTTCGACCTGGCCTCGGTGTCGAAGCTGTTCACCTCGATCCTGGCCGTGCAGCAGATCGAGCGGGGCGCACTGGAGCTGGAGGCGAAGGTCGCCTCGTACCTGCCGGACTTCGCACGCGCGGGCAAGCACGACATCACGATCCGTCAGCTCCTCACCCACACCTCGGGGTTCCGCGCCTGGATCCCGCTGTACAGCGCGCCCACCCACGAGGACAGGCTCCAGCTCATCTGGAACGAGAAACCGGTCAGCGCGCCCGGCACGGCGTACCTGTATTCGGACCTGAACCTCATCTCGCTGCAACTCGTGCTGGAACGGATCACGGGCCGCGCCCTGGACACCCTGCTGCGCGACGAGGTCACCGGACCGCTCGGCCTGCGCCGCACCCGGTACAACCCGCCCGCGTCCTGGCGGCCGAAGATCGCGGCCACGGAGGACGCCCGCGCACCGTGGTCCGGGCTCGACCGCGGTCTGGTGTGGGGCGAGGTGCACGACGAGAACGCCTTCGGCATGGGCGGCGTCGCCGGCCACGCGGGGGTGTTCTCCGACGCCTGGGACCTCGCCGTCCTCGGCCGTACGCTGCTCAACGGCGGCTCGTACGGACGGGCCCGGATCCTGAGACCTGAGTCCGTGGAGCTGATGTTCACCGACTTCAACACCGCCTTCCCCGGGGACGAGCACGGTCTCGGTTTCGAGCTCTACCAGCACTGGTACATGGGCGCGATGGCCACGCCGCGCACGGCCGGGCACACCGGTTTCACGGGGACCTCGCTGGTGCTCGACCCGACGACCGATTCGTTCCTGATCGTCCTCGGCAACTCGGTTCATCCGGTGCGGAGCTGGCGCTCCGGGTCGGCGCCCAGGGTCGCCGCGGCGAACACCATGGCGCGGGCCGTACCGGTCCGGCCCGTGCGGGGCCGCACGGCCTGGTTCTCCGGCATGGCCCTCTCCACGACGGCGACGCTCACGCTCCCCGCGCTCGGCACGTCCGCCGGCCGGGCGCGGCTGCGCTGCGCGCTGTGGTGGGACACCGAGCCGTCAGCCGACCTGCTGGCCCTGGAGGCCTCGACCGACGGCGGCACGGAGTGGCGGCCCGTGCCCTTCACGACGTCCCGCCGCGGCCAGGCCCCCGAGCAGCACCCGTCGGGCTCGGTCAGCGGCTTCTCCGGCCGCGTCTGGCACAGGCTCACCGCCGACCTCCCGGCCGCACGGGACCTCGCCCTGCGCTGGCGTTACGCGACGGACCGGCTGTACGCCGGGCGTGGCTGCTACGTCGACGGGCTGCGGGTGGAGAGCGCCGGGGACGTCCTGTTCGACGAGCGAAGCCCGTCGGACGCGGCGCGCCTCCAGCCAGTGGGGTGGACGCGCGAGGCCGACTGATCGGTCACCCTCCGGTGTTCTCCAGCACGGCCATGGCCGCGTTGTGCCCCGGTACGCCGCTCACCCCTCCCCCGCGCACCGCGCCCGCCCCGCACAGCAGTACGTTCCCGTGCCCGGTCTCGACACCCCAGCGGCCGGTGCCCTCCTGGGCGTAGGGCCAGCTCAGCTCACGGTGGAAGATGTTGCCGCCGGGCAGGCCGAGGTCCCGCTCCAGGTCCAGCGGTGTCCTGGCCTCGATACAGGGGCGGCCGTCGGCGTCGGTGGCCAGGCAGTCGGCCAGGGGCTCGGCCAGGTGGGCGTCGAGCTGGGCGAGCGTGGACTTCAGCAGTTCCTCGCGCACGGCGTCGTTGTCCCGCTCGAACAGACGGGCCGGGGTGTGCAGGCCGAAGAGGGTGAGCGTCTGGTAGCCCTGCTCGGCCAGGTCGGGGCCGAGGATGGTCGGGTCGGTGAGTGAGTGGCAGTAGATCTCGGAGGGCGGCGCGGCGGGCAGGTGGCCGGCGGCCGCCTGGGCGTGGGCGGTGGCCAGTTGTTCGTAGCCCTCGGCGATGTGGAAGGTGCCGGCGAAGGCCTCGCGCGGGTCGACGGAGCTGTCGCGCAGCCGCGGCAACCGCTCGAGCAGCATGTTGACCTTGAGCTGGGCGCCCTCGGCGGGCGCCGGGACAGGGTCGCCGGTCAGGTCCGCCAGGGCCTGGGGTGAGGCGTTCACCAGGACATGCCGGGCGGCGACGGTGTCCTCGCCGCCCGCCGTGCGATAGGTGACCTCGGCGGTCCGGCCGTCCGTGGCGACGCGCACGGCCTCGTGACCGGTGGCCAGGACCGCGCCCGCCGCGCGTGCCGTGTCCGCGAGGGCGTCGGTGAGCGCCCCCATGCCGCCGACCGGTACGTCCCAGTCGCCGGTGCCCCCGCCGATCACGTGGTAGAGGAAGCAGCGATTCTGCTTCAGGGAGGGGTCGTGGGCGTCGGCGAAGGTGCCGATGAGGGCGTCGGTGAGGACGACGCCGCGCACCAGGTCGTCGTCGAAGTGCTCCTCCACGGCCGCACCGATGGGCTCCTCGAACAGCATCCGCCAGGTGTCCTCGTCGTCGAGGCGGCGGCGCAGCTCGTCGCGCGCGGGCAGCGGCTCCGTGAGGGTGGGGAAGATCCGCTGGGCGGCGCGGCCGGTCCTGCCGTAGAACTCCTGCCAGGACCGGTACGCGCGGTCGGAGCCGGTGAGCCGGGCGAACGCCTCGCGGGTACGCCGTTCCCCGCCGCCGACGAGGAGTCCGGTGGCACGGCCGTCGCGTTCGACGGGTGTGTAGGAGGAGACGGTGCGGGTGCGGACCCGGAAGTCCAGTCCGAGGTCCCGGACGATCTTCTTGGGCAGCAGGCTGACCAGGTACGAGTAGCGGGACAGCCGGGCGTCGACCCCGGCGAAGGGCCGGGTGGACACCGCCGCGCCGCCCGTGTGGTCGAGCCGCTCCAGGACCAGCACGGAGCGGCCGGCCCGGGCCAGGTAGGCGGCGGCGACCAGGCCGTTGTGGCCGCCGCCGACGATGACGGCGTCGTACGTCCGGTTGGCGCGGGGTCCCTCGGGTGCGGTCATGGTTCTTGGTAACACGGGGTGATCCGGATCGGCCAGACGGCGCCCGCCCGTCCTGGCGGGTCAGAGGCCGGCCGCGGCCCGCTGCTCCCGCAGGGCCGCGACCCTCCGGTACAGGGCCATGGCCTCTGCGTCGCGGCCGAGCTGTTCCAGGCAGTGGGCTTCGTCGTTGCGGCTGGCGAGGGTGTCGGGGTGGTCGCTGCCGAGGACGCGTTCGCGGGCGGCGGCCACGTGCCGGTACTCGGTGAGCGCGTCGGGCCAGCGGCCCAGCCAGCCGAGACCGACGGCGACCTCACGGCGGCTGACCAGGGTGTCGGGGTGGTCCGGGCCCAGGACCTGCTCGCGGAGCGCGGCCACGTCGCGGGACTCGGCGAGGGCCTCCTCCCAGCGGCCGAGCCGGCCGAGGTTGACGCAGCGCCCGTGGCGGGCTCGCAGCGTCTCCGGGTGGGTGGCGCCCTGGCTGCGGGTGCGGTCCGCGACCAGGCCGGTGTAGAGGTCGAGGGCTTCCGCGCCACGGCCGAGGCGGCCCAGGCTGATGCCGGTCTCGTGCCGGGCGGCGAGCGTGTCGGGGTGGTCGGGGCCGAGAGCGCGGCCACGGGCCTCGGCGACGTCACGGTAGATCTCCAGGGCCTCCCGCCAGCGGCCCAGCTGCCCGAGGGTGTAGGCGACTTCGTACCGGGTGACGAGCGTGTCGGGGTGGTCCGGGCCGAGCACGCGGGCACGGGCGGCGGCCACCTCGCGGGCCGTCCGGTACGAGTCCTCCAGACGGCCGAGACGGCTGAGGTTGAAGGCGAGGTTGTGGCGGCAGCGCAGGGTGTCGGGATGGTCGGGGCCCATGAGGTGCTCGCGGGCGGTGAGCACCGACGTGTAGACGCGGTGGGCGTCGAAGGGCCGGCCCAGCTGGCCGAGCACGTACGCCATCTCCTGGCGGGCGGCGAGGGTGTCGGGGTGATCGGCGCCGAGCGTGCGGATCCTGGCCCCCGTGACGTACTTGTACTCGCGCAGGGCGTCCGCGGCACGGCCGGTGCGGCTGAGGGTGAAGGCGACCTCGTAGCGGCTGGCGAGGGTGTCGGGGTGGTCCGGTCCGAGGAGGTGCTCGCGTTCGGCCGCGACGGCCCGGTGCACCTCGCCCGCCTCCGTCCAGCGGCCGAGCCGGCCGAGACTCAGGCCCGCGTTGTGCCGGCCGTCCAGGGCTGCCAGGACCTCCGTGGGCGGGGCGGGCCGCCGCGCGGGAGCGGGTTCCGCGACGACGGGGCCGGTGGCGGGCCGTGCGATCCACTCGCCGGACAGTCCCGCCGCGGGGTCCGGCGGTGCGGAGCGCAGTGCCGTGCCGGTCGCCTTGCGGCCGGTGGTCATGCCGTGCGTCCAGGACGGCAGCCGGGCCGCGCCGGCCGGCACGCCGGCCGGCACGCCGGGTGCCGGGCGGGCCGCCGCGGCGGGCACGTACGCCGGCGCGACCCGGTGGGCGCTGATCCGCCGGGCCAGCTCGCGGGCGTCGCCGGGGCGTTGCCCGGGTTCCTTGGCGAGCAGGCCGAGGATGACCTGCTCCAGGTATTCCGGCAGGTCGGGCCGGTGCTCGCGCGGCGGGCGGGGCGGGGTGTCACGGTGGCCGACGAGGATGGCCCAGGCGTCGCCGAGGTCGAACGGCGGTACGCCGGTGGCGATCTCGTACAGCACGCAGCCGAACGAGTACAGGTCGCTGCGCCGGTCGACCTCGGTGCCGCCGATCTGCTCCGGGGACATGTAGTGCGGAGTGCCCATGGCGATGCCGGTGCCGGTCAGCCGGGAGGTGAAGCCGATGTCGTGGCCGAGTCGGGCTATGCCGAAGTCGCAGATCTTCACGGTGCCGTCGCCGAGCCGCATGATGTTGGCGGGCTTCAGGTCCCGGTGGACGATGCCCTGTTCGTGGCAGTAGGCGAGGGCGGCGGCGACCTGCTCGGCGATGTCCTCGACGTCCGCGACCGGCAGCGGGTGCTGTCTGTTGTCCTCCAGGAGCTGGCTGAGGTTGCGGCCGTCCAGCAGCTCCATCACGAGGTGGAGGACGCCGTCGGACTCTCCGAAGTCGTGCACGACGGTGATGCCCCGGTGCTGCAGCGCGGCGGCCACCCGGGCCTCGCGGCGGAACCGCTCCCGCAGCACCCGGGTGAAGGCGTGGTCGTGGTTCGGGCCGAGCGGTTTGAGGCACTTGACGGCGACGTGCCGGCCCAGGGACTCGTCCTGTGCCCGCCACACCTCGCCCATGCCACCGCGCCCGATCAGATCGAGCAGCCGGTACCGGCCCTGGATGAGCCTGCTGTCCCCCATCTCGCGCGACGCTCCCCCCGGTAGCTGTCCGCCCGCCCCTCGGCCCACCCAGTATGGCGGCCTACCGTCCGAGTGTGCACGGTGCCGGACGCGCGTCGGGGCCGAGCCGCGCCATGGCCCGCAGAATGTGTTTGGGCGGGAGTTGCCAGCGCACACGTGCGGGAACGCGGCGCAGCAGGAGGCCCGTGAGGCGCAGTCGGCGGGTGACGGTGGCGGGCGCGGGGGCGGGTCTGCCGTACAACTCGTGGGCGTACGGCGG
Source organism: Streptomyces sp. NPDC047880 (assembly GCF_040706515.1). Classification (NCBI taxonomy): domain Bacteria; kingdom Bacillati; phylum Actinomycetota; class Actinomycetes; order Kitasatosporales; family Streptomycetaceae; genus Streptomyces; species Streptomyces sp. NPDC047880. The sequence continues at coordinate 247,232 of NZ_JBEZOK010000003.1, read as the reverse complement.
CAGGGAGTCGTACGCCAAGTGCGCCACTCGCCGCCACAGCACCTCGCGCGCCGGTACGAGGAGGGGGTGCGTCGGCGGTCGGAGGAGGAAGTCGTCCACCTCGCGTGCCTCGGGTCCCGCGGCCAGGTCGGGGCGCACCTTCCCGAAGTACGCGGCCATCTCGGCCCGGTTGCCCGGTACGGCGTCGGGGTCGAGGCCCACCAGGCGTGCGCTCTGCCGGTGTTCGGCGATGTAGCGGTCGGCCTCGGCGTCGGTGAGCCGGAACCCGGACCGGCGCGCGACGTGCAGGTACGAGTCGATCTCGGCGCAGTGCACCCACAGCAGCAGGGCGGGTTCGTCGAGGCCGTAGCGCTCACCGGTGTCCGGGTCGGTCGCGCTCAGCGTGCGGTGGATCCTCCGGACGCGGGCACCGGCGCGCTCGGCCGCCTCGGTGGTGCCGTACGTCGTCGTTCCGACGAAGCCCGCGGTACGCATCAGCCGACCCCAGGCGTCGCGCCGGAAGTCGGAGTTCTGTATGACTCCGCGGACGGCGCGGGGGTGCAGGGCCTGGAGGTGGAGCGCCCGGACGCCCGCGATCCACATCATGGGGTCGCTGTGGAGCTGCCAGGTCACCGATTCCGGACCGAACAGTCCGGGGTCCGCGCCGTTCACGTGCCTCACCTCCGCCCGGCGCACACGATGGCACAGCTCGAACAGCGGGTCGAGAGGCTCTCCTTGGCGGCTCGGCGGTCCGGTCGCCGGGCTTTCTCGCCCCGCTCGTCCTGATCACGCTGTGCCGTCTGCTCGACCCGCCCGCCGTTCGGACGGAGGTGCATCCTCGACCACGTACCCTCGCCGCTTGTCGACGACGTTGCGCAGGGGGCGGCCCTCGATGCGGCAGGTGAGGTCGGGACCGCCCGGTCGTGGCAGGAGGCCGAGCAGACGGCCGAGGCCATCACACCGGCGTCCCCGGAACGGTGGTTCTACGTCCCCGCGGACGTCGAACTGCCGGAACTCCTCGGGGTCCTGCGCGCGGACACCCGCCTCCAGCGGTACGCGGAACGGCAGCTGACCCGTCTCATCGAACACGACGACCGCAACGGCGGCGACCTGCTGCCGGCGCTGCGCGCCCATCTGACGGCAGCCGGGAACAAGTCGGTCGCGGCGAACCCGGCCGGCATGTCCCGGCAGGCCTGCTACCAGCGCCTCCACACCATCGGACGGCTCCTCGGCTGCGATCTGGAATCGGGACTGCAGCGCACGTCGCTGCACGTCGCCGTGCTGGTCCTGGACGCGTACGCGGGCGCCGTACCCGGCACGTCGCCGGTCGCCCGGGAGTAGCCTGACGGCAGCCGGCGCACCAGGGAGACGCATTGCGTACGTTCGTCGTGTTCGACCTCGAGTTCACGTCATGGCAGGGGGCGCTGGAACAGGACTGGGGGGCGCCGGGGCAACTGCGCGAAATCGTGCAGATCGGGGCCCTGCGGCTGCGCGAGGACTTCTCCGTCGCCGAGGAGTTCGAGGCACTGGTGCGGCCCGTGACCAATCCGCGGCTGTCGGCGTACTTCACCGGGCTCACCGGCATCGACCAGGAGCGCGTGGACCGCGAAGGGCGTCCCCCGGCCGAGGCGCTGGGCGATTTCCTCGGATTCTGCCGGGGGCAGTCCGTCCTCTCCTACGGGAACGACATGATCGTGCTCGGGGAGAACCTCGGCTGGGCGCGCGCCCGTGGCGAAGAGGTCGGCAACGGCTTCCTGCCCGCCCACTTCCTCAACATCCGTCCCTGGCTGAACTCCCTCGCGCCGCGGACGGAGACGGTCAACGTCGGCCGCCTGTGGCAGGTGCTCGGCCTGGACCGGCCGGCGGCCGGGCAGGAACACTCGGCGCTCTTCGACTGCCGTTCCTTCGCGGCGGCCATCGAGCACCTGTGCGGCACCGGCGCCGATCTGCCCGAGGGGTGTCTGCGGCGCCCTTGAGGGGCGTGCGTACGGGCGTTCTCACCGGTCCGTGAGAGCCACGCGGCGCGTCCGGTCTGCCGTCACGCGAGCGGCTCCCGCGAGACCCCTTGGGGCACCACGGCCACCGGGCACGCGGCGTGGTGCAGCAGCGTGTGGGCCACCGTGCCCAGCTGGAGCCCGAAGTGCCCCTGCCGGCGTCGTGCCCCGACGACGACCAGGTCGGCGGCGGCCGAGCGGTGCACGAGCACCTTGCGGGCCGGGCCCTCGACCGCGCTGTGGTGCACCCGGACTCCGGGATGCTCGGACATGGCTACGGCGAGCAGTTCCTCGAACTCCGCGCCGGCCTGCTCCTCGTGGTTCCGGCCGGGCGCATCGGGGGGCGCGTGCGCGGCGCGGCGCCAGGCCCGGACCACGTCCAGGACACCGTCTCGGGCCTCGGCCTCACGGAAGGCGAAACGCACCGCCTCTCCACTGGTGGACGGGCCGCCGGCGCCGAGGAGGATCCGCTGGTGGGTGCCCGCCAGGCCGGCCTTGTCACCGCGGACCACCACGACCGGGCAGTGGGCGCGCGCCGCGACGGTCAGACCGACGGAACCGAGCAGCAGCCCCTTCAGTTCGCCGCGGCCCCGCGAGCCGGTGATCAGCGCGGTGGCGTGGTCGCCCGCACGCAGCAGGGCGTCCGTCGCATCGGCGAGGAGGACGTCGGTGGAGACCTTCACGTCGGGGTCGCGCCGCACGGCGCGTTCCGCGGCGGACGCGACGATGTGGTCGGCCCTCACCTGCCCGGCGGGGCGGTCCAGGCCGACCGAGGGGGTGCGGCCCTCGTACCGTTCCCACAGGGAGCCGTGGACCAGCCGCAGAGGAAGCCCGTGGCGGGCCGCCTCGTCCACCGCCCAATCGACCGCCGGCAGACATCCGTCGGATCCGTCGACACCCACCACCAGGGGAAGTCCCGTCGTCATCGTTCCCACCGCCTCGTTCACGGCATGGTGCCGATCCGCTCTCACCGTCACATCGGGTACAGCCGGACGCGAGGGGCGGTTGGGCCCCCGTCCGGGGCCGTTCGGCCCGTGGTGCGCCGCCGGCGCCGGGCACAGGCTGAAGTCGGCAGACCACGGGCTTGAAGGGAGCCGAGCGATGACCTCCACCACCAACCTGGCCGCGGGCCTCACGGCCGGGCACCGCGAGCGGCTGATGCAGGTGGCCCGCGAGGTGTCCTTCGACACGGGCACACGCATCTTCGACGAAGGGATGCGCGCCGACCGGTTCTGGATCGTGCGCACCGGGACGGTCGCGCTCGACCTGCACATCCCGGGCCGGCGCGCGGCCGTGGTCGAGTCCCTGGGGCACGGCGAGCTGGTCGGCTGGTCCTGGCACTTCGCGCCGTACGTGTGGCATCTGGGCGCGGAAGCAGTGAGTCCGGTTCGTGCTCACGAGTTCGACGCGGATGCCGTACGGACGATGTGCCTCCGGGACCCCGAGTTCGGCCGTGCGATCGCGGACTGGGTCGGCCGGGTGGTCGCCCACCGGCTGCACGCGACGCGGGTCCGGCTGCTCGACCTGTACGCCCCCTACGGCAGCGGCAGCGGGCTGTGAGCGGCCGGGGCGCGCACGCGTTCAGACCACGCTGATCCGTCGCCCGGTGACGGCGACGGGTTCGATACGCAGCCACAGGTCGCGCCGGCCTCCCGCCCAGGGTGTGCTGTACGCCTGCTCCGCGAGACGGGCGACCTCGTCCGGATCCGTCACGGCCGTCGCGGGCCCTCGCACCAGTACGCTCCAGCCCTCGCTGAACGCCTCGTCGATGCGGTCGGCCTCGAAGGCGACCCGTTGGCCGTCCGCCTGTGCGGGGGCCGTTCCGGGCTCCGTGCGGAAGACGATCCCGCCGTCGACGACGCTGTAGTTGACCGGTACGACGACCGGCCCGGAGTCCGCGGGCACGGCGAGGCGTCCCACCCCGTGTGTGGAGAGCAGGGAACGGCACTCCGCTTCGGTGAGTTCCCGGAACCGGGGTGTGCGGGCGGCCCGGCCGAGGCCGGGTGGCAGTTCGGTGTCCCCACCGGTCAGGTGCCACACCGTGGTCTTCAGTGCACCGGCCAGCCGGAGGAGGGTGCCCGCGCCCGGGTCGGCCGGCGGTCGCTCCTCCAGGTACTGCAGGTAGGCCGGTGACATACCCGCCCGTGCGGCCGTCTCCTGCCGGCTCAGGCCGAGTTCGGTACGCCGCTGGGTGATCCGCCGCCCGAGGTCGCCCTTCGGGCTGCCTTCCGCGGCGTGCGACGAGGCACGTTCGGTCATGACGCGTCACCTCTCTCGGTCGTCGGGCCGCCCGGGCCGGGGACGGCTGTCCTCGTGCGGCTCCTCGCCCGGCACGTCACCGGGCGGGCGATGTGCGGGTGTGCACACCAGTTCCAGCTTCGCGCGGATCGGCCGGAAGCGCTCGGGCCGGTCGGCCCCGGGCACCCTCCGACGGGGCGCTGAGAGGCGTACGGCCGGGACCGCGCACCCCGCGAGTCCTTCCGGCCCCCGTCTGCCGGGGCCGATCGGCCCTACCGTGCCCCCGCCCGCCAGGCTTTGCTCGGACCATGCATGACGACCGCGGCATGTCCGCACCACCGCCTCGGAAGCACACGACGCGCGTCGTGACGCTGCACGGCGAACTCGACCTGCTCACGGCACCTGCCCTGCGGGCCGACCTCGACAGGGCGACCGCCGATCCCTGTCCCGACCTGGTGCTCGATCTGCGTCCGGTGTCGTTCATCGACTGCGCGGGGCTCGGAGTCCTGTGCCGGGCGCGGAACCGCGTGCGGGCGCGGCGCGGCCGGCTGCGACTGGTCATCGGCGGCACCTTCCTCCCGCGCCTCCTGCGGCTCTCCGGTCTGGCCGGGGTCTTCGAGGTGCTCCCCGGCATGCCGGCGGGCGTGTCCGGGGCGCCCGCCGCGGACCCTGTCCGACAGTGTGGCCCGGTGACGGCGTCACACGAACCGACCGGCTCGGACGAACCGACCGGCTCGGGCGAACTGGCCGGTCACAAGCGCTGACCGCGTCACACGGGAGCCAGCTCGTTTCCGATCCTCGTCGCCCATGCCTCGATCTGCTCGAAGTCGCGGAAGTCACCGCCCTTGCCGTTGCGGAGGATCATGCGGGCGACCCAGCCCTTCGCGCCCTCCCGCAGGCAGCCGCCGAAGGTGACGTGCTCCCTCACGTCGAGCCGGATCATGGCCCGCTTCACCCAGGGCACGGGCGGGATGTCCCGCTCCGAGGCCGAGGGGTCGAGCGGGCCACTGCTGAAGAACCACAGCGGGCGCTCGGCCAGGGCCGTGCGGTGACGGCGGACGAAGCGGCGGGCGTCCTTGTGCCAGCGACCGGCGTACAGGCCGCCACCGACCACGACGGCGTCGTACTCCGCCACGCTCGGCAGGACACCGGCCGGGAGGGCCTCGGCGGTCAGCCCCTCCTTGCGCAGGACCCTGGCTATCGTCTCGGCGATCTCCTCGGTCGATCCGTTCGTCGTTCCGTAGGCGACGAGCACGTTCGTCGGCATGATGGTCCGCCTCCTCTCACAGTTCGCGCGGCCGGTCGTCGGCCACGTCGTGCAGCAGTTGTTCGTCCGTCCGCGGGCGCGTGTCGTCCGGTCGCCGGGCCGCCTGATGCCTCCTCCTCGGCCGCCTCGGCGGGCTCCCGACTCGGCGGAGCCGGGGGCCGGTCCGGCACATCGCGCGTCATGGCGGTCTCCCCGGACCTCCTTCTTCAAGCATCCGTCGGACGAGGGCGCCGGCGCATGGGCTGTCCGGGGCCGGCGGGGGTCCGACCGGCCCGGGCCGCAATTCACGCCTGCTCGGGGACGACCGCGACGGGGCAGGCCGCGTGGTGCAGCACGGCGTGCGTGACACGGCCGATGTGGAGGCCGAGGCGTCCGTGGGGCTGCCTGGCGCCGATCACGAGCAGGGCGGCACCGGCCGAGGCGTCGAGCAGCACGGCCCGGGCCTGCCCTTCGACGATCCGCCGGCGTACCTCGACGTCAGGATGTTCCTCGGACGGCGTGCGCAGACCGGTGTCCAGCGCTTCGACGGCCCGCTGCCGGTGCACCCGCGCGGTTTCGCCGGTGGACCGGGAGCGGTCGGTGACTTCGTACGCCGGGCGATGCCAGGCCCGTACGGCCTCGACCGGCGCCCCGCGCCGGGCCGCTTCCCCTACGGCGAAGCGCACCGCCTCCGAATCCGCCGGCTTGTCGGGGGCCCCGACGACGACGGGGCGGCCCCGCCCGGGCCCGGGCCGGTTGTCGTGATCGCCGCGCACCACGATCACCGGGCCGTCGGCCCGCCCGGCGACGGCGAGGCCGACCGAACCGAGCAGTGCCTCGGACGTGCTGCCGCGGCCACGCGAGCCGACGACGAGCGCCGTGGCCCTGCCCGCCGCCCGGCGGAGTACGGGAACGGGCCCCTCGGGCACGACCTCGGTGGTGACCTCCAGGCCGGGAACGCGCGCCCGTGCCCGCTTGGCCGCGGTCACCGCGAGGACGTCGGCGAGCAGCCGTTCCGACGCAGGCTGCCGGCCGGCGGGGAAGACCGCCTGCTCGTAGCGCTCCCACAGCGAGGCGTGCACCACGTGCAACGGGACCCCGCGCAGCGCGGCCTCGTCGGCCGCCCAGTCCACGGCGCGCATGCTCGCCTCGGAACCGTCCACGCCGACAACCAGCGGCTGGTCCATCGGTCCTCATTTCCTCGGGACGTCGGGTGCGGGTGGCCCGGCCGATCGTGGAGGCGTTCGCCGGCCACGGGCCCCGCTCCGGCCCACAGCGCCGCGTCCGGGGGGCCGCCGGACGGGCGCGTCAGGCGTGCGCCACCACGGCCACGGGAGCGACGGCGTGGTGCAGTACGGCATGGGTGACGGGGCCGATGTGCGCACCGAACCGGCTGCGCCGTATCCGCCGGCCCACGACGACGAGCGACGCATAGCGGGAGGAACTCACGATCTGGTCCGCCGCGCTGCCGGCGCGAGAGGCCTCGATCAATTCGACGGCCGGGTGCTTGTCCCGCCAGGGGCGCAGTGCCTCGGTGAGTTCGGCCGCGTTCTCCCCGGCGAGTTCGTCGTACACGCTCACGTGGTCGGACAGGCCGTAGATGTTGTAGGGCGGAGGGGTCCAGGCGTGCAGGACGCGCAGGGAGGTGCCACGGCGGGCAGCCTCCTCGAACGCGAACGCGATGACCGTGTCGTCGGGGCTGCGGGTGTCGAGCCCGAGCAGCACCGGACGGAACCGCGTCGCCGCGGACGGTATGCCCGCCGGGTCCATGGCGTGCTCGTCCGCCGCCTGCTCTCCGGACCGCACCACGACCACCGGTACCTCGGTACGCGCGATGACGGCCTGGCCCACGGAACCGACCAAGAATCCTGCGATCCCGCTCAGTCCCCGGGAGCCCAGGACCACCAGCTCGGCGTCCCTGGCGGCGTCCACCAGTTCACGGGCCGGTACACCGGTCAGCTGGACCGCTGTCACCTCCACGCCCGGGTGTCGCGCCCGCAGCCCCTCGGCGGCATCGCGCGGGATCCGCTCGCTCCAGTGCTTCAGGGTCTCCGTGCCGAGCATCGGTGCCTGCGCCGTCGGCTCCGGGACGGGCTCCCACACGTGCACCAACCGCACGGACAGCCCACGCAACGTCGCCTCACGGGCCGCCCACTCCGCGGCCGCGCGGCTCTCGGCGGAGCCGTCGAGGCCCACCAGGATCGAGCGCGTCATGCCGTCCACCTCCCGAATCGGTATCCGTCTTCCAGGTTCGCGCCGGGCAGCGGTCACGATGCAGAGGCCGCAGGTCCTGGATCGAGGCCGTTCGGCCCTCCCGTCACGGGGCCGGGACGGCCAGTTCGTCGTGGGGCTGTCCGCCCAGTACGACTTTGAGTGCGCCGGTGTCGGCGGCGTGCGCGAAGACCTCGTACGCCTCCTCCATCCGGTCCAGGGCGAAGGTGTGGGTGACCAGTGCCTCGGTCGGCACCCGGCCGGAGGCCGCCATCCTCAGCAGCGTGGGCGTCGAGGACGTGTCGACCAGGCCGGTGGTGATGGTCACGTTCTTGATCCACAGATCTTCGAGGTGCAGGGTCGCTGGCTTGCCGTGGACACCGACGTTGGCCACCCGTCCGCCGGGCCGCACCATGCGGGTGCACATCTCGAAGCTCTCCGGCACGCCCACCGCCTCGATGACGACGTCGGCGCCCATACCGTCGGTGAGATCGTCGACGAGCTGCTCCGGCTGGTCGCGCACGGGAGCGACGGCGTCGGCACCGAACCGCCTGGCGGCCTCGAGCCGGGAGTCGGCGAGATCCACGGCGATGATCCGCTCCGGTGAGTACAGCCGTGCGGTGAGGATCGCGGCGAGCCCGATCGGGCCGGCGCCGACGACGGCGACGGTGTCACCGGGCCGCACACCTCCGTTGAGCACGCCCACCTCGTAGGCGGTCGGGAAGATGTCGGCGAACAGCACGGCGTCCTTGCTCGCCAGCCCGCCCGGCAGCGGATGCACGGACAGGTCGGCGTGCGGCACACGGACGTACTCCGCCTGCGTGCCGTCGATCAGATGGCCGAGGATCCAGCCTCCGCCGCCCCGGCACTGGCCATAGGCGCCGTCCCGGCAGAAGCGGCAGCGGCCGCACGCGGTGATGCAGGAGGCCAGGACCCGGTCGCCCGGCCGGACGGTGCGCACGTCGCTGCCGGCCTCGACGATCTCGCCGACCGCCTCATGGCCCAGCACCGTCCCGGAAGGCACCTCCGGGACGTCGCCCTTGAGGATGTGCAGGTCCGTTCCGCAGATGGTGACGGCGTCGACCCGGACGATGGCGTCGGTGGGGTCCTTGACGGCCGGATCCGGGACGTCCTCCCAGGCGGACTGCCCGGGTCCGTGGAAAACGAAGCCTTTCATGGCCGTTCCTCCTCGGTCTCCGGCCCATCGTTTCGTCGTGGCGGATCGCCGGGGCGGGCACGGAGCGCATCGGAGATGCCCCTCGGTTCCATCTTCGGCCAGAGCGGCGCCCTTCGCTTGGTCCGGGTGTCCCCCGGGGCAAGGCTGTGCGTCCCCTTCCGCGGCCCGTCACGCGGGAACGCGTGCCTCACGCATGCCCGTCGGCCAGCAGCAGCCGGCTCGTCTCCCCGGGGCCGACGCAGACGGTCCGGTCGGGGAGCCGCACGACGATCGGCTGGCCGCCGGAGGACGGGACGGCGATCTCCAGCCGGCCGCTCTCCAGCCGGACCCGCACACCCCAGTGCCCCTGGTACTGCAGGGAGAAGCCGTACGACGACAGCTCCGGCAGCGGCACCGGATCCAGCCACAGCGCCCCTTGACGCGTCTCCAGGCCGGTCAGCCCGCGTTGAACCAGGTCGAGGGTGCCTGCCATCGCGCCGAGGTGGATGCCCTCGCCGGTGGTTCCGCCCTGGAGGTCGGCCACGTCGCCCCTGAGGGCCTCCTGGCAGAACGACCAGGCCTCGCCGCGCCGGGCGCGCGCGAGGATCCAGCCGTGGACGAGACCGCTGAGGGTGGAGCCGTGGCTGGTGCGCGCCAGGTAGTAGTCGACGGTCCGCGCCCAGCCCTCCTCGTCCAGGCGGTGGCCCAGGCGACCGAAGAGGTCCTGGAGTTCGCCGGGCGAGAAGAGGTAGCCGAGCATCAGCACGTCCGCCTGCTTGGAGGCCTTGTAGCGGTTGACGCTGTCGCCCTCCGCCTCCAGGATCCGGTCCAGGCGCCGGATGTCGTCGTACCGCTTCCGGTAGTCGTGCCAGTCGAGTTCGGCGAGGTCGCCGTACCCCTCGAACTGGCTGATGACCCCGTCGTGGAAGGGGACGTGGAGGGTGCGGGAGACCTCCTCCCACCGCTCCAGCTCCGCGGCGCCCAGCTCAGCGCGCTCCGCGAGTTCACGGCGGCGGGGGGCCGGGAGATCGCGCAGCACCTCCAGGGTCCGGGCGAGTACCCAGGCCGCCGAGACGTTGGTGTACGCGTTGTCGTCCAGGCCCGGCCGCTCGGCACCCGGGTAGGCGTCGTGGTACTCGTCGGGGCCGACCACGCCCCGGAGGCGGTGCCGCCCCAGGTGCTCGTCCCAGGTGGCCGAGTCCGCCCAGAAGCGCGCGATCTGCACCAGCATCTCGGCACCCTTGGTGTGCAGGAACTCCGCGTCCCCACTGGCCTCGCAGTACTGCCACACGTTGTGTGCGATCGCCGAACCGACGTGGTGCTGGAGGTGGGTGTGGTCGGGAAGCCAGCGGCCCGAACGGGGATTGAGGTGCAGCCGCTGGGTCTCCTCGCGTCCGTCGCTGCCGCTTTGCCACGGGTACAGCGCGCCCCGGCGTCCGGCGGCCCGGGCGGCGGCGCGGGCCCGGTCCAGGCGCCGGTGGCGGTAGTGGAGCAGGGCCCGGGACACCTCTGGGAAGTGCAGGTTCAGGTACGGCAGGACGAACAGCTCGTCCCAGAAGACGTGCCCGCGGTAGGCCTCGCCGTGCAGCCCGCGGGCCGGCACACCCACGTCCAGTTCGGCCGTGTGCGGGGACAGGGTCTGGAGGACGTGGAAGAGGTGCAGGCGCAGGATGGCACCCGCCTCTCCGGGGACGTCGATCCCGGCCCGGCGCCACAGCTGCTCCCATGCGGTTCGGTGCGGTGCCAGCAGGCCGTCGAAGCCCGGGGCCCCGCTCACCCGGTCAACGGCTGCCTGCAGCGGGTCGCTGATCGCCGGATCGTGAGAGGTGTGCAGAGCGATGGTCTTGTCGACGGTGACGGTACGGCCGGGGGCCAGGGAGAGCGTCACACGCTGGACGGCGCGTGGGGGTTCGTGCGCCTCCGAGACCGGCTCCGGGGCCGTCAGCCGGGCCGCCATGGCGATCCGGATGTCCGACGTGCGGGTCCGGCAGCGCAGCCACACCGTGCCGGGCGCGGCGGTGCCGGTGTGCACATGGGTCAGGTGGCGGCCTTCCAGGCCGCTGTAGCGCTGCACTCCGCTGTTGGTCACTCCCCCGTCCAGCGCCGCATCCACCTCCAGCTCCGCCGGGTCCCCCGCCAGGGTGAACTCGGTCCGCAGGGCCGCCAGGCAGGGATCGGCCATGTGGACGAGCCGCACCTGGCGTACGGACAGGACTTGTCCGGTGTCCAAGCGGTATGTGGTCACGCGTTCGAGGAGACCCGCGTCCAGGTCCACGGACTGCCGGTGGGCGAGCACCGGCGGGGTGTCCGGTGTGAGCCACGCACCGCCCGGGCGCCGGAAGCGCAGCGGCAGCCAGTTCGGGAGGTTGACCATGTCCTCGTTCTCGACCCGGCGTCCCGCGACGAGGGAGGTGATCCGGTTGTAGCAGCCGGCCGCGTAGGTGCCCGGATAGTGCACGTCGTCGGCGGCACACTCCGGCAGGGCGCCGCGCGTGGCGAAGCGCCCGTTGCCCAGCGTGCAGAGCGCCTCCCTCAGCCGCTCGTCCGCGGGGTCGTACCCCTCGTACTCCCAGGTTCGGGCCGTCATACGGCTGCCCCTTTCACGGACGGGAGGTCGGGTGCTCCGGACGAGACTCCGCATGACCAGTGTTGCCCGGCGCGGCGTCCCGCGGAACGAGCAGGTGCGAGTCGCGGGACGCCGGGGGTGCACCTGGGCACCTGGCCGGCCCGGACCGTCATCAGGGCCGATCGGCCCTTACCCGCACAGGGGGAGGGCGGCGAGGCTGGGAGGCACGGGAGGCGTCGCATCGACCGTGCCTGACGCCCGGAGGAGGACATCATGCGCATCAGTCCGCACCTCGTCAGCGACGTCATGACTCACACCGTCGTGGCGGTGGGCCGTGACGCCCCGTTCAAGGACATCGTCACGCTCATGCAGGAGTGGAAGGTCAGCGCCCTGCCCGTACTGGAGGGCGAGGGCCGGGTGATCGGCGTCGTGTCCGAAGCCGATCTGCTGCTCAAGGAGGAGTTCCGCGACAGCGACCCCGACCGGCTCACCCAGATGAACCGTCTGTCCGACCTGTCCAAGGCGGGAGGCATGACCGCCGCGGACCTGATGAGCACCCCGGCCGTCACCGTCCACCCGGACGCCACCCTCGCACAGGCCGCCCGCGTCATGGCCCAGCGCAAGGTCAAACGACTGCCCGTCGTCAACGACCAGGGCCTCCTCGAAGGCGTGGTCAGCCGCGCCGACCTGCTCAAGGTCTTCCTGCGGACCGACGACGAGATCGCCGAGGAGATCCGCCGGGAGATCCTCGTACCCCTCTTCCCCACGCCTGGGGAGCCCGTACGAGTACACGTCACCGACGGCGTCGTCACCCTGACCGGCCGGGTCGGAAACACTTCCTTGGTGCCGATCCTCGCTCGCATGGTGCGCTCCGTCGAAGGCGTCGTCGACGTCGACCTGGCCCTGTCCGGCGGCATGCGGGCGACGGGCCCCGGATGAGCCGAAGGTCCCTCAGTTCAGGGACGTGCAGCCCCCCTCGCTCTGCGCGAAGGCCCAAGCCCTGCACCTCGTCCGGGGAGCAGGCTGAAGGTGAGTGGCCATGTGCGACCGCCGGGCCGACGCCCACAGCGGTCGCTCGCAGACCGAAGGGAGGCGCGTCATGCAGCACCGCACGATCGGAGACCTCATGACTCGTGACGTCGTACGGGTACGACCCGACACGCCGTTCAAGGAGGTCGTCGGACTGCTGGCCGACCACGGCGTGACGGCCCTGCCCGTGGTCGACGAACTCGACCAGCCGGTGGGAGTGGTGTCGGAAGCCGACCTGCTCCGCACCGTCGCGGCCCGGCCGGATCCCAGCGGACTGCCGCCGTCGAAGGGCCGCTCGAACGGGGCACACCCCGTGGGCGAGGGCAGCACGGCGGGGGAGCTGATGACGGTTCCCGCGGTCTGCGCGCGCCCGGAGTGGACGGTCGTCGAGGCGGCACGCCTGATGGACGGCGAAGGCGTCAAACGGCTTCCCGTGACCGATGAGGCCGGCGCGCTGATCGGCATCGTCAGCCGTGGTGATCTTCTCCGGGTCTTCCTGCGCCGGGACGAGGCGCTGCGCGACGAGATCACCCTTGACGTCCTGACCCGGACTCTCGGTCTCGCCCCGACCGACGTGGCCGTGGACGTGCGGCAGGGCCGGGTGAGGCTGAAGGGCCGGGTGGAGTCCGGTCGGCTCGTCCCGGTCATCGAGCGGCTGTGCCGCGGGGTCGACGGGGTCGTGTCGGTGGAATCGGATCTGACCTGCCGTGTCGACGGCCCGCCTGAAGCCGGGCTTCCCGGCTGAGGCGGGACAGCGGCAGCGGAAGCCGGAGGCGAAGCACGATGAGCTCGAGCGCGACCGTCCGGCGCTCGCCCCTGTGGCACTGGCGCCGCAACCCGCTGCGCCGCCGTGAAGACGTATGGGAAGCCTGGATCCTGCTGGTTGCCTGGTTCGTCGTCATCGTGGCCGGTCCTGTCGCGGGTGTGCTCGGCGCGCAGGCCACGGTGGACCGGCTCGCGCAACGGCGTGCGGAACGGCACCCCACCACCGCGACGCTGCTCGGCGACTCGTCCCGGAGCACTGTCAGCGGTGAGGTCACGATCGATCGCGTGATCGCGCCGGTGCGGTGGACTGCTGCGGACGGCACCTCGCGCACGGGCAGGGCGCAGGTGGAGGCCGGCCGGAAGGCCGGTGAACGGGTCGTGGTGTGGCTGGATCAGAAGGACCGGCTCACCGAAGAGCCGCAGACTCCGGGCGACGCGAACGTCGAGGCGGCCTTCATGGGTGCCGCCTCCTTCGGCGCCGTCACCGTCGCGGCCGCCGCAGGTGTCCACGGCGCGCGCATGGCCCTGGACCGCCGCCGCAGCCGCGCGTGGGACGCGGAATGGCGGAAGCTCGGACCCCAGTGGGGCCGAACCGCCGACTGAGTCCGCCGACCCGTCAGCCTGCCGGCGACCGGCGGAGGCCGGCGTCGCAGCCGCCACCCTCACCCGCGGCACCAGCGCCTGGACCCAGCTCGGTCACGACGTCCACCGCCCCGCCGACACCCGCGCTCCCTGACCGAGTCAGTCATGTCGTGGTCGAAGCGGAGCCGTTCACGGGCCGGAGGAACCGGGACATGGCCACCCTGCTCGGCGGCAAGGCCTCCGGCCTGGCCGAGACGACACGGATCGGCCTTCCCGTGGCTCCTGGCTTCGCGGTCACGACTGGCGCGCGGTGCCTTCGCCGTGCAGGGCCGTCAGGGCCGCGTCGAACGCCGGCCGGCGCGTACGGCCCGCCCTGCCCTGCACGCGGGCGGTCCGAACCGCTGATGAGGGCCGTTCGGCCCTGGGCACGGGGACCAGGACGGGCGCAGCGTGGACTCATGGGGACGCATACGCGGATCGCTGTCATCGGCGTCGGAAACGAGTTCCGGCGGGACGACGGCGTGGGCTGCGCCGTCGCCGCGCGGCTGCTCGAGCGGGCCGAGAGCCGTGCGCTCCCACCCGGCACCGTGGTCGCGACCTGCGACGGTGATCCTGCCCGCCTGATCGGGCTGTGGGAAGGCGCCGGTCTGGCCGTGGTCGTGGACGCGGCACACGCAGAGCCCGGGCATCCAGGCCTGGTCCACCGGATCGATCTCGGCGCCGAGCGTCTCGCCCGGCCGCCTACCACCAGCTCGCACGGACTCGGACTCGGTGAGGCCGTCGAGCTCGCCAGAGTGCTGGGCCGGTTGCCCGGGCACCTCGTCGTGTACGCGATCGAGGGAGCCGACACTTCCGTGGGCGTCGGCCTGTCACCTGCCGTCGCGGGCGTCGTGGAGCCGCTCGTGGCCTCAGTCGAGGACGAGATCGTCAACCATCGCGTCGCCAGGGCGAGGGGTCCGTCATGAGCGTCCGGCGCTTCCTGGTTCTCGGGACAGTGCAGGGTGTCGGCTTCCGGCCCTTCGTGTACCGCACCGCCGTCAGCCTGGGGCTCGATGGCTGGGTGGCGAACGCGGACGGTCACGTCGAGGGCGAGGTCGCGGGTGACCTCCGGGCCATAGACGAGTTCGCCGCCCGCATCCGCACCGGGGCGCCGCCCCTGGCACACGTACGGCTGGTCGGCTTGTCCACCGCGCACTCCGTCCCCCGCCGGGGCTTCCACGTCCGGCGCAGCTCCCCGGGACACGCGCGGGCGGCGGCCCGCGACGTCCCGCCCGACGCGGCCGTCTGCGACGCCTGCCTGCGGGAGCTGTACGACCCCGCCGACCGGCGCCACCGCTACCCGTTCATCAACTGCACCGACTGCGGACCGCGGGTCACGATCATCGAGGGCCTCCCCTACGACCGTGCGCGCACCACCATGCGTCTCTTCCCCCTCTGTCCGGCATGTGCGTCCGAGTACGCCGACCCGGGAAACCGCCGCTTCCACGCCGAGCCCGTCGCCTGTCCCGTCTGCGGCCCCCGACTGGCCTGGGCCGGCCTGCGGGGCGAGGACGCGCTGCGGGCGGCGGCGAAAACGATCGCCGACGGCGGCATCGTCGCTGTGAAGGGACTGGGCGGCTACCAGCTGGTGTGCGACGCGGACAACGCTGACACCGTGTCCGAGCTGCGGCTGCGCAAGCACCGTCCTGCCAAACCGTTCGCGGTCATGGTCAAGGACATCGAAACGGCGGCGCGCCTCGCGCGCGTCGGCTCCACGGAACGGGCGGTGCTCACCTCACCGGCCCGCCCCGTGACGCTGCTGGCGAGGCGTCGACGGCACTCCCTCGCCCCACAGGTCGCTCCCGGAGTCCCACGGATCGGCCTCTTCCTGCCCACGACCGGCCTGCACCATCTCCTGCTGGACGTAGCGGCCCGGCCGTTGGTGGTCACCAGCGGCAACCTCAGCGACGAACCGATCGCCATCGCGGACGACAGGGCACATCGCGATCTCGCTCGCGTCGCGGACGGATTCCTCACCCACGACCGGCCGATCCGGGCCCGCTACGACGACTCGGTGGTCCGGATCGCGGATCGCACCCGGATCACCGTCCGCCGGGCACGCGGCCTGGCACCCGCGCCTTTGCCGCTCGCGGTCACGGTGCCACTGGCCGGAATCGGAGCCCAGCTCAAGCACACGTTCACGCTCGCCGGGGACGGCCGGGCGTACCTGGGCGCGCACACCGGCGATCTGTCCGACGTGGCGACGTACGACGCCTTCCGCCGTTCCTACGACGACCTGAGACGGCTCACAGGCATCGAACCGGAGATCCTCGCGCACGATCTCCATCCCGGCTATCTGTCCACGCAATGGGCGCTGGACCGGCCCCTGCGCCGGATCGCTGTCCAGCACCACCACGCGCACGTGGCCGCGGTCGCCGCGGAGCACGGGGTGCGGGGCCCGTTCCTCGGCGTCGCCTACGACGGCCTGGGACTCGGGGACGACGGCACCCTGTGGGGCGGCGAGATCCTCGTCGCCGATCTGAGCGGCTACCGCCGGGTGGGCAGGTTCGCGACCGCGCCCCTGCCCGGCGGTGACGCGGCGGTACGCCATCCTTCCCGCACGGCCCTCGGTCATCTGCTGGACGCCGAAGCCCTGGGCACGCCCCGCCCCTCCCCCGGGCTCGTCGGGCGCTTCACCGATCTCCTCGCCCCGGCCGAGGTCTCGGCCGTGCGCGCCATGGTCACGCGCCACGTGAACTGTCCCCGTGCCTCGAGTGTGGGACGTCTGTTCGACACCGCCGCCGCCCTGCTCGGGCTCGCGGATACCGTCGGCTACGAGGGTGAAGCGGCCGTGCGCCTGGAGGCGGCCGCCGGGACGACGCACTCCGTACCCCTTGCCCACAAGATCGTCCGGAGAGGCGGTCTGTGGGTGTACGACTCGACGCCCACGGTGACCGACCTGCTGGAGCGGCGGGCGAGCGGGGAGCCGGTGCCGGAGCTCGCGGCCGCGTTCCACCTCACCCTCGCGCACGCCACCTCCGACCTCGTCGCACGGGCCGTCGAGGAGGGCGCGCCACGCACCGTGTGCCTGGGCGGGGGCTGTTTCGTCAACGGCCGGCTGCTCGTCGAGGTGCGTCGGCGGCTGCGCGCTCAGGGGTTGCGGGTCCTCGTGGGAGGCGAGGTCCCGGTCGGTGACGGCGGCATCAGTTACGGGCAGGCCGCGGTGGCCGCCGCCCGGGTCGCGAAGGAGAGGTGAGCGGTCATGTGCCTGGGCATTCCGGGCCAGGTCCTGGAGATCCGTGACGACGCCGGGCTGCGCATGGCCACCGTCGACTTCGGGGGTGTGCGGCGCGAGGTCTGCCTCGACTACACCCCCGGTGCGGGTGTCGGAGCGTACGTCATCGTGCACGTCGGTTTCGCGATCACCGAGGTCGACGAAGCCGAGGCGCGGCGCACGCTCGACGTCCTGCGGGCGATGGCGGACGCCGTGGAGACGGAGCTCGGCGAGCCACTGCCGTGAAGGCCGGCCCGGGACCGTCGGGCCTACCGCCGTGCCCGATCGGCCCATCGGCCCACCGCTCCGCGAGGACGAGGCTGAGAGTGCAGATCTGCCGACGAGAGGCACACGATGACCGCCATCCCGGCATCCGGCGAACGGGTGCACGCCCTCCTCACCGACGGCACGACGGTGTGCGTACGGCCTGCGGGACCGGACGACCAAGAGGCCGTCCTGCGGTTCTACACGGAGATGTCGGACGCGAACCTGCGGCTGCGCTTCTTCTCCGTGAGCCGGCGCTCCGCCGAGCAGGCAGCCGCCCGGGTCGCCCGGCCGGCCGGCTCCGGCCACCGGACGCTCGTCGCCGAGCACGGCGGCCGGATCATCGGCATCGCCGAGTACGAGAGCGACGACACGAAGACGCCCGGCAGCGCCGAGATCGCGCTCGCCGTCAGCGACGGCCGCCATCACCGTGGAGTGGGGACCCTGCTGCTGGAGCACCTGATCTCCGCGGCCCGCGCACAGGGCATCACGACGTTCACCGCGGACGCGCTCGCCGAGAATCACGCGGTGCTCAAGGTCTTCGCCGACCTGGGACTGCGCGCCGAACGGCACTTCGAGGGGCCGGAGGTGCGCTGCGTGATCCCGCTGCATGACACGGAGGACTACCGCGCGAGCGTCGAGCACCGCGGGCAGGCCGCGGATGTGGCCAGTCTGACGCCGCTGCTGCGGCCCCGGTGCGTCGCCGTCGTCGGCGCCGGACGCAGGCCCGGCTCGGTGGGCCGGGCCCTGCTGCACAACGTGGCCACGGGCCGGTTCACGGGCCATCTGTACGCCGTCAACCCGGCGGCGCAGTCGATCCTGGGCATCCGCGCCTACCCGGCCGTGCATGCCCTGCCCCGGGTCCCCGACCTGGCCGTGATCGCCGTACCGGCCGACGGTGTCGCACACGTCGCGCAGGAATGCGGGCAGTTCGGTGTCCGTGCCCTGCTGGTCGTCTCCGCCGGGCTCGACGCCGGGCAGTCCAGGGCACTGCTGGCAGCCTGCCGTGATCACGACATGCGCCTCGTCGGCCCCAACTGCCTGGGCATGGCCAACACCGAGGACCGGATCCGCCTCGACGCCACCTTCGCCGCCGCCCACCCCGCGCCGGGCAGTGCCGGCGTCGCCGTGCAGTCCGGCGGGGTCGGCATCGCACTGCTCGGCGGTCTGGAGCGGCTCGGCATCGGCGTGTCCAGCTTCGTCTCGCTCGGCGACAAGTACGACGTCAGCGGTAACGACATGCTCCAGTGGTGGGAGTCCGACGGGCGCACCGACCTGGCGCTGCTGCACCTGGAGTCCTTCGGCAATCCGCGCGCCTTCTCCCGTACCGCGCGCCGTGTCACCCGCCGCATGCCCATCCTGACCGTCGACGCGGGCCGCACCGAGGCGGGCCGTCGTGCCGCCGCCTCGCACACCGCCGCTGCCGCCACGACGACCATGACCCGGCGTGCGCTCTTCGCCCAGGCCGGGATCACCGCCACCCGCACGATCCCCGAACTGCTGGAGACGGCAGCGCTGTTGCACTCCCAGCCGCTGCCCGCAGCAAGCCGGGTCGTCGTGGTGACCAACGCGGGTGGCGCCGGCGTGCTGGCCGCGGACGCCTGCGCGGAGGCCGGGCTGGACCTGCCCGCGCTGCCGCCGGGCGTGGTCGAGGATCTGCTGGCCGTGCTGCCGCGGGGCGCGAGCACCGCCAACCCCGTCGACGCGACGGCGGCGGTCTCCGAGGAGCATCTGCGTGCCTGTCTGGACCGGCTCGCCGCCCATGACGGCATCGACGCGGTACTCGTCGCACTCGTGCCCACCGCCGTCGCGGCCGCGACCGGCGACGTCCTGGTCAAGGCTCTGACCCACGCCCCGGAACGCCGCTCCCGCACCATCGCCGCCGTCCTCCTGGACCAGGACGTCCCGGTGCGGCTGCTGTCCTCGGACACCGGCCGGGTGCCGGCGTACGCGGACCCGCAGGCTGCGGCGCGGGCACTCGCCCATGCCGCCGAGCGTGCCCGTTGGCTGGCCCGCCCGCCCGGCACCGTCCCGGCTCCGGAGGGCATCGACACCGCGCGCGGCCGGGCCGTGGCCGACCGGTTCCTCACGAGGCATCCCGATGGGGCGTGGCTCGACCCGCGGACCTGCGCCGAGCTTCTCGACTGCTACGGCATCCCCCAGTCGCCGTGGGCCTGGGTGGAGACGGAGGACGAGGCGGTGTGGGCCGCCGACCGGCTCAAGGGGCCGGACGGGCGTGTGGTGCTCAAGGCCCACTGGCCGGGGCTCGTGCACAAGACCGCCCGGCGCGCGATCCACCTGGACCTGCGCGGCGACGCACAGGTGCGCGCGGCCTTCCGGGACTTCGATGTCCGCTTCGGTCACCTCATGACGGGGGCCGTGGTCCAGCCGCTCGCCCCGCGCGGCATCGAGTTGTTCGCGGGTGTGGTCCAGGACGAGGTGTTCGGGCCGCTGATCCTGTTCGGGCTGGGCGGTACGGCGACCGAGGTTCTGGCCGACCATGCGGCCCGGCTGGCCCCGCTCACCGACCAGGACGTGCACGATCTGATCACCGCGCCGCGCTGCGCGCCGCTCCTTCTCGGGGGTGACGGCACCGGCCCGGTCGATCTGGCGGGGCTGGAGCAGTTTCTGTTGCGGCTGTCGCAGATGGCCGGTGACCTGCCGCAGTTGGCGGAGGCGGATTTCAATCCGCTGCTCGCCCTGCCCGAGCGCGTCACCGCCCTCGACGCCCGGATCCGGCTGCTGCCACGCCGTACACACGATCCCTATCTGCGCCGGCTCCGATGAACGCGCGCAGCACGGAAGGAAGGCGGGACACCATGAAACACGGCAAGGTCGGTGCCCTGATGACGTCCGACGTCGTCCGCGCCGAGTACGGCACGCCGTTCAAGGAGGTGGCCCGGCTGCTCGCCGAGCACCGGATCAGCGGCCTGCCGGTGGTGGACGACGACGAGAAGGTCCTCGGCGTGATCTCCGAGACGGATCTGATGACGAGGCAGGCCGACGCTCCCGGCCCACCCGAGCCGCATCATCGGTTCCACCGGCTCGGGTGGACGCCGGGATCGCGCGCTCGCCGTACCAAAGCACGGGCGCGTACGGCCGGACAGCTCATGTCCAGCCCGGCCATCACGGTCCACAGCGACGCGACCGTCGCCGAGGCGGCCCGCGTCATGGCACGCCGCCGCGTCGAACGACTCCCGGTCGTCGACGACGAGGAGCGGCTCGTCGGCATCGTCACCCGCCGCGATCTCCTCCAGGTGTTCCTGCGCCCCGACGCGGAGATCCGTTCGAGCATCCGCAGCGATGTCCTGGTCCGGGCGCTGTGGCTGACCCCCTACTCCGTCGATGTGGACGTACACGAGGGCGTGGTCACGCTCACCGGGCAGTTGGAGCGGCGCAGCGAGTGCGCCATGGCGGTGGAGATGTGCCGCCAGACGGACGGCGTGGTCGCGGTCGTCGACCACCTCACCCACCGCTTCGACGACTCCTGGCGCCAGCCGGACGAGCCGGCCCCGCAGGGGATCACCGGGAACTGGCTGCGCAAACTGTGAGGAGGTGCAGCATCCGGCTTCCGAGGCATCTGCCCTGCCGCCGGCACCGTCAGCCGCGATGTCATGGTCGGGGACCCACGCGACGGTCACCGCTTCGGACGGACCGAGGTGAGCCATGAATTCCTTCATCCGCAGAGCCCGGCTCGGCCGCCTTGCATCGGCGGCCTCGCTGGAACCTGCTCTTCTGGTCGTCACCGCGGCGGCGGTGACCGCCGGCGGCATCGCATGGCTCGTCGGTGCCGGCGGACTCGCCGATCTCCTGTGGGGCCTTGGCACCGTGTCCGCGGTCGTGCCCGCGGTGGGGTGGGTGTGGTCGGCGCTGCGGCACCGGCATGCCGGCGTGGACGTGATCGCCGTGCTGGCTCTCGCGGGCACCCTGGCCGTCGGCGAGTACCTGGCCGGTGCCCTAATCGGGCTGATGCTCGCCACCGGCCGCACCCTGGAAGCAGCCGCCCGGCGGCGCGCCTCCCACGACCTGCGTGCCCTGCTGGAACACGCCCCGCGCTCGGCTCGTCGCCGCACGGAGAACGGGGTGCGCTCCGTGCCGCTTTCCGAGATCGCCGTCGGCGACCTGCTCGTGGTCGGCCCCGGCGAGGTGGTCCCCGTGGACGGCACCGTGGAGAGCTCGGCGGCCGTCCTCGACGAGTCCGTGCTCACCGGCGAGCCCCTCCAGGCCGAACGGCCCCGAGGCACCGGAGTGCGCAGCGGCGTCGTGAACGCCGGGCGCGCCTTCGAACTGCGAGCGACCGCGACCGAGCAGGACAGCACGTACGCCGGGATCGTGCGGCTGACCCGGCAGGCGGGCGCGGAGAGCGCGCCCGTCGTACGGCTGGCCGACCGCTACGCGGCCTGGTTCCTGCCGCTGTCCGTCGCCGTCGCGGGACTGGCCTGGCTGATCAGTGGCTCCGCGGTCCGGGCGGTAGCGGTCCTGGTCGTCGCCACTCCGTGCCCGCTGCTGCTCGCCGCGCCGGTCGCCATCGTCTCCGGTCTCTCCCGTGCCTCACGCCTGGGTGTGGTCGTCAGGGACGGTGGCGCACTGGAGAATCTCGGCCGGTCCCGCACCCTGCTGCTGGACAAGACCGGCACCCTCACCCGCGGCCGTCCCCGCGTCGTCGACGTCACCGCAGCACCCGGCTGGACACCCTCGGAAGTGCTCCGCCTGGCCGCAGCGGTCGACCAGTACTCGCCCCACGTGCTCGCCCGGGCGATCACAGACACCGCACGGGAACGCAAGCTGGATCTGCCGATTCCCGCCGACGTCACCGAGGAACCCGGCCGGGGCGCCACCGGAACGGTGGACGGACACCGCGTCGCCATCGGCCGCGCCGACTCCGGCGAGGCCCGTCCGGCCTGGGCCGGGGCGGTCGACAACCGTGCCCTCCTCGACGGGGCGGCCGTCGCCTGGCTCACCGTCGACGGGAAGCCGGCCGGCGCCGTCCTCCTGCGCGACCCCTTGCGCCATGACGCCCCACGTACCCTGCGCCACCTGCGTTCGGCGGGCATCGACCGGGTGCTGATGCTCACCGGGGACCGCGCCGAACCAGCCCGCGAGGTCGCCGCCGTCCTGGGCCTGGACGACGTACGCGCCGAGCTCGGGCCGGCGGAGAAGGTCGCCGCTGTGCGCGCCGAGCGGGACCGTGCGGTCACCGTGATGGTCGGCGACGGCGTGAACGACGCCCCCGCCCTCGCCGCCGCCGATGTCGGCGTCGCCATGGGCGCCCGGGGCTCCACCGCCACCTCCGAAGCGGCCGACATCGTCCTCACCACCGACCGCGTCGACCGGCTGGCCGACGCCGTCACCATCGCCGTACGCGCCCGGCGCATCGCTGTGCAGAGCGCCCTCGGCGGCATGCTGCTGTCCCTCGCCGCGATGGCCGCAGCGGCGGCCGGGCTGCTCCCGCCGGCCGTCGGTGCGCTGCTCCAGGAGGGCATCGACGCCGCCGTCATCCTCAACGCGCTGCGCGCCCTGCGCGTGGACCGGGCCATGCGTCCCGCCCTCACGCCGGACACCGAGGCGCTGATCCACCGCTTCGCCGCCGAACACGACGACCTTCAGGATGTCCTCGAAGCCGTGCGCGCCGCCGCCGACCGGCTGTCCGACGCCCCGGGCCCCCAGGCCCTCGCGACGGTCGAGGAAGCACACCGGCTGCTCACAGAGCGGCTGCTGCCGCACGAGGACGCCGAGGAACACCGGCTCTACCCCGCCCTGGCTCCCGCTCTCGGCGGCCCCGAGGCCACCGCCACCATGAGCCGTGCCCACGCGGAGATCGAGCGTCTCTCCCATCGCGTCGCCACCCATCTGCACCTCGCCCACGTCGCCGGTGGCCTGGCCCCCGAGCAGCTCGACGACCTCCGCTCCTGTCTGTACGGCCTGAACACCGTGCTGCGCCTGCACTTCACGCAGGAGGAGGAGAGCTACTTCTCCTTGGCGCCGTGAGTGCCGCGGGAGGGCCGTTCGGCACTGGTGCGGCCGTCCGTCGGCGCGCAGGGTGGGAGCAAGGAGCGGCTCCGGTACGGAAGTGATCACCATGGAAGCCAAGCAGTGGACCGTGCAGATCTACATCTCCGAGGAGGGCGACAGCACACATGCGCGCGCCGTGCTCACCACACGGGACACGTCGACCGTGACGGGCAGGGGGACGGCCCGGCGCAACCCGATCGACAGGCCTGTGCCGGAGATCGGCGACGAGCTCGCCGTGAGCCGGGCTCTGGAGGACCTCGCCATCCGGCTGCACGATGTGGCGGCCGACGACATCGTCATGCTGACGGGGCCGGTACAGGCCTGAGTGCCTGCTGCGGCTGCCCCCTTCGCGGCTCGGAGGCCGGGTGCCCTGGAGGAATGACCCTGCCGGGCCCGGTGTAGCCCGGGCGGACAGCGCCTCGGCTTCCCGCGACGCGAGCGTGGCGCGCGAAACCGGGGCGTCCGACTGCCCGGTTCAGGCCGTCAGGCGGTCATGTCCGCTGGGGCACGACCGAGACGGGGCAGTCCGCGTGGTGCAGCAGGGTGTGGCTCACCCGGCCCAGCTGGAGGCCGAAGTGGCCGGTCCGGCGCCGGGCGCCCACGACCACGAGGTCCGCGGCAGCCGAGCGGTTCACCAGCACCCTGCGTGCCGGTCCCTCGACCGCGGCCCGGCGCACCCGCACGGCCGGGTGGTCGGCCATGACGCCGGCCACCAGCTCGTCCACGAGGTCCGAGGCCCGCTCCTCGTGCTCGTACACGGGAGCCTCGGCCGGTGCCGGGGGGTCGGCGCCTTCGTTCATCGGAAGGCGCCACGCGCGGACGACGTCGAGTTCGCACCCACGGGCCTCGGCCTCCCGGAACGCGAACCGGACGGCTTCGCCGCTCGTGTCCGGGTCCCCCGCCCCGAGCAGGATCCGGCCGTGCGTACCGGCCGTGCCGCCCCGGACCACGACGACCGGGCAGTACGCGCGGGCCGCGACAGCGAGGCTCACCGAGCCCAGCAGCGCTCCCTTCAGCTCTCCACGACCGCGCGACCCGGTCACCAGGGCGGAGGCGTTGTCTCCCTCGCGCAGGAGGGCGGACACCGCTTCGGCGGCCACCGCCTCGCCCGTCACCTTGAGGTCGGGGCTGAGGCGCCGAACGCGTTCCACGGCAGAAGCCACGATGTGGTCCGCCATCACCCGCTCCGAGGGACGCTCCCGGCCCAGCGACGGCAACGCACCTTCATAGCGCTCCCACAGGGAGGCATAGACCAGCCGCAAGGGCAGACCATGGCGGACGGCCTCGTCCACCGCCCAGTCGATGGCCAGGATGCTGCCGTCCGATCCGTCGACGCCCACGATCAAGGGCAGTTCCATGATCCCCACCGCCTATCTCTCGGGCTGCCATCACGTGCAGCAAAGGGTCTCCCTTAAACGGTCCCACTCAGGCTCCGTCGGCGGCAGGGACGGCCGGGCCCCGGCCGAGGACGTTCGGCCCACCAGGGTCGCCCCATACCGAACCGTCGGCGCTCCAAGGTCCGCACCCATGACCTTTCCGGACGGACCGGGGCCGGCCGGCCCTGGTGGGGGGACCGGACACGTGGTGTGCTGAGGGTGACGGGAAGGACGAGAGCAAGACGCGCAGAAGCGGTCACGGGCGCGCGCCGCGCAATCCGGATCCGCGAGAAGCGGATGTCCTTCCCGTTGTTCATGCGCCTTGTTCATGCGCCTTGTTCATGCGCCGAGCCGCCCCGCGCCGTCCCGTCGCGACCGACCGCCACATCGAGGCCGAAGGTCCCCATGACCGTGCCCGGGCGGCCCGTGGTGTCGCGCCCCCTGGAGGAACAGACTGACAACAGGGACCCGCACGGATGCGGAGGGCGACGATGACGAACAGCCCGACGAACGGCGTCCTGGACCGGGACGGGCTGAGTGCCCTGGTCCAGCTCCTGGCTGCGCGGGGGCGCACGGTCATCGGCCCCACGGTCCGGGACGGTGCCGTCGTCCTCGACGAGATAGCGTCGGCCGACGACCTGCCCTTCGGATGGGGCACGGAGGTCGAGGCCGGTCGCTACCGCCTCGTGCCGCGTGCCGACGGTGCCGTGTTCGCCCACACGGCCGGCCCTCAGTCGTGGAAGACGTTCCTGCACCCGCAGCGTGAGAAGCTCTGGAGTGCCGAGCGGACGCCGGACGGCCGCCTGTCGGTCACCGAGGAGAACCCCGGGCAGCCGTCGTACGCCTTTCTGGGCGTACGCCCCTGCGATCTGCGGGCGATCGCGATCCAGGACCGGGTCCTGGCCGGCGGCCGGTACCGGGACAGGGGCTACGAGGAACGGCGGACGGGAGCCTTCCTGATCGCCGCCGAGTGCACCGAACCGGGTGCCACGTGCTTCTGCGTCTCCATGGGCGGCGGCCCGGCGGCGGACGCCGGGTTCGACCTCGCGCTGACCGAGGTCCTGGACGAGACCGGTCACCGGTTCCTCGTCCGAGCGGGCAGCGAGGCCGGGCAGGAAGTCCTGGCGCATGTCTCCCCTCGGCCGGCCGACCCGGCGACGGAGCACGCGGCCCGTTCCGCGGTCGACGCCGCCCGGGACCGGATGGGACGGGCCATGCCGCCCGTGGACCTGCGGACCCTGATGGGCGAGAGCCTGGAGGCCGACCGCTGGGACGACGTCGCGGCCCGCTGCCTGACCTGCGGCAACTGCACCATGGTGTGCCCCACCTGCTTCTGCACCACCACCGAGGAGGTCACCGACCTCACCGGCGACCACGCCGAGCGGTGGCTGCGCTGGGACTCCTGCTTCGACGTCGACTTCTCCCACCTGCACGGCGGGGCCGTGCGGTCCTCGGCGCGCAGTCGCTACCGCCAGTGGCTCAGCCACAAACTCTCCACCTGGTACGAGCAGTTCGGCAGCTCCGGCTGCGTGGGCTGCGGACGCTGCGTCACCTGGTGCCCGGTCGGCATCGACATCACCGAGGAAGCCACGGCGTTGCACGACGAACTCGCCGGCCGGCTGCGGCGCGAGAAGCAGAGGGAGACGGAACGATGACCTCCACCACCACTCTTTCCATGGCTCTCCCGGTCGAGCACCGCGATCGGCTGATGGGCCTCGCCCGCGAGGTCTCCTTCGAAGCCGGGAAACGGCTCTTCGAAGAGGGGCGCAAGGCCGACCGGTTCTGGATCATCCGGACCGGAACGGTCCTCCTGGACCTGCACGTACCCGGCCGTCGCGCCGCCGTCATCGAGTCCCTGGGACATGGCGAGCTGCTCGGCTGGTCCTGGCACTACGCACCGTTCGTGTGGCAGCTGGGTGCCGAGGCACTCAGCCCCGTACGTGCCTGGGAATTCGACGCGAGGGCCGTACGGGCCGCGTGTGCGCAGGATCCCGAGTTCGGCAGGGCGATCGCGACCTGGGTGGGGCGGGTCGTGGCTCACCGGCTGCAGGCCACGCGCATCCGCCTGCTGGACCTGTACGCGCCCCACGGCGGCGGGAGCGAGCGATGACGGATCTCCCCGTCCCGTACAGGGTGAACCGCGTGCGGCGCGAGACGGCCGACACGGTCAGTCTCACGCTCACGCCCACCGGCGACGCGGCGCTCGGGCCCTTCGCCCCGGGGCAGTTCGCCATGGTGTATGCCTTCGGGGTCGGGGAGATCCCCGTCTCGGTGTCCCGTATCGGGCAGCGGGAGCTGGTCCACACGATCCGTTCGGTGGGCGCGGTCTCGGCCGCGCTGTGCGCGCTCCGGCCGGGCGCGGAGGTCGGCGTGCGCGGCCCTTTCGGCACCGGCTGGGAACTGGAGCGCGCGGCCGGTCAGGACGTCGTGGTCGTGGCGGGCGGGATCGGTCTCGCGCCGCTGCGGCCTCTCGTGCTGGCCGCACTGGCGGCTCGGCCGGCCTACGGGCGGCTGAACGTGCTCGTCGGCACGCGCTCTGCCGACGATCTCCTGTTCGCCGAGCGGATACGCACCTGGGCCGCCTCGTCCGGCCCGCCGCACTGCCGGGTCACGGCCGACCGGCCGTCCCCGGCCTGGTGGGGCCATGTCGGGCTGGTCACCACGTTGCTGAACACCGCCCGTTTCACAGCGGAGAACACCACGGCGTTCGTGTGCGGCCCCGAGGCCATGATCCGGGCCACCGCCCGCGACCTGTTCCACCGCGGAGTGCCCGCGCACCGGATCCGGGTCTCGCTGGAGCGGAACATGCGCTGCGCCACCGGGCACTGCGGCCACTGCCAGCTCGGTGGTGTGCTGCTGTGCCGCGACGGTCCCGTGATCGGCTGGGACCGGGCCGAATCCCTGCTCTCGGTGAGGGAGTTGTGACATGACCGTCCCCACGCTCGCAGTGTTCAAGCTCGCGTCCTGCGACGGCTGCCAGCTCACGCTCCTGGACTGCGAGGACGAGCTCCTCGCACTCGCCGGGAAGGTGCGCATCGTCCACTTCCTGGAGGCGTCCAGCGCGGTGGCACCCGGTCCGTACGACCTCACCCTCGTCGAGGGGTCGGTCACCACGCACGCCGACGCCGAGCGGGTCAGGGAGATCCGCGCGCAGTCCCGCTTCCTCGTGACCATCGGCGCCTGCGCCACCGCCGGGGGCATCCAGGCGCTGCGGAACTTCGCTGACGTCGAGGAGTTCACCCGCACCGTGTACGCACGGCCCGACTACATCGACACCCTCGCCACCTCGACCCCCGTCTCCGACCACGTGGACGTGGACTTCGAGCTGCGCGGCTGCCCCATCGACCGCAGGCAGCTCATCGAGGTGATCACGGCCTTCCTGGCCGGCCGCAAGCCGGACGTGCCGAACCACAGCGTGTGCTTCGCATGCAAGCGCCGCGGCACGGTGTGCGTCACCGTGGCTCACGGCACCCCCTGCCTCGGCCCCGTCACGCACGCCGGGTGCGGGGCGATCTGCCCGGCGTACGGGCGCGGCTGTTATGGCTGCTTCGGCCCCTCGGGCTCGCCGAACCTGCGCGCGCTGATCCCGCTGCTGCACCGCGACGGCCTGGACGACCGCGACGTCGAACGCCTCCTGCGCACCTTCAACGCGACCGATTTCGACAAGGAGGCGCGGTCATGACCCACCGTGGCTCCCGCGTCCTGCGCGTCGGGTCCCTCGCCCGCGTGGAAGGGGAGGGAGCCCTGCACCTGCGCGTGGTCGGCCGCAGGGTCGAGGAGGCGCGGCTGCGGATCTACGAACCGCCGCGCTTCTTCGAGGCGTTCCTGCGCGGCCGCTCGTACACCGAACCGCCCGACATCACCGCGCGGGTGTGCGGGATCTGCCCCGTGGCGTACCAGATGAGCGCCTGCCGGGCGATCGAGGACGCCTGTGGAGTCGAGGTCGACCGCCCGATCCGCGCACTGCGACGACTGCTGTACTGCGGCGAGTGGATCGAGAGCCACGCCCTGCACATCTACCTCCTGCACGCCCCGGACTTCCTCGGCTGCGACAGCGCCGTCGATCTCGCCCGCACCCGGCGCGCCGACGTGGAGCGGGGACTGCGGCTGAAGCAGGCGGGCAACGCGATCCTCGAACAGCTCGGTGGCCGTGCGATCCACCCGGTCAACGTCCGCCTCGGCGGGTTTCACCGGGCGCCCACCCGGGCCGAGCTGCGGCCGTTGCGGGAGCGCTTGCGCCGGGCCGCCGACGACGCGTGGGACACGGTCCGCTGGACCGCGGGCTTCGACCTCCCGGACGCCGCCCTTGACGCCGACTTCCTGGCCCTGGCCTCTCCGGCGACGTACGCCGTCGAGGACGGCGTGCCGACCGTGCTGCGCGGCGACGGTGGACGGGCGGAGTTCCCGGTCCGCGCCTTCCTCGATCACGTGCGCGAGGAGCAGGTGCCCCACTCGACCGCACTGCACTCCCGGCTCGACGGCCGACGCCATCTCACCGGGCCCCTCGCCCGGTTCGCGGTCGGCGGCGGCAGGCTCTCGCCCACGGCGCGGGAGGCCGCCGTCGAGGCGGGGCTGGGTGATCCCGCTCAGGGAGCGGTGTGCCGCAACCCGTACCGGTCGGTGCTGGTGCGGGCCGTGGAGGTGGTCCACGCGATCGACGAGGCACTGCGGATCATCGAGGCGTACGAGCCCCCGGGCCGTCCCCACGTCGACGTTCCCCCCGTCGCGGGCACCGGCCATGGCGCCACCGAGGCACCCCGCGGACTGCTCTACCACCGCTACGGGCTGGACGCCGAGGGGACCGTCACCGACGCGTGCCTGGTGCCGCCCACCGCGCAGAACCAGGGCGCCATCGAGGACGACCTGGTCCGGACGGTCGAGCGGCTCCTCGCCGAGGGCGATCCGTCCGACGAGGAGTTGAGGCACCTGTGCGAACGGGCCATCCGCAACCACGACCCGTGCATCTCGTGCTCCACGCACTTCCTGGACCTGACCATCGACCGTGCCTGACGCCCGCAGGAGAACACCATGCGCATCAGTCCGCACCTCGTCAGCGACGTCATGACTCACACCGTCGTGGCGGTGGGCCGTGACGCCCCGTTCAAGGACATCGTCACGCTCATGCAGGAGTGGAAGGTCAGCGCCCTGCCCGTACTGGAGGGCGAGGGCCGGGTGATCGGCGTCGTGTCCGAAGCCGATCTGCTGCTCAAGGAGGAGTTCCGCGACAGCGACCCCGACCGGCTCACCCAGATGAACCGTCTGTCCGACCTGTCCAAGGCGGGAGGCATGACCGCCGCGGACCTGATGAGCACCCCGGCCGTCACCGTCCACCCGGACGCCACCCTCGCACAGGCCGCCCGCGTCATGGCCCAGCGCAAGGTCAAACGACTGCCCGTCGTCAACGACCAGGGCCTCCTCGAAGGCGTGGTCAGCCGCGCCGACCTGCTCAAGGTCTTCCTGCGGACCGACGACGAGATCGCCGAAGAGATCCGCCGGGAGATCCTCGTACCCCTCTTCCCCACGCCTGGGGAGCCCGTACGAGTACACGTCACCGACGGCGTCGTCACCCTGACCGGCCCGGTCGGAAACACCTCCTTGGTACCGATCCTCGCCCGCCTCGTGCGCTCCGTCGAAGGCGTCGTCGACGTCGACCTGGCCCTGTCCGGCGGAGTACGAGTGAGGGAACCCGGATGAAGTACCTCGACGAATACCGTGACCCGGCACTCGCCCGAAGTCTGCTGGACGAGCTGCGCCGCACCGCGTCCACGCCCTGGCGGATCATGGAGGTCTGCGGCGGCCAGACCCACACCCTCGTCCGCCAGGGCATCGACGAACTGCTGCCCGCCGGCATCCGCATGATCCACGGCCCGGGGTGCCCGGTGTGCGTCACCCCGCTGGAGACCCTGGACCGGGCGATGGCCATCGCCGGCCGCCCCGGCACGATCCTCACCAGCTTCGGCGACATGTTGCGGGTTCCCGGTACGGACACCGACCTGCTGTCGCTGCGGGCGCGCGGCGCGGATGTACGGGTCGTGTACACGCCGATGGACGCGGTGCGCATCGCCACGGACTGCCCGGAGCTCCAGGTCGTCTTCCTCGCCGTCGGGTTCGAGACGACCGCTCCGGCCAACGCCATGGCGGTGCTGCACGCCGCACGCCTGGGGCTGGCCAACTTCTCGATGCTGGTCAGTCACGTCCTGGTGCCGCCCGCCATGACCGCCCTGCTGGAGGACCCCGGCTGCGAGGTCCAGGCCTTCCTCGCGGCGGGGCACGTCTGCGCGGTGATGGGCTGGCGCGAGTACGAACCGATCGCCGCCCGCTACCGCGTGCCCATCGTGGTCACCGGCTTCGAACCGCTCGATCTGCTGGAGGGCGTCCTCATGGCGGTACGCCAGCTGGAACAGGGCCGCTACGAGGTCGAGAACCAGTACGTGCGGGCCGTGCGCCGCTCGGGCAACAGCGAGGCGCAGGACGCGGTCCGCACCGTGTTCCGTGTCACCGACCGTGCCTGGCGCGGCATCGGCGAGCTGCCCGGCAGCGGCCTGGAACTCACCGGCATGTACGCGCGTTTCGACGCCGCGCGGCGGTTCGACGTCGGCGGTCTTCGCACCGTCGAGGACCCCGAGTGCATCGCCGGCGCCGTACTCACCGGTGCCCGGCTGCCCACGGACTGCCCGGCATACGGCACCCGCTGCACGCCCCGCCATCCGCTCGGCGCACCGATGGTGTCCGCCGAGGGCACCTGCGCGGCCTTCCACGCCGCCGGCCGCACGAAGGAAGTGCATGCGCCATGACCCCCGACTGCCCCGTCCCCCACCACGAGGACGACGTCGTCCTGCTCGGTCACGGCGCGGGAGGGCGGCTGACCGCCGAACTCCTCGACACACTGGTGCTGCCCGCCCTCGACGGGCACCAAGGGCCTCTGGAGGACGCCGCCCTGCTGCCCGGCCGCCCGGACCTCGTGATCAGCACCGACAGCTTCGTCGTCAGCCCGCTGTTCTTCCCCGGTGGCGACATCGGTTCCCTGGCCGTGCACGGCACCGTCAACGACCTCGCCATGCGTGGAGCGCGGCCGATCGCGCTGTCCGTGGCCCTGATCGTCGAAGAGGGTCTGCCGCTCACCGAACTGCGCAGCGTGGTCAAGTCGTTGGGCAAGGCAGCTCGTGACGCCGGGGTACCCGTCGTCACCGGCGACACCAAGGTCGTGGGCCGTGGCGCCGTGGACAAGATCTTCATCAACACCACGGGCGTAGGACACCGGCACCTGGGGCTGCGCCCGTCCGCCGCGCTCGCCCGGCCCGGGGACGCCGTGCTGCTGTCCGGCCCGATCGGGCTGCACGGCACGACCGTCCTGTCCACGCGCGAAGGTCTCGGCTTCGAAAGCGGCATCGCCTCGGACAGCCGCCCGCTGCACCGCCTGGTCGACGCCCTCGCGCCCCTCGGCGGCCATGTGCACAGCCTGCGCGACCCGACCCGCGGCGGACTGGCCGCGGCCCTCAACGAGATCGCCCGCGACTCGAACGTGACCGTCCACATCGACGAGAGTGCCGTCCCGGTGCCTCAGGCCGTCGGCGCCGCCTGCGATCTGCTCGGCCTCGATCCCCTGGCCGTCGCCAACGAGGGCTGTCTGGTGGCTTTCGTCGCGGCGACGGCGGCGGACGAGGCGCTCACCGGTCTGCGCTCCCTTCCCGAGGGACGACAGGCGGTGCGCATCGGAGAGGTGTCCCCCCAGGGGCCGGACGGCTGGGTCATCCTGCGCACCCTGGTCGGCGCCCGGCGGGTGGTGGACATGCCCCTGGGCGAGCAACTTCCGCGCATCTGCTGAGACATCAAGGGCATCCGGGGTCCGGACGGCGTGTGCGCGGCCGGTGTCACACCGGCCGCGCACACGGTGGTGATGCGGACGCCCGCCGCTCTCAGGCGTGCCGCACCGGGATGGCCCTGGTTCCCGTCTTCTCCTCCGGGACCGGGACCGTGATGGTCAGGACACCGTCCTCGTACTCGGCGGTCGCGTCGTCGCCCCGCGCACCGGCGGGAAGCCGGACGGCACGGGCGAAGGTGCCGTAGCGGAACTCGGTGCGGTGCTTCTCGGTGGTCTGCTCGGTGCGCTCGGCGCGCAGCGTCAGCAGCCCTTCTCCGACGGTGATCTCGACGTCCTTGTCGGGGTCGACACCGGGAAGTTCGGCCCGCACGACGTACGTGCCGTCCCCGAGGTGCTCCTCGATACGGATGCCGTGCAGCCCTGGGGCGACGTGCGCCCCGGGGAGCCCCGTCTCCACCCAGCCGAACAGGTCGGGCCAGCCCGGCAGTCGCTCCAGCACGCTGGTCATGTCACCCTCCTTCCTACAGGTCCAGTCTCCGTCCGCCGAGTGCGGGTGACGAGGGCCGAACGGCCCTGGCCCACAGGGCTGCGCGGCCCGTCGCTCGCAGGACGCTCATGCCCTCGGCCGCGGCGTGGTCCGCCGCCCTTCCTCCTGCGCCAGGTCCGGTTCGAGGGCGGGACGGTGCGGGGGTCCGGTGAACTCGGGGCGTACGTCCACCACTCCCTCGACGGCCCGCACGAGACGCACGGCCAGCGGTACGACGGAGGTGTCGGGCACGCGGCCGGTGAGTGTGACGACGCCCTCGTTCACTTCGACGCGGACCGCATCGATTCCGTCGGGCAGCCGGCCGGCCAGGACGTCGTGCCGGATCTCCTGTGCGATGTCGTGATCAGGCCGCAGAAACACCCGCAGCAGATCCGAACGGCTCACGATCCCGCGCAGCACACCGTCGTCGTCGACGACCGGCAGCCGCTTGATCTTGCGCCGGGCCATGACACGGGCGGCCTGGGCGAGGGTCGCGTCGGGGTGGACGGTGACGGCCGGGAAGGTCATCAGATCGGCCGCGGTGATCGCCTGCGCCTTCTCGAGCCCTTCCGGGGGCCGGGCCCGAGGTCCCCGGTCGGGGGCACTCTCGCGGAACTCCTCCTTGCGCAGCAGATCTGCCTCGGAGACGACACCGACCACCCGTTTCCGGTTGTCGACGACGGGCAGTGCACTGATCCGCCGCCCTTCCACGGTCCGCACGATCTCCTTGAAAGTCGCCCCGGAGGCCAGAGCGACCACGGTGCGGGTCATCACATCGCTCACTGTGTACACAGAGCCGTGCATGACGTCCTCCACTGCCTGGGAAGGTCTCCCGACGCTTCCAGGCTCGCCCATACCCCCCGGGACGTCATGGGCCGAACGGCCCGGACCGTCCCCGGCCCCGGTGGCCCGACCAGGGCCGGTCGGCCCTTCCGCCGGTGCGCCGATCCGGGCAGCGTGGAGTACGGGGACAGACACTGCTGAGTGAGGTCA
This sequence comes from Streptomyces sp. NPDC047880, assembly GCF_040706515.1. Classification (NCBI taxonomy): domain Bacteria; kingdom Bacillati; phylum Actinomycetota; class Actinomycetes; order Kitasatosporales; family Streptomycetaceae; genus Streptomyces; species Streptomyces sp. NPDC047880. The sequence continues at coordinate 213,220 of NZ_JBEZOK010000003.1, read as the reverse complement.
CCATGCAATCCGAACCAACTCCACGGGTGGTCGTGGGCGTGGACGGGTCTCCCGCCTCCCACGCCGCGTTGCGGTGGGCGGTGCATCACGCACGGATGGTCGGCGGCGCCGTCGAGGCGATCTATGTCTGGGACACTCCGTCCGCGCGGGGCTGGAGCGGACCGGCTGCCGACCCGGACTTCGATCTGGAGCAGGCACGGGAGCGGTTCGCGCAGGAGTTGCGCGCCGTCCTTCCGGGTGAGCCTCCGCCACGGCTGCAGGAGCACCTTGTCCGGGGCGACCCTTCGGAGGCGCTGATCCAGGCCTCCGAGGGGGCCGAACTTCTCGTCGTGGGCCGCAGGGGAATCGGCGGCTTCGCCCGGGCGATGCTGGGGTCCGTCAGCCAGCGATGTGCCCAGCACGCGGCATGCCCGGTCGTGGTGGTCCGTCAGGGGAAGGACCCCGCCGACTGATCGTGGGCCCGCGCTCCCCTTCACCGGACGGCCGGGACGTCCCCGGCCGTCCGGCTCCTGCCGCACTGGCTGCGAACGCGGTGCGCGGCGCAAGGTGTCGCCGAGTTCCGCGGACTTCTTCTCGGTGGCTTCGGTCGCGAGAACGAGCAGCACTCGGAGAGGCTTCAGACGGGCAGGGAGGCGAGCCAGTCGGTCAGGAGCCGGTTGATCTCGGCGGGGCGCTCTTGCTGGGTCCAGTGGCCGCAGCCGTCGAGGATCTGGGAGGAGACCAGGCCGGGCAGGGTGGTGGGGTATGCCTTGATCGCGTCGGCCATCCAGGTGGTGGAGGCGTCCAGGCTTCCACCGATGAACAGGGAGGGCTGTGTGAGGGGGGCGCCGTCGAAGTCGGCGAGATCTTCCCAGTCTCGGTCCATGTTCCGGTAGCGGTTGAGCGCCCCGCTCACGCCGGTCCGCTCGAACTCCCCGGCGTAGACGTCCAGGTCGTTCTCGCTGAGCCAGACGGGCAGCCGGCCGGTAGGAAAGCGGTCGCGCAGCCTCCCGCCCCGGCTGACGAAGTGCGGGCCGGGTGCGTCGGGCGCGGGCATGGTGCCGGAGGACAGGGCGGCGTAGAAGCCCGCGAGCCAGCCGCGCACGTCGGGCTCGATCTCGGCCTCGGCCCGGCCGGGCTCCTGGAAGTAGGAGACGTAGAACTCCTCGTCCCCGCCCAACTGCGCGAAGACCTTGCTGGGCCGCGGCCCGCCGCGCGGAGTGTAGGGGACACCGAGCATCCCCACCGCGCGGAAGACGTCCGGTCTGAGCAGGGCGGAGTTGGCGGCGATGGCCGATCCCCAGTCGTGGCCGACGATCACCGCGGACTGTTCCCCCAGGGCGTGGACCACGGCGGCGTTGTCCTCCACCAGGTCCAGCATCCGGTACGCCTCGGTGGCGGCGGGCTTGGACGAACGGCCGTATCCGCGGACATCGATGGCGGCCGCGCGGTACCCGGCTGCGGCCAGGGCCGGCAATTGGTGGCGCCAGGAGTACCAGGATTCCGGGAAGCCGTGCACGAGCAGCACCAGCGGCCCCGTGCCCTGCTCCACCAAGTGGATCCGGCCCGCGGGCGAGGAGACCAGCCGGGACGTGACCGCTGCGGCGTGCTTCGACATGACTCCTCCAGGATTCTCGATCTGCCATGCGCCGAGATCGGTACCCGATCATGCGAGCAACGGCGCGGGGGTGGCGAGCCTTGTTGCCGGTTCGGCAAAGCGGCTCTGGACGGTCCGCCTCAGGCGTTCCGATGTTCCTCACGGTCCTGAGCCGTGAGAAGCCGTCCCGGGGCTTGCTCTCCTTGCGCTTCGGTCCTCGCCGGCCTGCATTCGGTACCTCTGCCGGGTAGGCGCTGAATGGCCCACTGGTTCTGGGCCGTCCGGCCCCAGACCGCCGCCCGCTTGCAGAGGGATGATGCAGATGAAGACGGGAAAGTCCCTGGGGAGCCCGTCCGGCCCCCCCGATCGCCGACAAGCCGAAGCGGGTGAGTGGCGATGATGTTCTGGTACGACCACGACGTCAGCGGCTGGGGCTGGTTCGCGATGTCGGCCGGCATGATCCTTTTCTGGGCTCTGATCATCACAGTCGTCGTGCTGCTCGTCCGCGCCCTCGGCAGCCCCCACCAGCACACCCACGCCCCCGTCGCGTCCACGCCCGAGGACATCCTTCGTGAGCGGCTGGCCCGGGGAGAGATCGACGAGGAGGACTACCGGCGCCGCCTGAACGCGCTGCACCCCGGCCCTCCCACCAAGACGACGCGACCACCTACCAGCGAGGCATGAGCACCCTCGCCCATGCCCATCTCACGCACCGGCCCGGCGCAGACGTCGCCCGTTCCGGAGTGCCCGGCAAGAGTCTGTGGCCACAGCCTCCGTGCGCTGCCTGCCAAGGATTCTCGACACAGCGGTACAGGGACTTCTGCCCTGGACGGCAAGAGACGCTTCTGAACCCTCCGAGTCGTGCGGGAGGAGTGGTTCGGGTCAACCGGAGCCCGTCAGCGCTATGCCGTTCACGGGTGTCCGCATCCGGCAGCATGTCCGTGGGTCGCGCGACGTGGCACGTTCCTTCATGGTGGTTGTACGGGGCCGGTCCCTTCCCGGGAGGAGACCACCATGAGCGAACAAGGGCCGCTCGCCCCTCCTGAGGCATGGCGGGCTGTCGCCGGATGTATCCTTGCCTCCTGGATGCTGCTCGCCCGGCGCCGGGTCCACCTGCCGAGAGAACGAGTGGGAACGCGCATCCGCTTCACCGACGGCACGTCGGCCCGGGTGTACCGCGAGACCCGCCTCGGCAGCGGACTGGCGCAGCGTCCGTGCACGCTGGTGGTCGCCTTCCGGTTGCGCTTGGTCCACGGTCCCGGGCACGCGCTGTTCCGGGCGGAGAGCCTGCTGAACACTCCGCTGTTCGTCGGTTTCCCCGGCTTCGCCTCGAAGTTGTGGCTGGCCCACGACGAGGACGGCCGTTACCGCGGCTTGTACGAGTGGGACGATCCCCAGCGCGCCGAGCACTACGCCCGTTCTCTGTGGCGGATACTGGCCCTTGTCTGTGTGCCCGGCTCCATCAGCTACATCGTGCTGCCCGGGCTGCGCCGCGACGACGTCCTTGCGGACCCCGGGCTGCTCCAGGGCCCGGCGCGGGACGACGCCCCTGACTGGTGGCGCGTGACTGCCGGGACGCGGCAATGACGGTGGACATCCTGGTCGTCGGGGCCGGTCCGACCGGCCTCGCCCTGGCGCTGGAGGCCCATGACCACGGGGCACGGGTCCGGATCGTCGAGCGGCGGCCCGAGCCCTTCCGGCCCTCCCGCGCCCTCATCCTCCATCCACGCTCCCTTGAGGTGCTGCGCCCCCTCGGGGTCACCGACGCCGTGCTGGAGCGGTCGGACACCGCCCCGGCGGCAGTTCTCCGGCTCGGCTCCCGCGTGGTCGAGACCAGGCTGGCCGGCTTCGCACTGCCCGAAACGGCGTTCCCGTATCTGTCCCTCGTGCGGCAGACGGACGTCGAGGACGTGCTGACGCGGGCGCTCGCCGAGCGCGGGGTGCGCGTGGAACGGGGGACCGAGCTGATCGCCGCCCGCGACAGCGGCCGGAACGCGTCGGCCGTCCTGCGATCCCCGCACGGCACGGAGGAGATCCACTGCCTTTTCGTCGCGGGCTGCGACGGCCCGGCCAGTACCGTGCGTGCCTGCGCCGGCATCGGGTGGCACAGCAGGCCGTACGCCGTGGAGGTGATCCTCGCCGACCTCGACCTGGCGAACGTCTGCGGACATCCCGGCCCTTCCGGTGCTCAGGTGTTCGCCGGGCGCGACGGGCTGGTGTTCCTCTTCCCGCTCGGCGAGCAGGCCACCTGGCGGCTGCTGGCCACACGGGCGGCCGACGGCGGGGCCGGGCGGGACTTCGGCCAGCCCGGCCCCGCCGTCCCGCAGGCCGAGCTCCAGCGACTGCTGAGCGACGCGGGGATGCCGGCGCTGATCGAGCGCCTGGCGTGGTCCGCTCGGGTACCGCTGCGCTGCGGCCTCGCTCGGCGGTTCCGCGGGGGCCGGCTCTTCCTCGCCGGGGACGCGGCACACAACTACTCACCTGCCACCGGCCAGGGCATGAACGCCGGCATCCAGGATGCGGTGAACCTCGGCTGGAAACTCGCCTTCGTGGCAGGGCGTGCCGGGGTCGTGCCACCGGCCGGGCCCGGTGACGATGTGCTGCTGGACTCCTACGAAGGGGAGCGCAGGCCGGCTGCCCACCGCCGGCTCCTCCTCACGCACACGGCGTTCTGGGCGGAGGCGTCGACCGGGCGGATCCCCTCCTGGCTGCGTGGGGTGGCCGCCCCGTGCGCGGCCCCGCTCGTGCCCGCCCTGCTGGAGCGGCGTCGGCTGGTCGCCGAGGCCGTCCGTGTCGTCTCCCAGCTGCGGGTGAACTACCGGCACAGCCCCCTGTCCGTGCAGGGGACACCTCCCTTGCGGGGCGCCCCCCGCCCGGGGGACCGGCTGCCGGACGCGACCGTCAGCATCGGAGCGGCCCCGCAGCGGCTGCACCGGCTGCTGGCCGGCCCGGGTGTGCACCTGCTCGTGCAGCGCGACGCCGATCCCCCGCCACAGGCGGCGACCGGCGCCCTGGTCACCGTCCTGCGACTGGCGAACAGTCCGGGCCGAGGTCTGGTGGCGGTCCGTCCGGACGGGCATGTCGGCTTCCAGTGCGGGGCCGCCGACCCCGTCGGGCTGCTCGGCTGGCTGACGTTGGTCGGCGCGGCGCCTCCTTCTCCCGTCCGGGCGTGATCACAAGCCACTGACACGAGCGCGGTCGTCGCCGGCTCACTCGGGGCCCACCAGCGCCGCCCTGCGTGTCAACGCCCTTGGCACGGCGAGCCGCCGGCCATCCCCCTCCCGGAATACCCCCCCGGGTATTTCTGTTACGGTGAGAAACAGATACCCCCCGGGGTACACAGTCCCTAGAGGAGTCGTAGCCGTGTTCTTCGTCGACACCCTGGAAATCGAGGGCCTGGGCAACCGCAGCTACCTGGCCGGAGGCCCCGAGGCCGCGGTCGTGGTGGATCCCCCGCGCGACATCGATCAGGTCATCGCAGCCGCCGCCCGCCGTGGGGCACACATCGCGTATGTGGCCGAGACCCATGTACACAACGACTACGTCAGCGGCGGCCTGGAGCTGGCCCGCACGACCGGGGCCCGCTACCTGGTGCCGGCCGGGGCCTCGGTGTCCTTCGACCGCACGCCCGTCGCCGACGGCGACGCGATCGCGGTGGACGAGGGCCTGCGACTGCGCGCCATGGCCACCCCCGGTCACACACCGCACCACACGTCCTACGTCCTGGAGGAGGACGGGCGGCCTGTGGCGGCCTTCACCGGCGGATCGCTGCTGATCGGCAGCGTCGGACGGCCGGACCTGGTGGAGCCACGGCTGACCGAGCGGCTGGCCCGCGCCCAGCACGCCTCCGCACATCGGCTGGCGGACACCCTCGACGACGACGTGCGAGTGCTGCCCACGCACGGCTTCGGCAGCTTCTGCTCCTCGTCACAGGCCGAGGGAGACACGACGACAATCGGCGCGGAGCGCAAGAACAACGACGCCCTGACCATGGACGTCGACACGTTCGTCGCGGAGATCCTCGCCGGCCTGGACGACGTGCCCGCGTACTACGCACACATGGGCCCGGCCAACGCCTCCGGCCCCGCCCCCGTCGACCTCACCCCGCCCCGGTCGGCCGACGCCGAGGAGATCGCCTCCCGGCTGACGGCCGGAGAGTGGGTGGTGGACCTGCGCAACCGTGTCGCCTTCGCCGAGGGGCATGTGGCCGGCTCGTTCAACTTCGAGGGCGAGGGCAAACTGGCCACCTACCTGGCGTGGCTGATCCCCTGGGGCAAGCCCGTCACCCTCCTGGCCTCCACACCGGAGGAGATCACCGCGGCGCAGCGGGAACTTTCCCGCGTGGGCATCGACCGTCCGGCAGCCGCCGCCACCGGAGAGGCGCATACCTGGCTCCGCGAAGGCGAGCGACTGGCTTCGTTCCGTCGCGCCCGCTTCGCCGATCTCGCCGAGGCCCGCGAGAAGGGCGAGCAGGTGGTGGTGCTGGATGTGCGCCGCGCTTCCGAGCGGGCCGGCGGGTTCGTCGACGGCTCGGTGCACATCCCCGTCCACGAGCTGCACGGCCGACTCGGTGAGGTGCCCGCAGGTGTGGTGTGGGTGCACTGCGCCGGCGGGACGCGCGCGGCGATCGCCGCCTCCCTTCTGGACGCCGCCGGCCGTGAGGTGGTCGCCGTCGACGACGCCTTCACCGCCGCCACCGAAGCCGGGCTGCCGGTCACCGGGCCCGTCGCCACCGGCTGAACCGCATCGCACCTTCGTAACGGAGACGCACCATGTCGTCCTTCTTCCGACGCGGCTCGGGCCGCATCACCCCGGAACAGGCCCACCGGTTGGTAGCCGACGGGCAGGCCGTCCTCCTCGACGTCCGCGAGACGCAGGAGTGGAACGCCGGGCACGCCCCCGGGGCGCTGCACCTGCCTCTCACCCGGCTGATGGCGGGGACCCCTCTCCCCACCGCCGCGCGAGGCAAGCGGGTGGTGGCCATCTGCCGCTCCGGGAACCGCTCCCGCACGGCCGCGGACCTGCTGACCGCCGCCGGCCTGGAGGCCACGGACGTCACCGGAGGCATGGCCGCCTGGGCCCGGCAGGGACTGCCGGTCACCGGTGTGAACGGCAGCGGCGGTGTCATAGCGTGAGCGAGCTGATCCTGGCCCTGATCGCAGGAGGGGTGGTGGGGCTGGCGCTCGGCGCGCTCGGTGGCGGCGGCAGCGTCCTGGCGGTGCCCGCGCTGATCTATCTGCTCGGTTTCACCCCGGGGGCAGCCACCACGACCGCCCTGCTCATCGTCGTCGCCACCTCACTGACCGCCCTGTACGGCCACGCCCGCGCCAGGAACGTGCGGTGGCGGACCGGTGCCTTGTTCGCGGCGGCGGGGCTGCTGCCCGCCGCCGTGGCCGGAGCCCTGGCAGGGCGTCTGCCGCAGCCGCTGCTGACCGCCGCGTTCGCCGCCGTCGCCGCTGCCGCGGGCGTCCGTATGCTGCGCCCCGCCCGGTGCCTTCCCGCGGGGCCCCAGGACGCACGGCCGGGCCGGGCCGCCGGAGCCGGCGCGGGGCTGGGGGCGCTGACCGGACTGCTCGGTGTCGGCGGGGGCTTTCTGGCCGTGCCCGCCTTGGTCACGGTGCTGGCGTTCGAGATGCAGGCCGCGATCGGCACGAGCCTGCTGGTCATCTCCGCGAACTCCCTCGCCTCCCTTGCCACCCGGGGCGCCACGACGGCGGGCGTCGACTGGACGGTGATCGCGCCGTTCACCGGCGCCGCGATCCTGGGCGCCTGGGACGGGAAGAGGCTGGCAACCAAGATCTCCGGCCCCCTGCTGCAACGCGCCTTCGCCGTCGTACTGCTGGCCGTGTCCGCCTTCATGCTCACCGACGCCCTGACATGACCGGGCAGCCAGGGCAGAGCGGGGTCGGCACGCCTCCCTCAGGCCAGCGAGAGGAAGAGCTTCTCCAGCCGCGCCCTCATCACCTCACGATCCTCGGAGGCCGCCATGTCCTCGCTGGTGAGGCACTGCTGAAGGCCGGTGGCGATGATCGCGAAGCCCGCCTTGTCCAGTGCTTTGGACGCCGCCGCGAGCTGGGTGACCACGTCCTCGCAGTCCCGTCCCTCCTCGATCATCTTGATCACACCGGCGATCTGGCCCTGCGCCCGGCGCAACCTGTTGACCACCGTCCTCAGATCCTCAGCCGCCATCGCCAGTTCCACGACCCACACTCCTTCGGATACCCCCACGGGTATCGTACCGAAGGGGTGACGCACAGAGAGCAAAGGAAATTCCCGTGGCACACACCGCCCTCACGGCCGACCAGGCCAGTGCCCGCCTGCACGAGCTGACCGTCATCGATGTTCGCACCCCCGGCGAATACGCGACCGGCCACCTGCCGGACGCCCACAACATCCCCCTCGACCACCTCGACGCGGCCCTGCCCGCCCTCAGGACGTCCGCCGAGCGTGGCGACCTCCTGGTCGTGTGCGCTTCGGGTGCCCGTTCCGCCGAAGCCTGCCGGCGGCTGGCGGAGGCCGGCATCGCAGCCGCCACCCTCACCGGCGGCACCAGCACCTGGACCCAGCTCGGTCACGACGTCCACCGCCCCACCGGCACCCGCGCTCCCTGGCCGATGGAACGCCAGGTCCGCCTGACCGCAGGGTCCCTCGTGCTTGCGGGCCTGCTCGCCGGACGGCTCCGGCCGGGCGCGCGCTGGATCTCCGCCGGAGTCGCCGGCGGCCTGGTCTTCTCCGCGCTCACCGACACCTGCGGCATGGCCCGCGTGCTCGCCAAACTCCCGCACAACCGGCCCAAGGCGACCGACCTCGACGCCACTCTGGCCGCGCTGACCGGCTGAGGTGCCTGTCCTCCGCACAGGCCACCGGTGGAGCGGCGCGGCCGCTCCTGCTGATCACCGCAAGTCTTCCTCGCCGACTGCAGGTTGCCGGGCGTCCCGGATCGCCGCACGGCCCGTCTGCTCGGTCCATGTGCCGGGTTGCCCGCCGATCACCGTCCACTGCCGCCGTTTCGGGAGGCGGTGAAGCGTCGCCAGGGTGGACCTGTAAGTGCACAGCTGTCGGTATCTGCCCGAAGGATCACAGTGAGTGGTCTTGTCGTCGTGTACGTGGATGGTTCGGCGTTTCGCCGCGGTGGAGCGGTGACGCGAGATACACGATCGCGCGGGGCCGGGCTGCGTGTGATGTGTGCGTTCGTCTCGCCCGCGACGCATGTCCGGGCGGGCCGTCGCCGCTGGGGCCGGCGGAGGGCGAGCCGGCGAACACGGTCGATCACTCGTGGGCGAGGCGCCCCGGCGGTGAGGGCCTGGCACGGCTCGTGCCCTGTGCTGGTCGTGCGCGAGTCACCGGACGTCTCACACGGGGACGACGGCCGTCGGCACCGAGCCGCCTGGCGGCCTCGAACCGGGAGTCGGCGAGATCCACGGCGATGACCGCTCAGGCGAGTACGGCAGGGCGGTGAGGATCGCGGCGAGTCCGATCGGCGCGGCCCCCGACGACGACCGTGTCTCCGATCGCACAAGGCCGAGGGCAGGGCCGGACGGCCTGCGACCGCCTCCGTGACGACGAGCCGGTCAAACCCCACGGGGGTATATTCGCAAACAGTGAGCCCTGCCACGGGGCGTTGCGGAGACAAGTCCGAGCGGAGGCGATGGCGATGGCGACAGTTCGCGCCCACGCCATGCGCTGCGCAGGCGGCGCCGTCATCGCCCTGCTCGCCTCCCTGGCCGTACTGATCCACCACGAGACGGCCGCTGCCTTGGACGCACCGGCCCAACACGCCACGCACTCCACGCACTCCACGCACATCGGGCATGCGTCCTCGTCGGCTGCAGCGACACGTCAGGTCTGCGGCCTCACTCACGCGGAGAGGTTCAGTACCCCCGCCCCCGCGCACGGCGTCGACGGCAGCACCTGCGCCGTTCCGTGCATACAGCACTGCACCACCGGAAACATCGAGGTACTCAAGCTCCCCGTGCCGCCGCAGGGCACTCCGATGCCGGCCGACCCGTACCGGGCTCAGCCCGGCCCACAGCCCACCGACACGGCCGGCCGCGCGCCACCAGACCTGTCGGTCCTCTCCCGACTGCGCATCTAGGCCGCGGCCACGGCACCCGTGTGCCGTCCTCGCCACGCCCCATGCCAGTTTGAAGAAGAGGACTCACATCGTGAACAGCATCAACCGCCGTTCCTTCCTGCTCGCCGGAATCGGCGCCGCCGGCGCGGGCGCACTCGCCGCCTGCACCAAATCCGGCAGCGCCCCTGCCCTGGTCAGCCCATCCGGTTCCGCTGTCGCCGCCGCGGAGAAGAGGCGGGGCGGCACCGGCGAGCAGCGCAAGGTCGCACTGACCGCCTCGCCCGCCAGGGTCGACCTGGGCGGCGGCGTCAAGGCCAACACCTGGGCCTTCGACGGCCGCACCCCGGGCAAGGAGATCCGGCTCTCCGCCGGGGACACCCTGGTCGCCGAACTCGCGAACCAGCTGCCGGGCAAGACCACCACCTCGATCCACTGGCACGGCATCGCCCTGCGCAACGACATGGACGGCGTGCCCCCGGCCACCCAGGCCGCCGTCCGCCCCGGCTCCACCTTCACCTACCGGTTCGTGGCCGACGCCCCGGGCACGTACTTCTTCCACCCGCATGTCGGCGTCCAACTCGACCGCGGCCTGTACGCCCCCCTGATCGTCGAGGACCCGCGCGAGCCGCTGGCGTACGACGACGAATGGGTGGTCGTCCTGGACGACTGGGTCGACGGTGTCACCGGCACCCCCGACGAGGTGTTCGCCGAATTGGAGCAGGGAATGGGCGGCATGGACATGGGCGGCGACTCCGGCTCCGGCACGGAGGGCCACGACATGCACTCCATGGGGAAGGCCGGCGGCGATCCGTCCCCGCCCGTCTCAGCCTCGTCGGGCGGGATGTTGTCGACATTCATGCTCATGGGCGCGGAGAGCGATCTGCTGGGCGGCGATGCCGGCGACGTCAAGTACCCCTACCACCTGGTCAACGGCCGCGTGCCGGGCGACCCGGAGGTCTACACCGGCAAGCCCGGCCGCAGGGTGCGACTGCGGATCATCAACGCGGGCAGCGACACCGCCTACCGGGTCGCCCTCAGCGGCCACAAGATGACCGTCACCCACACCGACGGCTTCCCCGTCCAGCACCAGCAAACAGAGGCGCTCCTGATCGGCATGGGCGAGCGCTACGACGTGCTGGTCACCCTTGGTGACGGCGTCTTCCCCCTGGTCGCCCTGGCCGAGGGGAAGAACATCAGCGGGCTCGCCCTCGTGCGCACAGGCTCCGGCCGCGCGCCCACCGCCGCCGTGCGCCCGAGGGAACTCGACGGCACGGTCATGACCGCGTCCCGGCTTCGCGCGGCCGACGACGTGCGACTGGAGTCCGCCGCGGCCGACGTCGCGCACCGGATCGAACTCACCGGCGGCATGATGCACTACAACTGGGCCATCAACGGCAAGCCGTTCGACATGGCCGATCCGGACGGCAATGCCATCCTGGTCGAGGAGGGTCGGCGAGTCCGGCTGGACTTCGTCAACACCACCACCATGTGGCATCCGATGCACCTGCACGGCCACACCTTCCAGCTCGGCCGCTTCGGCCCCCGTAAGGACACCGCGATCGTGCTGCCCAAGAAGAAGCTGTCCGTGTTCTTCGACGCCGACAACCCCGGCCAGTGGATGCTGCACTGCCACAACGCCTACCACGGCGAAGCCGGGATGATGACGAATCTCGCCTACCGAGCATGACCCCCAGTGGCCGGACGGCGCGCCGCTCACGTGTCGTCCGGCCACATCAGTAGCCGTAGTCGTCGCGACAGAACTCCACGGGCGTATCGCTGCGTCAGGGGTCGGCGCCCAGCAGTTCCCGTACGTCCTGCCGGCCTTCAGCGAAGGCACCGCCGTCGATGCCGGCGAAGCGAACCGAATCCGCTCGGGTCGCAGCGAAGTTGACGGCCGCCTCGGGGCAGGCCCACCGGGGGCCGGGCAGTGAGCTGACGGTTGGGCTCCGATCGGCCGCGCATCACCGTCACCCCGGGATGAGGCCCTCGTCGGAGAGCAGCTCCCGCACCTGTGTGAGGCTGGTGTCCTCGTCGGGCAGGACCAGGTCGGACGGCGTGATCGTTTCGGCCGGCAGGGGGGTGCCGTAGCTGCGTACCGCGTCCAGCAGAGCTGACAGAGCGGTGGCGAACAGCAGGTCGTCGTCGGCGTCGGCCGCGGACTGCAAAGCGGCATCCAGCTCGTTGAGCCGGTCGAGGTGATCTTCCTTGATCTCGTACTGGCCCTCGCCGAGAATCCGCATGATCATGATGTCCCCTCCTGGTCCGGCGGGCCCTGCTCGGCGCTCTTGCCCTCCACGGCCCGCGGGGTGGCGGACGTGGGGAGCTGGGCTTTCATCCGGGCCAGTTCCCTGTCCACGTCCTGGCCCGCGGTGACCCGTTCGAGTTCGGCCCGGATGTCGTCGCGGCCGGCAGGGACGGTGGCGTCCTCCAGGGCGCCGGAGGCGAGAAGTTCATCCAACGCACCAGCGCGGGCTTGCAGTTGCTCGGTCTTGTCCTCGGCGCGCTGCATGGCCAGGCCGACATCGCCCATCTCCTCCCCGATGCCGGTGACCGCCTCGGTGATGCGGGTCTGGGCCTCCGCCGCGGTGTATCGGGCCTTGATGGACTCCTTGCTGACGCGGAAGGTGTCCACCTTCGCCTGGAGACGCTGTGAGGCCAGAGTGAGTTTCTCCTCCTCGGCCTGCAGCGTTGCCTGCTGAGTCTGAAGGTCCGTGAGCTGGGAGGCCACGGCGGTGCGTCGGCTCAGGGCTTCGCGGGCGAGGTCCTCGCGCCCGGCGGCGAGCGCCTGCCGGGCCTGCCCCTCCAGCTTGCCGTCGGACTGGCGCAACTGGCTGATCTGCAGATCGATGCGCTTGCGGCTGGTGGCCACATCCGCCACACCACGCCGTACCTTCTGCAGCAATTCCTGCTGCTGGGTATAGGAGTGGTCCAGTACCTCGCGAGGGTCTTCGGCCTTGTCGAGAGCTTTGTTCGCCTTGATCCGGAAAAGGGCGGCTATGCGGTGGGCGATGCTGGTCACAGCGGCCTGCCTCCTCTCGATCGATGAGGAATCTGCCAGGCCATGCCTCGTATGCGGGACACTTACAGACTCCGGCGGCGTGGTCCCATCCGCAAACCGGTCGCGGTCGCACCTCTCCCGCTCGCGCTTGGCGGGTCGATGATGGAGGTGAGCCGCAAAGGAGGTGACCGGCGATGCCACCGCACTGTGATTCTCTTGACGGTCCCGTCGTCACGGCCGCGCGCAAAGCCCTGGAGGGCAAGGATGTCGACCAGATTCTGCCCTACGTGCCGGCAGAAGGGGAACCAGAGGTCCGTGAGGCGTTCGTTCTCGCGGCCAAGGCGCGCATGTCCGGCCGGGAGGCGCAGGACGTGGCGGACCGCTGGTTCTTCGAGACGGTCGTCCGCGTACACCGTTCCGGAGAAGGCGCTCCCTTCACGGGACTCAAGCCGGCCGGGCTCGATGTCGGGCCGGTGATCCCGGTTGCCGAGCATGCCCTCGACGTCGGCTCCCCGGACGAACTGACCGAGGCACTCTGCGGGATCATCCGTGAGCAGGTGGAAGAGCGTCACAGCCGGGCCATGGCGCTCAAGGAGCATGCCGCGGAGGGGGTGGCTGCCGCTCGCGCATTCGTGGAGGCCGGCCTCGGCGTGCAGGTGTGGGCGCACCACGTGTACAAACAGGCGACCGCCGTCCCGCACGCACCGACCCGGCACTCCTGACGAACGACAGTCCGGTTCCCGCCCGCTGAGTCCGGCGCGGAGGAGGGCGCGCGTCTCGCGTGTTCCACGAGGACCCGCGCGCGGTCGATCCTGCGTCATCCCCGGGTTCATGCCGCCGCACCGACACGCGCGCGCAAGTTGTGGAACTGACGGGTCTGCATGATCAGGTGGGCGGGCTCCCAGAACAGCATGTCCATGGTCCGGGTGAGGGGCCGCGGGCGGCTGCGACCCCTCGCGCGGACGATGAGCCGGGTCCTTCCGCCGGGCTCCGGCCGGAGGTGGAAGCCCCATGTCGAGTCGATGTACGCCTTGGGCAGCGGCTCGTACCGCACGTCGAAGGGGCGTCCCGAGGGCAGTTTCGTCTGCGAGCGCAGCACCAGGGTCCGCTCCGGTTCCAGGACCGCGACGGTGAACCAGGCGTCGCCGCTCGGCAGGGAGTCCAGGTGCTGGTCCTGCTCCAGGCGCTGCCACGCCGGGACGATGCGTTCCGCGCTCGGGCGTCCGCCGTTGTCCAGGCGATCCCAGCTGTACCAGCCACCGCGGTTGCAGCCCATCTGTGCCAGCCAGGGCCAGACCTCTTCGGGCGGCGCCGGCAGGGTCGTGGCCATGGTCGAGGTGCCGTCGGCCTCGGGGATGAGGCCATCGCCGGGGAGGTCGCGGTCGACTTCGTCGTGTGTCGTGCCCCAGGTCAGCACCCGTGGCCGCAGGAACACTCCGTACAAGGCCAGCGCGGCGGCCGCCACACCGAGTGGGCGTCGCCCGGCCCCGGGCCGGTGCTCGCTCATGTCTTCAGCGTCGCAGCTCCCTGTCAGTCCCACCACAGGAACGCGGCACCGCCGCCCCCGGAGCCCGACCTCATCTGAGTGCCGTCAGTTCACGAACGGCACGTCGTCGGCGTCTCAGGCTCAGTCGGCGGGAGTCAGGGCGCTGGGCGGGCCGACGGTGACGCCGCCGTCCAGGACGAACTCCACGCCGGTCGAGAAGGTGGCCTCGGTGGCGATGAAGAGGACCATACGGGCGACTTCCCCGGGTTCACCGAACCGCGGGAGGGGCTGGCCGGCGGTGAACGAGTCGTCGAAGTCGGCCGTCATCGCGGTGCGCACCGCACCGGGATGGACCGAGCAGACACGGATCCCGTCCGGGGCCAGTTCCAGAGCCGCGGCCTTGGTCAGCCCGCGCAGTGCCCATTTGCTGGTCACGTACGCTCCGATGTCGGCGTAGCCAGTCAGGCCGGCGATCGAGGAGACGTTCACGATCACGCCTCCGCCGGCCCGGCGAAGAGACGGTGCCGCAGTACGCATGCCCAGCCAGGCGCCTTGGACGTTGACGTCGATGACCCGCCGGAAGGATTCCAGGCTCTGTTCCTCGACGGTCCCCCACTCGAGGATCCCGGCGTTGTTGACCAGCACCGAGACCGGGCCGAGGTCCCGCTCCGTCTCCGCGACCACCGTCTGCCAGCCGTCCTCGGTGCTGACGTCCAGGTGCGCGAAGCGGGCTGGGCCACCGAGCTCCGCCGCCAGCTTCTCCCCCTCGGCGTCGAGGACATCGGCGACCACCACGGCTGCGCCCTCTGCCACGAACAGCCGTGCGACAGCGGCACCGATCCCCCTGGCCCCGCCGGTGACGATCGCCACCCGCTCGTCGAGACGTCCCATCATGGCCTCCTGAACCTGCCTGGCAAAGGCGTGAGTGCGGCGGCAGCGACCGACTCGGCGGCACGACAGGTCTGGTCTCGAGGACCGCATGCCGAACTACAGAGGTCGCTCAAGGGGCCGCGCAGATGACCTCGGCGACGAGGCTCACCCAAGCCGGTGCCCCTCCAGATCAGTGTGGATTCCTCACCTCCCGTGCGCATGCCGGGAACAGGCGCCCACGTCACTCAGGGCGGCCGCCACGAGCAGGACCAGGATCAGCGGATCGCGCAGCCGCTGCAGCACCCGCCGCCACACCGGGGTCCGCGGCTCCGCGGGGATCTCGCCGGGCCCGTGGAGCTCCAGCCGCCGCGTGGCCTCCTCCGGCGACAGCCCTGGAGCCGTGCCCCCGAGCAGCCCGACCTCCGCGGTGGGCCTCCGGGTGCCTTCCCGCCGTTTCATGTCCGTGACAGGGCCACGTCCGGACGGTTCCGTGTATGGGCTGCCATCCACCGCTCCCGTCGTGTACCCGGCCACCGGCCCACGGGACGTACCTCCCGTGCACCCTGGTTCAAGGCTGCGCGCGGCTGCGGCCGTGGTCGTCGGCGTACGCGGCGAACACTTCCGTCGACGTTCCGCCCGTATGGAGGAAGCGCTGGTCAAGGATGGCGGCGAGGTCTCTCAGCGCACCCGCGAGCAGGTCACCGGCCAGTCGCACCTCCGGCCGCCGCGCCGCCTGCCCGCGTCGGGCGAGGGCATCGGCGTAACCGACCATGGCCGCCAGCGACGAGTGGTCCTCCCCGTCATGGAAGTAGTACGCCTCGGCGTACTGGGTGAAGTCGATACGAACGCGTACGACCTCGGTGGCCAGGCTGTCCAGCAGTAGCGCCCCCGCCGTGCAGTCGATCTGCTGCGTCGTCGGGTCCGAGTCGTTCAGCAGCGCCAGGCGGATGGCCAGGACCCTCCTGCGAGTCAACGCCGGGTAGATCTCCAGTACCCAGGAGACCGTGGCCGTCAGGAGGGCGAAGCCGACGAGGGCTTCCAACGGTGAGACAAGGCGAAGCCAGCTCTCAGCGGGTGCGATGTCCCCCAGGCCCAGGGTGGCGACCGTGACGAGCGACAGGTACACGGAGTCGAGCAGCGCCGGCTCCTGCGCCGCCTCGGAACCGGGCGAGAAGGCGAACGCCTCAGGCATGTGGGGCCAGTAGACGATGGCCCAGCCGAGGATGACGGTGACGGCCCACATACTCACCACCGTCACCATGGCGAGCGGTCCCACGAGCCCGACCACCCGCCTACGCACACGGAAGCGGCGGGCCAGTCGCCACAGCGCCGTCATGACGAGGCGGCTCAGGCCACCGTGGCGGGTGGGGTGCCAGAGGGTGTGGAACAGGTCCCGCAGAGTGATCATGACGAGTCCGGCACCGACCAGCGAGACCAGCCACTTCATCCACGTCTCCCACGGCCCTCGTCGCCTGAAGCGGAACCCGCTTTCTCGGAGCCTATGGCCTGTGTGGTGGATCCCGCCGCAGCCTCGGGGCCCGGCACGCCCAAGTGCGCTGAAGAATTCATCGACAGCTCGAGCGTGCAGGTCTCCCCGGGCGCGACGGTCACAGCCCGGTCGGCCAGCACCACGCGGATCGGCGATTCCTCCGAGTCGGGCACACCGATTTCCAACTGTCCTCTGCGGCGCCGTACGGCGACACCCCAGTGACCGCGGTAGCGCAGCGAGAATCCGTACTCGGACAGTGCCGGGAGGGGGACGGGGTCCAGCCACAGGGCGTCCTCGCGCGTCTCAAGTCCGGTCAGACCGCGCTGGACCAGGTCGAGGGTCCCGGCCATGGCCCCGAGATGGATGCCCTCGCCGGTCGTGCCGCCCTGGATGTCGGCGATGTCCGCCTCCAGTGCTTCCTGGACGTACTTCCATGCCTCGGCCCGTCTTGCGCGGGCGAGAACCAGGCCATGGACGAGCCCGCTGAGAGTGGAGCCGTGGCTGGTGCGCCGGAGGTAGTAGTCGACGGTCCTGCGCCAGACCTCGTCGTCCAGGCCGTATCCGAGGCGCCGGAACAGATCCCGCAGCTCGGCGGGCGAGAAGAGATAGCCGAGCATGAGGACGTCGGCCTGCTTGGACGCTTTGTAGCGAGTGACCGTGTCGCCCTCGGCCTCCAGGATCCGGTCCAGGCGCCGGATGCTGTCGTAGCGCGCCCGGTAGGCGTCCCAGTCCAGCTCGGCAAGGTTGTCGTAGCCCTCGAACTGGCTGATGACGCCCTGGTGGAACGGCACCCGCAACCGCCGGGAGACCTCCTCCCACTTCGGGAGTTCGTCGCCGCCCAGCCGGACGCGTTCGAACAGTTCCTCCCGGCGCCAGGCGGGAAGGCGCCGCACGAGGTCCAGGGCACGGGTGAGGACCCAGGCGGCGGTGACATTGGTGTACGTGTTGTCGTCCAGGCCCGGCGTGGTGGCACCCGGGTAGCCGTCGTGGTATTCGTCGGGGCCGACGACGCCCCGGATGCGGTAACGGCCCGTGCCGTCGTCGAAGTCGGCGAGGTCCGCCCAGAAGCGGGCGATCTGCAGCAGCATCTCAGCGCCCTTGGTGTGCAGGTACTCCGTGTCGCCGGTCGCCTCGCAGTACTGCCAGACGTTGTAAGCGACCGCCGAGCCCACGTGGTGCTGAAGCCGGGAGTTGTCGGGCAGCCAGCGCCCCGAGCGCGGGTTGAGATGCCATACCTGCGTCTCCTCGCGGCCGTCGCTGCCGCTCTGCCACGGGTACATCGCCCCGGCCCGGCCGATGGCGGCGGCTGCCCGGCACGCTCGCGGGAGGCGTCGGTGGCGGTAGTCCAGCAGCGCCCGGGAGACCTCGGGAAAGTGCAGGTCGAGATACGGCAGCACGAACAGTTCGTCCCAGAACACATGGCCGCGGTACGCCTCACCGTGCAGGCCCCGGGCCGGCACTCCCACGTCCAGGTCCGCGGTGTGCGGCGAGAGCGTCTGCAGGACGTGGAAGAGATGCAGACGCAGGACACGGCCGGCCCGGCCTGGCACCTGGACGTCCGCGCGCCGCCACAACCGATCCCACGCGGCGGCGTGGGAGTCCAGCAGGGCCGAGAAGTCCGCCGCCGTGGAAACCCGGTCGACTGCTGCCTCGAGCGGGTCGCTGATCGCCGTGTCGCGGGAGGTGAACAGCGCCACGGTCTTCTCCACATCGACCGGCCTGCCCGGAGCGATCGGGACCACCAGGCGGTGGACGGCACGGCGCCTGCGGGGACGAAGCTCCGAAGAGGCCGCAGACCGGCCGGCGACGAGCGTCCGGGTGGCCATGGCGACACCGATGCCCGAGCTGCTGGTGCGGCAGCTCAGCCAGACCGTGTCGGGCTCCCGTGCCCCCGTCCGCACACGGGTCAGATGGCTCCCGTTGAGGGCCCGGTAGCGGTGCACATTGCCGTTGATCACGTCACCGTCGAGGCAGGACTCGATCTCGATCTCCCCCGACCAGTCCTCGGGCGTGAAGACCGTCCGCAGGGCCGCCAGGTGAGGGTCCCCCATGTGTACCAGGCGGGTCTGCCGGACACCGAGCACACCCACATCGTCGTCCCGGAAGCGAAGCACCCGGGTGAGCTTGGCCCGGCGCAGGTCCAGGACTTGCCGGTAGTCCAGCAGTGCGCTCTTGTCCGGGGTGAACCACGGACACCACGCTCCCCCGGCGCGGCGCACACGGAACCGCAGGAGCAGCCAGTTCGGGAGGTTGACCAGATCCTCGTTCACCACGTGCCGTCCCGCCACGGTCGACTCCAGGCGGTTGTAGCACCCGGCGGCGTAGGTTCCCGGGTAGTGCACCAGGCCCGCCCGGCACTCGGGCGCCGCGCCACGCGTGGCGAAGTAGCCGTTTCCCAGCGTGCAGAGTGATTCACGCAACCGCTCGGCCGTGGGGTCGCAGCCCTCGTACTCCCATGTCCAGTCCGACATTCGTGCCCTCCCCTTCTCACTCGACGAGATGTGCGGGAGCGTGAGACGCGCGCCGGATCAGGCCCGCTGCGGGACGACGGCCACCGGGCACGCGGCGTGATGCAGCAGGGCGTGGGCGACCCTGCCGAGTTGCAGACCGAAGTGACCGTGCCGCCTCAGTGCGCCCACGACCACCAGGTCGGCCTCGGCCGAGGAATCGAGGAGGACCTTGTGTGCGGGGCCTTCGACCGCTCGGCGATGCACATCGACCTCGGGGTGCTCCCGTAGGGCGTCGCGCAGCGCGTCGGTGAGGAGCGAGGAGGCCCGTTCCTCGCGGGCACCGGCGGCACCGTCCGCGACCAGAGGATGGTCCACGTGCTCATGGGCGGGGCGACGCCAGGCCCGTACCGCGTGCAGGGCGCAGCCGCGCGCCTCGGCCTCGCGGCAGGCGAATCGCACCGCGGCCGAGCTCTCCGCCGCATCGCCGACGCCGACCATGACCTTGCCGAAGGCGCCCTGTCGGTTCCGCTCCCCGCCGCGGACCACGAAGACCGGGCACACCGCACGGGCGGCCACCGCGAGGCTGACCGACCCCAGCAGCAACCCGGCGACCTCGCCGCGGCCACGGGAGCCCATGACCAGGGCGGAGGATTCATGAGCCGCGTGCAGGAGCGCGGACACGGCGTCGTCGGGCAGCACGACGCTCGACACCTTCACCTGTGGGTTGCGCAGCTGGGCGCGTTCCGCGCAGGACGCCGCGATGTGCTCGGCCAGAACCTTCTCGGTCGGACGGTCGGTACCGAAGGAGGGGAGGCGCCCCTCGTACCGCTCCCACAAAGCGGCATGGAGGAGCCGCAGGGACAGCCCGTGCCGCGCCGCCTCGTCCACCGCCCAGTCCACGGCCTGCAGGCTGGAGTCCGATCCGTCGACACCCACGACCAGCGGGAGTTCCATGGTCACCAACACCTTCCTGCCCCGGGCGCTGCGGGGAGTCCCTGTCAATACGGTCGCACCGCCCTGGGCCCGTCGCGACACAGGGACCGACTCTCGGCATGGTGCCTCGACCCAGGTTGCACAGCGCCGATTTGCGACGATTGTGGAGTCAGATGACCTGGGCGGCGAACGAGGAGCCGCTCCTCGCGTCTCCGCTGCCGTCGCATCGGCCGTGTACGAGCCCATCCGCTTCAAGGTCATGGTGAAGGGAAGGCGACCGTGGTTGCGAGGACCGGCGCTTTCGGCGCCTTGCCCAAACAGCATCAGGAGCTGCTCATGTCGCTCGCTCGTGAAGTGTCGTTCGCGATCGACGAGCGCATCTTCAACGAGGGTGGCAAAGCCGACCGCTTCTGGATCATCCACACGGGCACCGTCGCTCTCGACGTTCATGTTCCCGGCCGCCGGGCAGCGGTCATCGAGACGCTCGGTGCCGGGGAACTGCTGGGCTGGTCCTGGCTGGTCCCTCCCCATCACTGGCACCTTGGGGCCCAGGCCACCAGCCCGGTCCGTGCCTACGAGTTCGACGCGGCCGCAGTCCGTGAGCTGTGCGGGAACGACCAGGGACTGAAGCAGGAACTGCTGGCCTATGTCGCCGGGGTGATCGCGGAGCGGCTCAGGTCCGCGCGGGTGCGGCTGCTCGACCTGTACGCGCCCTACGGCGCGGGCGAGGTGCCCTGACGAGGCAAGACGAGGTTGCCGGTGCTGGAGGGGGAAGGGCGCGTCATCGGCGTCGTGTCCGAGGCCGACCTGCTGCCCGAGGAGGAGTTTTGCGACAGCGACCCGAGCCTCTTCGAGCTACGCCGGCGCCTGTCCGACATCGCCAGGGCCGGGGGCCTGACGGCGGAGGAGCTCATGAGCAACCCCGCTGTCACGGTCCACCCGGGAGCCGGCATCTCAAGCGGCTGCCCGTGGTCGACCAGGTGAGCATGCTCCAGGGCATCGTCAGCCGTGCCGATCTGCTGAAGGTCTTCCTGCGGTCGGACGAGGGCATCGAGGAGGAGGTCCGCGCACCGTGGTGTCCTACCCCTTCCCGGCCTTCGGCCACGCCATCCACGTGGACGTGCACGAGGGGGTCCTCACCCTCCGCGGACACATTCACGACACCTCGCTCATCTCGGTCGCCGTGCGCCTCGTGCGCGCCGTGGAGGGCGTGGTGGACGTCGAGCCGCAGCTCATCACCGGGCAGTCAGCCGGTCCGGACGGGCCCGAGGACGGTCAGTGACGCGTGCGCCGGGCGCCGCCCGGCACCGACGCGCCGCGGTCCTCGGACAAGGTGGTCAGGGCTGGATGTCGAGTACCTCCGCCACTGGCCGGCGAGGTGTGCGGGGGCCTTCGGGGCCGTGTCCCAGGCGCAGCAGCATCTGCGTGCAGCCCGTCCCGGTGACCGCATCACGCAGCCGCCGGCGCAGGTCCGTCCATTCGAGGGGCTGGGTGGCGAAGGAGCTGGACAGACCCTCAAGGGTGGCCAGCAGCAGGACGCGTTCCATGGCCTGGCCGGCGCGCAGCCAGTCCTCCGGGCGGTCATGGCTCGTACTGACGAGGGCCACCTGAGGGGTCTGTTCGAAGTCCGCGGCGTCCCGTCCCGCCACTGGCCGCGGGCCCGCGAAGTCCCGCAGGGGAGCCTTGCCTCCGCGCTTGCGCGGCCCGAAAGCGTAATCGGGGACTCCGTCGTCGGTCATGTTCACCGACGGAGGGTCGAGACGGGTCCATTCGGCCAGGTCCTGGGCGCTGCCGCGGTCGGTGAGGTTGCGTGCCTCGGCTTCCTGGACCACCTCCAGCACCTCCCGCAGATGCCATGAGGTGGGGAACGTCAGCACGGCTCCCTCACGCCGGGCGGCCTCGCTGAGTGCCTCCCGCACGGCATGGGGCATCTCCGTCTCGTCGAACGGGAAGCGGCTGCTGTGCCGTTCGTGGATCGCCGGATACAGCGCGCCGAGGTCGTTCTCCCCGATGCCGGGTGCGGTCAGCCGCACGCTCGCGAGGAGCGCCGGATCGGACGGGTCGTGCAGCAGCCGGGTCTCCGGATGCCAGCCCTCGTGGGCCACGGCGACCCGCAGGTTCAGCAGGGCGGCGCCGCAGCCGATGTGCAGGCCGCGGGTCCGTGGGTCGGAGCGGGGCATGGCACGTTCGAAGTCGGCGCGCATCTCGAACGTGCGGCTGCGCCGGACGTAGCGGAAGCTCCAAGGCTGTGCGTTGTGCATCGACGGGGCGGCGGCAGCGTCGTGGACCAGGTCCGTCAGGCGCTCGTCGGACGGTTCTTGTCCGCTCACCGGAGTCTCCTCTCGCGAGCCGGCCAGCAGGCCAGGAGGGGGCCAGTACTGTGGTGGCTCACTCGTCGGCAGGGGTGATGCGCCTGCCCGTGAGGCTCGCGGGCCGGATCGATACCCACATCTCGCGTTCACCGCCTGCCCAGGGCGTGGTGTGGGCGCGTCGGGTCAGCTCCCGCACGGCATCGGGCTCCGTGACGACGCGCGCCGGGCCGACTGCCAGCACACTCCAGCCCTGGCTCATGGCCTCGTCCACGTGGTCCACCTCGAAGGCGACCTCCTTCCCCACGGCCGCCGCCGGCACCGAGCCGGGCGCGGTCCGGAAGACGATGGCGTCGTCGACGACCTCGTAGTTGACCGGGATCACCGCCGGGCGACCGTCGGACGCCGGGACCGCGATGCGCCCCACACCGTGCGTGGAGAGCAAGGTGCGGCACTCCTGCGGGCTGAGATCCCTCAGCTGCGGGTGCAGTAGCGCCTGGCCTTGGCCGGGGGGCAGATCGATGCCGCCCCCGCGCAGGGCGGCGACGGTGGTGCCCAGCGCGTCCGCCAGCCTGATGAGAGTCCCCACACTCGGGTCGGCGGGCTGTTCCTCCAGGTACGCCAGGTAGTCGGGCGACATGCGGGCGCGGCGGGCCGTTTCCCCCAGACTGAGCCCGCTCCTGTGGCGCTCCACGGCCACGCGCCGGCCGATGTCACCGGGGTTGGGGATCTCCGTCGGCGGGGGTGCCGCGGAGACCGATCCCGGCTCGACCGTGTCCGGCTGGGAAGCCCCCTGGGTGGTCCCGGGCTGCTGTCCGTGCTCGAGGTGGCGGAGGTGCGCGTCGGGCCCCGGGAACACGAGCGTCACTTCGTCCGTGTCCGACCAGCGCACGTCGTACGGAGGTGTTCCGTCCTCGTGGTGGAGTCCGACGATCTCGCCGTCGCGCCGGGTGGCGCCTGTCGCCGGGCTTTCGATGACGAGTTGGTCGCCGAGGTGAGCTCGCATGATCGCCGCCCTCTCCTCAGAATGGTGTTGTAACCAACGTGCCACGCGCGACAGGCCACCGCATGGGCCGACCGGTCCCCATCTGCAGGGTGGGCCGGGATGACTGACTGTCACGTACCGGATGGGAGCCGGCGTGCGCCACCGAACGGTCGTGGAAGTCATGACCCGGGACGTCGTCCGGGCGCGGCGTGACACGCCGTTCCAGGAGATCGCCAGGCTGCTGGCGGAGAACGACGTCACCGCCGTACCTGTCGTGGACGATCTGGACCGTCCCGAGGGAGTGGTGTCGGAAGCCGATCTGCTGCCCGAGAGCGCCGACCAGGCCGACCCGTCCGGTCGCAGCCCGGTTCCACACCTTGAGGTGATGGAGGCCCATCACCTCAAGCGGCTGCCCGTGGTGGACGAGACGGACCGGCTGCTGGGCATCGTCAGCCGTGGTGACCTGCTGGGATCTTTTGCGCCGGGACGACGCCATCCGCGACGAGATCACCGAGGACGTGCTGGGGCGCACGATGGGCCTTGCCCCTTCGGAGGTGACGACCGAGGTGCGCGACGGTCGGGTCGAACTCGGCGGCTGCGTCGAGTTCAGGAGTCTGATTCCCGTCATCGAGCGGCTGTGCGGGAGCGTCGACGGCGTGGTCTCGGTGGCCGGGCACATCGACTACCGGAACGACGACGCCCGCCCTTCATCCGCCGGCGGCTGAGCCCCGCGGAAGTCGGGCGGAGGGCCGGCGCCCGAACCGCCGGCCCTCCGGAAACAAACGGGCACCTCCGGCCCCCGGACGCGTCCCGGTGACCGGCCCCGCAGCCGGCTCAGCCCGTGATCTCGATGCGGTGTGCCTTCCCCTGCTCGGTCTTCGGGACGCGCACCGTGAGGATCCCGTTGGTGAGATCCGCGCTGATGTGCTCGGTGTCCGAGTTCGGCGGCAGCGTCGTGCGGTAGTCGAACTCCCCGATGCGGCGGGTGTGCCTGCGTACCACCCCGGTGTGTTCCTTCTCCTTGATCTCTCCGTGGATGTCGAGTTCGCCCTCGCCCACCTCCACGGTGATCTGGTTCTTCTCCACTCCGGGAAGCTCGATTTCCACCAGGTAGGCATCCTCGGTGTCCTCGATGTCGGCCAGCGGCGCCCAGGGCTCGGCCGCGCCGAACTCGGAGGTGCCGCCACCCGGGAAGGCGGCGTGCATGAGCTGGTCGACCCTGGTACGGAGGTCCTCCAGCTCACGCAAGGCTGCCGGAAGCCCGCCCCTGCCGTGTCGTGCCGGATGCGTCATGAGCGATCCTCCTTGACTTGCTTGCCGCCGTCGGTCACAAGCGCCAGCCGACGGCCTGACGGGTGCTCGGCCTGGACGCCCCCACGCCCTCGATGTCGCGCTCGGCGATGTCCAGCAGTTGCTTTGCGAGTTCTCGCATGGCCCGGCCCGCCGCCAGTTCGTCGCCGATCTCCGGCACGTTCGGGTCCGCCGGATGACGGTGCGCGGTTCCGCGGCCGGTGAGTGTCGTGGTACCGGTGTCCAGCACCACGTGGGCCTTCGTCGCTCCCTCGTCGTCCTCGAAGAGGTGGAGACGAACCTTCCATTCCGCCGTGTGTGGCATCGTTTTCCTCCTCACTGCGATCCGGATGCGGCCCGTCATGGGTCCGCGGGCCGTGCGTAGGGAGCCGACGTCTGCTCGTCGATGCGGCGCCGTACGCGGCGGGCGAGTGCGCTCAGGTGCTCGGAGGCCGTCGCGCGGGGCGCGACCGGGTCCCGTATCCGGCGGGCGGCCGGTGGCAGACCGGCCAGGTCGGCGGCGAGTCTCTCCCGGCACGCGTCGAGCGTGGCCCTGCCGCCGGTGCGCTGCCCATCGCGCATCACCGTCTCCAGCAGCGGGCCGCCGTCGCCGGGCGACTGCTCGTCGGCGAGACGGATCACGTCGGCGTATGCCGTGCGGCGGAACACCTGCTTGGGGCCGGGGGCGGTCACTTTCGCCGACGACAGCTTCATCACCGGGCGCCCGTCGTACTCCACCATCTTGTACGCGGAGTCCAGGTACGGGGCGTCGGCCGAGACCCCGACCCGGGTCCCGACGGCGTAGGTGTCGATCGGCGCGCCGGAGCGGACCAGGTCGTCCACGGCGTACTCGTCGAGCCCCCCGCTGGCGACGATCCGTACGTCGGGCAGACCCGCGGTGTCGAGGATGGAGCGTGCCCGGGCCGCCAGGGCGCCGAGGTCGCCGCTGTCCAGCCGTACGGCCGAGCCGGGACCGCGGTCCAGATCCCGCAGGACACGTGCCGCGACGCGGACGCCCTCCACGGTGTCGTAGGTGTCCACCAGCAACGTCACGGGGCCGGGGTGGCAGCGTGCGAACGCGCGGAACGCCTCTTCCTCCGTGGCGAACGCCTCCACGTAGGAGTGGGCCATCGTGCCGACGGCGGGGATGCCGAGGGCCGTGGCCGCGGCCACGTTGCTGGTGCCGGCGAAGCCGGCCATCGCACCGAGCCGGGCGGCCTGGAACCCGGCCTGCGGGCCGTGGGTGCGCCGCAGGGAGAAGTCCAGGACCGGATGCCCGGCCGCCGCGAGGACACAACGCGCGGCCTTCGACGCGATGGCCGTCTGGTGGCTGAGCTGGCTGAGCACGTACGTTTCGACCAGCTGCGCCTGTGGAAGCGGCGCGTTCACCTCCAGCAGCGGCTCTCCCGCGAGCACGATCCGGCCCTCCGGTACGGCCCGCACGTCACCCGTGAACTCCAGGCCGAGCAGGGGTTGAAGATCCCGCGGGGACCGGTGCAGCGCGGAAGCGAAGGCGTCGACGTCCTCGGGGCGGACTCGGAGGCCGGACAGGTAGTCCAGGGCCGACTCCAGCCCCGCGGCGACCAGGAAGCCCCGCTCACGAGGAAGATCGCGGACGAAGAGGCTGAAGGTGGCCGGGCCGGTCATCCCCTCCCGCAGGTAGGACATGGCCATCGTCACCTCGTACAGATCCGTGGTCGTCGCTTCGGACATCGGCGTCGTCTCCTCGTGCGCGTCCGGTCTCTGCCGGTCACCGCCGGAAGCGCGCGGACCACAGGGGCTCCACCAGGTCCCACTCGGCGTCCCACTGCGCGTGCCTTCTCCGGTCCAGCACGCGGCGCGTGCCTCCACGCAGCGCGTAGAACCCACTGACCGCTCCGACCGCGGCCATGCCGCCCACGAACCAGCCGTTGGTTGTCGCGGTGAGCGTGGTCATCGGCGCGCTTGTGATGGTTCCCTCCCGGTCCAGCCACACCGGCACGGTGGCTCCCTCGGGTGTTCCTGACTTCACGAGGGTCGTTCCCGTCCGGACCTTGCCTTTGTCGTCGGTCCAGCGGACCTGCGCCTGTTGCTTCCCGTCCGCGGTGGCGCCCTTGACGCTCGACGTCAGCCGGGCGGTGACCTCCTGCCGTTCCGCCGACTGGGCTTGCACGGTGCGCATCGACGACTCGTACGCCGTCAGCCCCGCGCTGAGAGCTGCCACGGGCAGTCCGAGGACCAGGACGAGCATCAGGAAGCGGCGGATCCAGGATTCGAGCGTGTCGGACGGACGGATCAGGGGATTCGTCCCCTTGGGCGACGGTTCCCTGCGCGACGGGGACGGACCTGACGCGTACGGCGAATTCTGTGCACTCATGAGTCGGCCTCCAGCAGGTCGCTGGTCCCGTTTCCTCACCGTTCGGTCCCACCATCGGACAGCAGCGGGCTTCGGTCACAGGGCCGAAGGTCCCTGTCGGCCGGCTTCCGGCCTCGATGAGGCCGGCCCGTCGACGTGGTCCGTCCCCGCCGATCACGGTCATATCCGGGGAACGACCGCGATCGGGCACGGCGCGTGATGCAGCAGCGCGTGGTTGGTGAGGCCCAGTTGCAGGCCCAGGTGCCCCTGCCGTCTTCGGGCCCCGACGACCAGCAGGTCCGCCTCCGACGCGGCTTCCAGGAGTGCCTGGCGTGTCGGTCCCTCGACCACCCGTCGGCTCACCCGGGCTTCGTGGTACTGCTCCTCCGAGGTGCGCAGGGCGTCCTCGAGTACCTGTGCCGGCGAGCGGCGGTGGGCTTCCAGGGCGTACCACGAGGCGGCCTGAGGCGTGGTGAGGGCACCCGGCTGTGCGCTCCAGGCATGTACAGCGACGAGCAGGCAGCGCCGCACCTGAGCCTCGCGGAGGGCGAACTGCACGGCCGTGCTGCTGCCCTCGCCCTCCTCGACGCCGACGGCCACGCTTCCGAACCGGGCATTCCGGTGCTCCACCGCGCCGCGGACGACGACGACCGGGCAGTCCGCGCGTGCCGCCACGGCGAGGCTGACCGACCCCAGGAGCATCCCGGCGAGGTCTCCGAGCCCCCTGGAGCCGAGCACCAGAGCAAAGGCGTTGCGTCCCCTGTCGACCAGGGCGGAGGCCGCGTCGTCGTGCAGCACCTCGCTCGACAGCCGCACCGCGGGCGCCCCCTTGACGGCACGTTCCGAGGCGTGACCGATGACGCCGGACACGTCGTGATCCCGCGGCGTCGCGTGCAGGAGGTGGAGCGGCACTCCGTGCCGGACCGCCTCGTCGGCGGCCCAGTCCACCGCCTCCAGGCTCGCCTCGGACCCGTCGACGCCGACCACCAGGGGAATCGTCATCGCCCCTGCCTCCTCTCCGGCCGGCCCGCCTCCGGCCCCCTCCCTTGCGGGTGCACATGCGCCGCGGAAGGGATTGGGGTACTCCTCGAATGAGGAACGCGCCGCGCTCGGCATGTCGGCACCATGCGAACAGTCCGGCAATCAGACTCGTCAGCCGTCATTTCCAGCTTGCTATGAGACGGAGGCCGGTGCCATGCAACCAGTCCTCACCGTGGGCCTCGACGGTTCACCCGAGAGCCTTGCGGCCGCCCGCTGGGCGGCCGACGAGGCCGAGAAGCGCAAGCTCACCCTGCGCCTGCTGCACGCGTGGCCGCTGCTGGCGCCGGAACCGGCCCGCGTCCCCTCCGAAGTCGATCAGAACTACTGGGCGAAGCGTCTCGTCCACACCGCACAGGCGGAGCTCCAGGCGCGCCATCCGGGCTTGTCCGTCATCGGGAGCCTGGTCCCCGAAGACGCCCAGGACGCCCTGCTCCAGGCTGCCTCGGAGTCCGAGGCTCTCGTGCTCGGTTCACGAGGGCTGGAGTCCATCGCGAGCTACTTCCTGGGCGACGTCAGCATGCCGGTCGTGGCACGGGCCCAGCGGCCGGTGGTGCTGGTCCGCGCCGGCACCGGGGAGGAGGGGCCGGTCCCGGCACCCGGGAGCCGCGTGGTCGTGGCACTGAAGTTGCGCGATTCCTCGGAAAGTCTTCTCGACTTCGCCTTCCACACGGCTGCGGCCAGGGGCGTGTCTCTTCTGGCCGTCCACGGCCGAAGTGTGCCACTCCATGCCCGCGTGCCCTGGGGTGTGGACCACGACGTCACCGAGGAGATGAAGCGGGACGCGCAGACGCACCTGAGCAAGGCGCTCCGTCCCTGGCGTGAGAAGTATCCGCAGGTGGACGTGGCCGACAGCATCCGTTTGGCAAGCCCGGCCAAGGCCGTCGTACAGGCTGCCGAAGGTGCCGTGCTGCTGGTCGTCGGCCGCCGCGAACACCGTCCGGGGCCGGCGCCGCACTTGGGTCCCGTCGCCCAGGCCGCCATCCACCATGGGCGCTGCCCCGTCGCCGTCGTCCCTCATGACTGAACCTGGCCTCAGCGGGACATCGGTTCGGTCGGTGTCGCCGGACGACGCGTCGGTGCCCCGCTCCGGTGCCCGGCATCATGGCGAGCCGCTGCCGCGCGCGGAGGTGTGCGAGACGCACACCTCCGTCGTGTTCTTCGTCGGCGACCACGCCTACAAGCTCAAGAAGCCGGTGGATCTGGGATTTCTTGACTACACCGCGCTGGCGTCCCGCCGAGCCGCGTGCGAACGCGAAGTCACTCTCAACCGCCGCTTCGCCCCCGACGTCTACCTGGGTCTGGGCGAGATCCGCAGCCCCGACGCGGAAACGCCCGAACCGCTCGTGGTGATGCGCCGCATGCCCGCGGATCGCCGCCTCTCCCGACTGGTGCGGGAAGGGACCGTCGTCGACGACATCCTGCGGGGCCTCGCCCGGCAGGTCGCGACGTGGCACGCGGAGGCCCCCCGCGGCCGGGACGTGGACGAACAGGGCACGCGGGATGCGCTGTCGTCCCGTTGGGAGGCCAGTTTCGAGCAGGTCCGCGCACTGGCTGCCGACGGCTTCGTGCCCGAGGGCGTTGCGGAGGTGGAGCGGCTCGTGCGCCGCTATCTCGCCGGGCGCGAGCGCCTGTTCGCCTCCCGTATCGAGCAGGGGCGGGTGGTGGACGGTCACGGTGATCTGCTCGCCGAGGACGTCTTCAGCCTCGACGACGGTCCTCGCGTCCTGGACTGCCTGGAGTTCGACGACCATCTGCGCTACGTCGACGGTCTCGACGACGCCGCCTTCCTCGCCATGGACCTGGAACAGCTCGGCGCCCCGGAGGCCGCGGCGTACTTCCTCGCCCAGTACAGCGAGTACTCCGGCGACCCCGCACCCCCTTCCCTGTGGCACCACTACGTCGCCTACCGCGCCTTCGTCCGCGCCAAGGTCTCCCTGATCCAGGCACGCCAGGGCGCGCCGGACGCGGAGACGGCGTCACGACGGCTGGTCTCGACGACGCTGCGCCATCTGCGTACCTCCGCCGTGGGTCTGACGCTCGTCGGCGGGCTGCCGGGCAGCGGGAAATCCACCCTCGCCGGAGCTCTGGCCGACCGGCTGGGGGTCACGCTGCTCAGCAGCGACCGTATTCGCAAGGAGCTGGCGGGCATCCCCGCCGAGCAGCCTGCGTCCGCCGACTACGGCGAGGGCCTGTACACCCCCGAGTGGACGGCCAGGACCTACGCCACCCTGCTCGATCGCGCGTCCGCCCTGCTGTCCTGCGGCGAGTCCGTCGTGCTGGATGCCACCTGGCATGACGCGGCACAGCGCGAAGCGGCCCTCCACCTGGCCGAACGCACCAGCGCTGACCTGGTGGCCCTCCACTGCCACGTGCCGGGCGACGTGACAGCCGCCCGCCTGACGACGCGCGCCTCCGGAATCTCCGACGCCGGCCTCGGCATCGCCGCCGCCATGGCGGCCGGGGAACCGCCGTGGCCGAAGGCCGTAGCGGTCGACACCAGCGGCCCGTTGGAGTCCGCGGTCGCCCGGGCGCTGACAGCCGTACGCCCGTGGGGTTCCGGCCAGGCCCCGGTCTTCCGCCGCCCCTACATGGAGCCGGACTGAATGTGAGGGCAGGCCCGCGCATATCCGGGACCGGCCGCCGGGCGCCAGAGGTGCGCGGGATGTCGCGCCGTCACGCCGGCCGTGCTGGCGGGCCGGCTCTCACTGATCGGCGCAGCGGCAACTCCACCCGTGCAGTCATGAGCACCGGCGAACGGAGACGACGGAGCCCGCCGTGCCAACGGTCCAACGGTCCAACGGGCTGATGATCCCGGTTGCCCCTGAATCCCTCGGGAGTGACCGTGGAGGGGGGAGCGAGGGAGTGAGTATCGTGCGAGCGCTCGTCTACCACGGCCCCGGACAGATCTCCTGGGACCCCGCGATCGAGGAGCCGACCGACGCGATCGTGCGTGTCGACGCCGCCACCGTCTGCGGCAGCGACCTGCGCATCCTGCGGGGCGATCTCCCCGAGGTGAAGCCGGGTACGGTCCTCGGGCACGAGGCCGTCGGCGAGGTTCTGGAGGTCGGACGCGACGTCCACCACGTGCGCTCCGGGGACCAGGTGATCATGTCGGCCGTCTCGGCCTGCGGTCGCTGCGGGGAATGCCGTGACACCAGGCTCGGGCAGTGCAGCAGGGGCGGCGGATGGCTTCTGGGCAATCTGATCAACGGAACCCAGGCCGAGCTGGTGCGGATTCCCTTCGCCGACCACTCCACCCACCGGCGGCCGTGGAACATCCCACTCAAGGAAGCGGTCCTGCTCGCCGAACTCCTCCCCACGGCCTACGAGGTCGGGGTACGGAACGGCCACGTGAGCCCGGGGGACACCGTGGTCGTGGTCGGGGCGGGTCCCGTCGGTGTCGCCTCGGTGGTCATCGCGCGGCTGTACTCGCCCCGGCGGATCATCGTGGTGGACCTGTCCGCCGCGCGGCTCGAAGCCGCCGCCGGTGTGGGGGCGGACGCCGCCGAAGTGCCCGGGAAGATGATCGCCGAGCTGTCCGAGGGACCGGGTGCCGACGTGGTCATCGAAGCATCGGGCGAACCGGACGGCTTCGTTCTTGCCACGCGCGCCGTCCGTACCGGAGGGCATATCGCCAACATCGGGGTGCACGGCAAGCCGGTGACGCTGCATCTCGAGTCCCTGTGGCGCAAGAATCTGACCATCAGCACCGGCCAGGTGGACACGTCCTCCACACGGTGGCTGCTGGAGCTGGTGCGGTACGGAGACCTGCCCATCTCCGGGCTGGTCACCCACACCCTCCCCCTCGGCCGGATGGAGGACGCCTACGAGGCGTTCGCCGGTGGCACCACCACGGGCGCTCTCAAGGTCGTACTGCACCGCGAGTGACGGGCCGGCCGACAGGGGCCAGAACGGACCGACCGGTCCCCAGGCCAGGGCCGTCCGGCCCTACAGTACGCCGGTGATGGGTGGTGCCATGGAATTGAGCCGAGGGCCACAAGGAGACACGGAGTAACGGAGCAGAGCCGCGCACCGTGTGATTCGGGCCCGCAAGAAGCGGGCGGCCCCCGGCTCCATGACGTCGGCCCCAGGTCGGCGCCCGCCCTTTCGGACCGTGTCCTTCCGCCGAAGTGCAGCGCGGGCCGGGCTCGGCGACTCTGGTAAGCGGGGGCAGTGCCGGGAGGAGCACCGATGCACTGGGAAACCATTCACAAGGACGCCCCACCGGTCGTCCCGCCCCGTCTCACCGACTACGACCGGGCCCGCACGGCCTTCAGCTGGTCACAGGCGCGCACCGACCTGGCCGGGCTTCCCGGGGGCGGCCTCAACATGGCCCACGAGGCGGTCGACCGACACGCGGCGTCCGATCACGGTGACAGGGCTGCGCTCCGCTGCATCGCCCGGGACGACTCCGTCTCCACCGTCACCTACGCGGAACTGGCCCACCGTACTGCCCGCTTCGCGAACGTCCTGCGCTCCCTCGGCGTCGGCCACGGGGACCGGGTGTTCACGCTGCTGGCCCGCTGTCCCGAGTTGTACACCACGGTGCTGGGCACGTTGAAGAACACCAGTGTGCTGTGCCCGCTCTTCTCCGCCTTCGGCCCCGACCCGGTCGAGCAGCGGCTGCGGTTGGGCGACGCGCAGGTCCTGGTGACCACCGCAGCCCTCTACCGGCGCAAGGTCGCCGGTCGCCGCGCATCCGTTCCCGGACTGAAGCACATCCTGATCGTCGGGCCCGGCGCGGAGGACCTGCCCGGCACAGCATCCTTCGACGACCTGATGTCCGCCGCCCCGGACATCTTCACCACCCCGCCGACGTCCCCCGAGGACATGGCGCTGCTGCACTTCACCAGCGGAACCACCGGAACCCCCAAAGGCGCGGTCCACGTCCACGAGGCTGTGATCGCCCACTACGCCACGGCCGCTTACGCGCTCGACCTGCACCCCGAAGACGTGTACTGGTGCACCGCCGACCCCGGCTGGGTCACCGGCATGTCGTACGGCATCATCGCCCCACTCGTCCACGGTGTGACGGTCGTCGTCGACGAGGGCGACTACGACGCCCGGCGCTGGTACCGGATCCTCGGCGAACAACGGGTCACCGTCTGGTACACCGCCCCTACGGCTCTGCGCATGCTCATGCGCGCAACTCCGCGACACGGCCCGTACGGCCTGCCTCGCTCCTACGACCTGTCGGCCCTGCGCTTCATCGCCTCCGTCGGCGAGCCCCTCAACCCGGAGGCCGTCGTGTGGGGCCGGGACGTGCTGGGACTGCCGGTGCACGACAACTGGTGGCAGACGGAGACCGGCTGCATCATGATCGCGAACTTCGCGGCCTGCGAGATCCGCCCCGGTTCGATGGGGCGGCCGCTGCCCGGCGTCGAGGCGACCGTGCTGAAGCAGGGCGAGGACGGCCGGGCGCTGGTCGCCGATGGAAGGGTCACGGAGGTAAAAGACCCCGGCGTCGAAGGCGAGTTGGCGCTGCGGCCTGGCTGGCCGTCGATGTTCCGCGGCTATCTGCACGACAAGGAGCGTTACGACGCCTCGTTCGCGGACGGCTGGTACCTGACCGGGGATCTGGTGCGGCGGGACGCGGACGGCTGGTACTGGTTCGTGGGACGCGCCGACGACGTCATCAAGTCGGCCGGGCATCTGATCGGCCCGTTCGAGGTGGAGAGCGCGCTGATGGAGCACTCGTCGGTGGCCGAGGCCGGGGTGATCGGGCGGCCGGACCCGGTCGCCGGGAACGTCGTCAAGGCGTTCGTGTCGCTGCGGCCGGATGTCGAGCCGACCGCGGATCTGGAGCGGGAGCTGCTGGCGTTCGGCCGCCGCAAGCTGGGTCCCGCCGTCGCTCCCAGGGAGATCGCGTTCGACCAGAACCTGCCCAAGACCCGCAGCGGGAAGGTGATGCGCCGTCTCCTGCGTGCCCGTGAACTGGGCTTGCCTGCCGGCGACTTGTCGACCTTGGAGGGATCCACATGAGCGTGGCCCGCCCCGCCCGTACGCGGAAGGACCCGGCGCACCCGAAAGCCGGCAAGAAGGCCGCGACGGCCAAGTCGGCCCAGCGGAAAGTGAACACCGGGCCTCCGACCGGTCGAACGGGCCCAGAACACCGGACGGATCTGCTGGAGGCGATGCTGCGCATCCGGCGCTTCGAGGAGCGGTGCGTCGAGCTGTACAGCGCAGCGAAGATCCGCGGCTTCGTCCACCTCTACATCGGCGAGGAGGCCGTCGCCATCGGCGTCAACGAGGCACTGACACCCGAGGACGCGGTCGTCTCCACGTACCGCGAACACGGCCACGCCCTGGCCCGTGGAATCACGGCCGAGGCCGTCATGGCCGAGATGTACGGCAGGACGACGGGGTGCAGCGGCGGCCGCGGCGGATCCATGCACCTGTTCGACGCGAGCCGCCGCTTCTACGGCGGCAACGCCATCGTCGCCGGCGGACTCCCCCTGGCCGCCGGCCTCGCGCTCGCCGACCGCATGCGCGAACGGGCCAATGTCACCTGCTGCTTCTTCGGTGACGGAGCCTTCGCCGAGGGCGAGTTCCACGAGACCGCGAACCTGGCGGCCCTGTGGAAGCTGCCCC
This sequence comes from Streptomyces sp. NPDC047880, assembly GCF_040706515.1. Taxonomy (NCBI): domain Bacteria; kingdom Bacillati; phylum Actinomycetota; class Actinomycetes; order Kitasatosporales; family Streptomycetaceae; genus Streptomyces; species Streptomyces sp. NPDC047880. The sequence continues at coordinate 178,793 of NZ_JBEZOK010000003.1, read as the reverse complement.
TGCTGCTCGTCTGCGAGAACAACCTCTACGCCATGGGCACGGCCCTGGAGCGGCACGAGGCACAGACCGACCTGGCCATGCGCGCCGCCTCCTACGGCATGGTCTCCTGGGCCGTGGACGGCATGGACGCCGAAGCCGTCGAACATGCCGCCCGGCGGGCCGTCGAGGGCATTCGGGCCGGCACCGGACCGCACTTCCTGGAACTGCGCACCTACCGCTTCCGCGCCCACTCGATGTACGACCCTGACCGGTATCGCCACAAGGGGGAGATCGAGCAGTGGAAGTCCCGGGACCCGGTCAGCCTGCTCATGGACCGCATGCGTGAGAACGGTGAGCTGGGCGACAAGGAGCTCGCCCGCATCGAGCAGCGGATCGCCGGCGAGATCGACCACGCCGTCGAAGCGGCCGAGCAGGCACCCGAGGAGCCGGTCGGGCACCTGCTCCGCCACGTCACCAGTTCCTCTGCGGAGGCGGGGAGTTGACCATGGGCGCCGACACGACGCAGGGCGCGAGGACGACCTACCGCGAGGCGATGCGCGAGGCGCTCCGGGAGGCGCTGAGCTCCGACGACCGCGTCTTCCTCATGGGCGAGGATGTCGGCCGGTACGGCGGATGCTTCGGCGTCAGCCTCGGCCTGCTGGAGGAGTTCGGCCCCGAGCGCGTCCGCGACACCCCGCTGTCGGAGTCCGCGTTCGTGGGCGCCGGCATCGGCGCCGCCCTGGCCGGGCTGCGGCCCATCGTCGAGATCATGACCGTCAACTTCAGCCTGCTCGCCCTCGATCAGATCCTCAACAACGCCGCCACCCTGCTGCACATGTCGGGCGGCCAGTTGCCCGTGCCGCTGGTCATCCGCATGACCACGGGCGCCGGACGGCAGCTCGGCGCCCAGCACTCCCACAGCCTGGAAGGCTGGTACGCGCACATCCCCGGCATCCGCGTCCTCACCCCCGCCACCCTGGAGGACGCACGCCACATGCTCGCGGCGGCGCTCGCCGACCCCGATCCCGTACTGATCTTCGAGCACGGCAGCCTCTACAACGTCTCCGGCGAACTCCTGCCACCGACCGAACCCGTGGACCTGGACCACGCCGCGATCCGCCGGCCCGGCACCGACATCTCCCTGATCACGTATGGCGGTTCGCTGTCCAAGGCCCTCGCGGCGGCGGACGAGCTGGCGGCCGAGGGCATCAGCGCGGAAGTGATCGACCTGCGCACGCTCCGTCCTCTTGACGAAGCGGCCATCAGCGCTTCCGTGGCCCGGACTCACCGTGCCGTGGTCGTCGACGAGGCATGGCGCACGGGAAGCCTCGCCGCCGAGGTGTCCGCACGCATCACCGAAGGGTCGTTCTACGACCTGGACGCTCCCGTCGAGCGGGTGTGCAGCGCGGAGGTGCCCATGCCGTACGCCCGGCAACTGGAGGAGGCCGCTCTGCCACAGACCGCCGACATCGTCGCGGCCACGCACCGGGCGGTGGACTGATCATGTCCGAGTTCACCATGCCGTCCCTGGGCGCGGACATGGATGAGGGCACGCTCCTGGAATGGCTGGTAGGGCCCGGTGACACTGTGCACAAGGGCGATCCGGTCGCGGTCGTCGAAACCGCCAAGTCGACGATCGAGGTGGAGTGCTTCGAAACCGGGACCATGACGGAGCTGCTCGTCGAGCCCGGTACGACGGTGCCGGTGGGGACGCCCCTGGCGCTCATCGGGCCGAAGGGGGAGAAACCCGGGAAGCCGGAGGCACCCGAGAAGCCGGCGAAGCCCCGAAAGGCCGGGATTCCGGGGAAAGCCGAGGAGCCCGAGAAGCGACGACCGGTCCGTGGCACACCGAGAACCGGGCCGGCTTCCGAACGCCCCTCCCCGCCACCCGAACCCGCCCCGGTCCCAGAGCCGTCCGCCGTACGCCCGAGCGGCCACAGCGAGGCGGGTCCCCTGGTCCGGCATCTCGCGGAGCACAGCAACATCGACCTGGAGACACTGCACGGCACCGGACCAGGAGGCCGTGTCACCCGGACCGACGTCGAGCATGCGGCAGCGGCTCGCGCAGGCAGCAAGGCACCGCGAGTGCGGGCCACTCCCCTCGCCCGGCGCCTCGCCGCCGAACTGGGCGTGGATCTGGCCACGGTGACGGGGACGGGCAGGGAGTCGGCCGTCCGTGCGGTGGACGTGCGTCAGGCAGCCCCGGGCCCGGCGGCCCCGGCCCCGCCCGCACACGCGGGCGTCACCCCGGTACGTCCTTCGCCCGTACGGCCCTCTGCCGCCCGTCCCTTTGAAGACCGGGCGGTGGCCATGCGCCAGGCGATCGCCGGCCTGATGACCCGCGCCAACCGGGACATCCCCCACTACTACCTCTCCACCACTGTGGACATGGCCGCCGCGATGGTCTGGCTGCACGAGCACAACCGACGCAGCCCGGTCGGTGAACGGCTGCTTCCCGCCGCCCTGTTGCTCAAGGCGGCGGCCTTGGCGGCCAGTGAGGTCCCGCAGTTCAACGGCTTCTGGACCGACGGCCACTTCACGGCGGGCGAGGGCGTGCACCTCGGCGTGGCCGTGTCCCTGCGCGGCGGAGGGCTCGTCGCGCCCGCACTGCGCCACGCCGACACCCTGGCGCTCCCGCAGCTGATGAGCGCTCTGAAGGACCTCGTCACCCGGGCCCGTACCGGCAGGCTGCGCGCTTCCGAGGTGTCCGACGCCACCATCACGGTCACCAACCTCGGCGATCAGGGCGTGGAGACCGTCTTCGGTGTGATCTACCCGCCGCAGGTGGCCCTGGTCGGGTTCGGGCGGGTGGTCGACCGGCCGTGCGCCGTCGACGGCCTGCTGGGCGTACGCCCCGTGGTCACGGTGACCCTCTCGGCCGACCACCGGGCGACGGACGGGGCCGTCGGCGCCCGCTACCTCACGGCGGTGACCCGCCTCCTGCAGAATCCGGAGCAACTATGAACATGAACCGGACGGATGCACTGGACATGGTCAGGGAATCGATCTCCACCGTCATCCCCGGCGCCGACGTCACCTCTCTCGGGCCCGACGACGCGTTCCGCGACATGCTGGAGATGGACTCGCTGGACTTCCTGAGTTTCGTCGAGGTCCTCAGCGAACGGTCCGGCGTCCGCATCGACGACGAGGACACGACCCGGCTCACCACGCTGGCCGGCAGCGCCGACTTCCTCGTCACCCGCACGCAGTAGCGGGCCACGCGCGGTGACACGCGTCCCGTGAGCGACTACGGCTCAGACCGCTTCCGTGTCGTCGACGACATCGACCACGTCGTCGATCTCCCGCACCGATGCGAGCAGTTCGGGGACAGGAACCTTGTCCGGTCTCCCCTCCATGGTCACCACGCCGTACTCCACGATCACCTCGACCAGCTCGTGGATCCGGCAGCTGCGGGCCGACCAGGGACTCGGCCTCGGCCCGGATCTCGGCGTCGTCACGGATCAGGGCAAGCAGCAGCTCGCGCCGGCTCACCACACCGACCGGCCGACCGCGGCGATCGGTCGCGGGGAGCCGCTTCAACCGCGCGTGGGCGGCGGTCCACGCGGCACTCGCCGTGGCTCCTCTCGTACAGGTGGTGCTGCCGCAGCCCGCCGACAGGTCCGTGAGCTCGCCGGCCGCCAGGAGTGCTACCCGGGTGTGCCGATGGAACACAACGTGGTTCACGGCGGGACCCGCGAGTCGCTGTTCGAGGCGAGCCGGGCCGGTCCGGGGCTGATCGGGGCGCAGCGGTGAGTGCTGCCGCGGTCGCAGCGGTGCCGGTCAGCGCAAACCCGCCGACAGCCGGTGCCCGGGCAGCCGGCGACGGGTGACTCGGACCACCGAGGTGTGTGACCGTGCCGGATACTCCGCCTCCGGGCCCGGCTCACTGGAACGCCGCGTGGATCTCCTGCTCGGTCGCGGAGTGCGAGACGAGGAGGAGTTCGTCCCCGGCACGCAGCCGGATCGCCGGATCCGGCACGGTGGGCTGTCCGTCGCGGACGATCGTGGCGACAACCGTCCCTTCGGGCAGTCGGATTTCGCCCAGGGCCCGGCCCATTGCACTGGACTGCGGCGTGATCGCCGTTTCGATGACGTCGACGCCGGCCTTGCTGAGCCGCAGCAGGGCGACCGTGTCGGTGGCCCCGGTGGCCTCCTCGACGAGGGAGATCAGCGGGGTGGCGGCGGGGACGGCGACGTCGACACCCCATCGCGCGTCGAACAGCCAGGCGTTGTCGGCGTCGTTGACGCGGGCGGCCACGCGAGGCACCGAGAACTGCTGTTTGGCGAGCAGGCTGATGACGAGGTTGTCCTCGTCGTCCCCGGTGGTGGCGATGACTACGTCGGCGGTCAGCGCACCGGCGTGTTCCAGGAGGGCCGGTTCGCACGCGTCCCCGGCGACCAGCAGCACGCCCGGAATGCGGCCCTGAAGTTCGGCCACGCGGTCGTCGTCGCTGTCGATCAGCGTGACCTTGCTGCGGGCCGCGGAGAGCACCTGGGCGATCTGGGTGCCGAGGCGTCCCGCTCCGGCGATGAGCACGTTCACGTCCCCAGCTCCTTGTCGAGAAAGCCGCGCAGCCTGCCGAGCGCGGTGGCGGCGACGGCGAAGGTGACCAGGTCGCCCGCCTGCGCGGACGTGCTGTGCGCGGGGATCAGGGAACGGCCCGCCCGGGTGACCTCGACGACGCGGATCTCGCCGTCGACGTCGAACTCGGTCAGCCGCCGGCCTACGAGGTAGTCGGGCAGATCGGAGCGGATGAGCAGGGTCTCTCCGTTGCCGAAGCTGAGTTCGGGGCTCAGATGGCGGTGCAGCAGCATCCGGTGGATCTGGTGCACGGTCCAGCGGACGCTGGCGATGGTGGGGATGCCGAGTTCGCGGTAGATCTCGGCACGCCGGGGATCGTAGATGCGGGCGAGGACGATCGGCACCCGGTAGGTCTCCTTCGCCGTCCGTGCGCTGACGATGTTGCTGTTGTCGCCCGAGGTGACGGCGACGAAGGCGTCCGCGTGCTCGATCCCGGCGGTCTGGAGCACCGCGCGGCTGAAGCCGTTGCCCTCGTGGAAACGGATGCGAGTGCTGTCGGGCAGCCGCCGGGCCGCTTTGGGACGCCGGTCGACGACCCGCACGTCGTGCCCTTCCGCTGCGAGCAGACCAGCGAGGGTGGCGCCCACCCGTCCGCAGCCGACGACGATCACCTTCACCGTGGGCCTCCCTTCGGGCGGTCGGCGCGCCGGCGCAGCCACGCCTTGCGGGCTTCGTCCGCGAGCAGGGGCAGGGTGCCCAGCCCGGCCAGGACCGCCCAGTCGGCGGCGTCGAGCGGGGCGGTGTTGAAGACGGCCTGCAGCGGCGGCAGACAGCTGATCGCGACCATGACGGCGACACCGAAGCCGCCCGCCGCCAGCAGGGCGGGATTGGTCAGCAGTCCCACTTTCAGGATGCTCTGGCGGTCGCTGCGCACGGTGAGCGCGTTGAAGAACTGGCTGAGCACGATCCCGGCCTGGACCATGGTGACCGCCTCCTGGTAGGCGAGAGTGTCCTTGGTGAAGTCGTCGAACGGGATGCCCGAGGATCCGACGTGCCAGAAGAACACGGCGCTCACGCAGGCCGCCTGGATGCCGCCGAGGAACAGAATCCGTCCCACCACGGCGGCTGAGAACAGCCGCGCACGTCGGGAGCGCGGCGGGCGGTCCATCACGTCGGGTTCGGGTGGCTCCGCTCCCAGGGCCAGCGCGGGCAGTACATCGGATCCCAGGTCGATCGCCAGGATCTGCACCGCGCTGATGGGGACCAGGGGGAATCCGGCGAAGGTCGCCGCCAGGATGGGGATGAGCTCCCCGATGTTGTGACTGAAGAGGTACACGAGGAACTTGCGGATGTTCTGGTAGACCGCCCGGCCGAGCCGTACCGCCGTAGCGATGGACGCGAACGAGTCGTCCAGCAGCACCATCGAGGCCGCCTCCCGGGCGACGTCGGTGCCCGACGCGCCCATCGCCACGCCGATGTCCGCGTGCTTGAGCGCCGGGGCGTCGTTCGCGCCGTCCCCGGTGACCGCCACCACCTCGCCCCGCCGCTGGAAGGCGGTGACCACGCGCATCTTGTGCTCGGGGCTGACCCGGCACAGCAGCAGCTCGGACGGCTCGGCGAGAAGCGAGTCGAGCGCCTGGTCGTCCATCGCGTCGAGCCGGGCGCCCGTCACCACGACCGGGTCCGGCCGCAGTACGATCCCGACCCGGCGGGCCACGGCCTCCCCGGTCAGCGGGTGGTCGCCGGTGACCATGACGACCCGGATGCCGGCCCGGCGGCAGGCGGCGACCGCGTCGGTGACCTCCGGACGCGGCGGATCCAGCATGCCGACCAGTCCCAGCAGCGTCAGCCCGGCCTCGGCCTCCTCCTGTGCCGGGCGGGGCCCGTCCAGCGCTTGCCGCGCGACGGCCAGCACGCGCAACCCCTGCGACGCCAGCGCGTCACCCGCCGCGACGACCGCCGTCCGGTCCGCCGCAGTCAGCAGCCCAGGCCGCCCGTCCCACTCCACGTCGGTGCACCGCGCCAGCAGCTCTCCCGGCGCTCCCTTGACGCACGCCTGGTAGCCCGCGCCGGTCTTGTGCACCGTGGTCATCAGCTTGCGGTCCGAGTCGAAGGGGAACTCCGTCACCCGCGGCGCCGCCGCCTCCTCCGCGCCCAGATCCAGACCGGCCTTGGCCGCGACGACGAGCAGCGCTCCCTCCGTGGTGTCGCCGAGCACCCGCCAGTGCTCCCGGGGGCCCGTTGGTGGAACAAGCCGGGCGTTGCAGCACAGGCCCGCCACCCTCAGCAGCTCGCGCACCGGCGTGACGTCGGCGACCTCGCCGCTCGGCTCGTACCCCACCCCGCTCACCGGGTGCGGCGCACCTCCGGCCCACACTTGGGTGACGGTCATCTCCGCCTGGGTGAGCGTTCCGGTCTTGTCGGTGCACACGACCGTGGTCGACCCGAGCGTCTCCACTGCCAGCAGCTGTTTGATCAGGGCATGGCGGCGTGCCATGCGCCGTACGCCGATCGCCAGCGACACCGACAGCGTCGCCGGCAGCCCTTCCGGCACGAGCGCCACCATCACACCCAGTGCGAACACGAACAGGGTCACCGCGGATTCGCCGGTGGGCAGCCGCACGGCGAACATCAGGGCACCGATCGCCAGGGCCGCCCCCGCCACCCGCCGCGCCATGGAGGCCACCTGGAGCTGCAGCGGGGTCTTCTGCCGCGGGGCGGCCGCGGCCAGCCGGTAGATCCGTCCGAACTCGGTCGCCGAACCAGTGGCGAAGACCACGGCCCGCCCGGAGCCGGCGACGATGTCGGTCCCCATGAACACGCAGTTGCGGGCCTCCAACGGCGGCCCGTCCGCCACCGGATCGGCCGTGCGGCCCACGGCGTTGCTCTCCCCGGTCAGCGGCGCGTTGTTCACCGCCAGCTCGTGCGCCTCCACCATCCGGCAGTCCGCCGACACGGCGTCCCCGGCCTCCAGCACCACCACGTCACCCGGCACCAGCTCCCGGGCGGGCAGCTCCAGCCGTTCACCGCCGCGCAGCACCCGGCAGGTGTGGGGGACCATCGCCTCCAGGGCCTGAGCCGTTCGTTCGGCCGAGTATTCCTGGGCGAAGCCGATGGCGGCGTTCAGCAGCACGACACCCAGGATCGCCACCGCAAGCTGGAAGGTGCCGATGTCACGCGGCTCCTCCAGCCCGTACGCCAGGAAGGTGATCCCCGAGGCGACGATCAGCACCACCGCGAAGAGATCCGTGAACTGCGCACCCAACTGCCGCCACACGGCCCGGCGCCCGGCGCGCGGCAGTTCGTTGGACCCGTACTTCTCCAGCCTGGCCCGTGCCTGAGCAGCCGGCAGGCCGCGCCGTGAGGTCCCCAGCGCGGAGAAGACCTCACCAGCGGGGAGATCCAGTACCAGCGGATCCGTGCTCGCCTGTTCGCCGCTCATGAACGGCGGCGCTCTCTCGTCGTGTGACGGGCCGGCCGGCGAGGACTGGGCCTTCCGGGAGACCGGTCCAGGGCCGTTCTCAGCCTCACGCCGGGACCGTGATGACGGGGCAGCGGGCGTGGTGCAATACACCCTGGCTCACCGAGCCCAGCAGCATGCCGGTGAACCCTCCGTGCCCCCTGGTTCCCACGACCAGGCCAAGGGCGTGTTCCGAGGCTTCCGTCAGAACCTGCACCGGGTGTCCGCGGACGACCTCGTGGTGCAGCTCCACCTCCGGGTGCGTCGCGGTGCGGCCCGCGACCGTCTCCGAGAGCACCCGGCGGCACTCCTGTACCGCGGCTTCCTCATCGAGGACACCGAGGAGCGGCGGATGCCACACGTACAGGGCCCGCAGGAGCGCTCCGCGCAGGGCAGCCTCCTCGAACGCCACATCCACCGCCGCGGCCGAATGCGGACTGCCGTCGACGCCGACCACGAAGTACGCGGGCTGCTGGGTGACGTGCTCCGGCTCCGGCAGGACCGCGACCGGGCAAGGAGCGTGGGCGGTGAGCGGGAGGACCACAGAAGCGGAGGAGAACATCTCGCGCCGCCTGCTCAGATGCCAGGAGCCCACCACGACCAGGGCGGCGCCCCGAGCCTCCTCGCTCAGGACCCACGCCGGCTCTCCCTCCGCCAGCAGCGTCGACACCTCCACCGCCGGGCGTCTGGACTCGGCAAAGGCGACCGCGTCCTTGATAACCTGATCACCCAGCCCGTGCAGCGCCCGGTTCCACTCCTCCCAGGACGGCCTCGCCTCCCCCGACCGGTATCCGCCGGTCGGCACACCCTGGGCGTGGACGAGCCGCAGCGGCAGGTGACGTCGGTCCGCCTCGTCGGCGGCCCAGGCGAGCGCCGACCGCTTCGAAGGGTCGGGGTCGACGCCCACCACGATCGGCCGACGCCGGTCCGCACCAGTCATGGCACCTCCAGGGGTCTCCCCGCTGCCCCGTCCATTCACTGTTCTTCCAGCCTCACCCCTGCCGCCGGGTGCCGCCACGCCACGGCTTCGCAGGCGCGTGGCCTGGTGGCACCGGCCGGGCCGGCCTTGTCGCCCGGGACCGCGAACTGCCCGCCGACCTCGTGCCAGGTGACCTGATGGTGCGCCGGTCCTTCACGACGGTCTGCGTGCCGTGGTCGGGGGAGCTCTCGTCCCGGACCGCTCCCGGTCGTCCCCAGGCGATCAGCTCGGAGCGGAAGTGGGCGGGCCCCGTCGTGATCAGGTCGCCGGGCCGCGGGGTGACGACGGTACTGACGTGCGCGAGGGCGGTGGCGACGTCGAAGAGCAGTTCCGAAGTGTTCGCCTTCTGCGTCACGTGCCCGTCGACGAGGCAGGTCGTCGCCCGGCAGCAAACACCGATCACCACCTGCAGCGGCATGAACCCCGGGACCCCGTACCGCCGGGACCGATCGAACGAGGCCCGGTCACATGCATCGAGGTGCTGCGCCGGCACCTCGGAAAACACCCGTGCTCCAGGTGCCGGCCATCGCTCCTCTGTGCCGACCAGAAGTCCTCGTCACAGGAGGTTCAGCGCCGCACCCTCGGCATCCCCAGCCCGATCCACGAGATGATCTCGCGCTGGATCTCGTTGTTGCCACCGCCGAAGGTGAAGATGACGGCCGAGCGGTAGCCGCGTTCGAGTTCGCCGTGCAGGACCGCACCGGCCGAGCCCTCCTTCAGGGCCCCCGGGGCCGCGACGATCTCCATGAGCCAGGCGTAGGCCTCGCGCCGGGCCTCCGAGCCGTAGACCTTCACCGCCGAGGCGTCCTGGGGGGTGAGGGTGCCGTCCTGGACCGCGCCGACCATTTGCCAGTTGAGCAGTTTCAGCGCGTCCAGCCGGGCGTGGGTGCGGGCCAGCAGGCGGCGCACCCAGGGCAGGTCGGCGACGCGGCGGCCGTCGACGAGCTTGGTCTCCTGCGCCCAGCGCCGCACGTCGTGCAGGGCGCGGATCGCCATGGTGCCGTGGGCGGCCAGGGTCACGCGCTCGTGGTTGAGCTGGTTGGTGATCAGCCGCCAGCCCTGGTTCTCGGCGCCGACCCGGTGCGAGACGGGGACGCGTACGTTCTCGTAGTAGCTGGCGGTGGTGTCGTGCGAGGCCAGGGTGTTGATCAGGGTGCAGGAGTAGCCCGGGTCGGTGGTCGGTACCAGAAGCATGGTGATGCCCTTGTGCGGCGGCGCGTCCGGGTCGGTGCGCACGGCCAGCCACACCCAGTCGGCCGTGTCGCCGTTGGTCGTCCAGATCTTCTGGCCGTCGACGACGTAGTGGTCGCCCTCCCGTACGGCCCGCGTGCGCAGGGACGCGAGGTCGGTGCCGGCGCCGGGCTCGCTGTAGCCGATGGCGAAGTCGATCTCGCCCGCGAGGATCCTCGGCAGGAAGTACGCCTTCTGCTCCTCGGTGCCGTACTGCATGATCGTCGGCCCGACGGTGTTCAGCGCCATGAGCGGCAGCGGGACACCGGCCTGGGCGGCCTCGTCGAAGAAGATGAACTGTTCCATGGCCGTCAGGCCGCGCCCGCCGTACTCCTTCGGCCAGCCCACACCCAGCCAGCCGTCCGCACCGAGCCGCCGGATGGTCTCGCGGTAGAACCGCTTCTGGGCCACCGGGTCGCCGTGCCGGGCGTACGCGTGGTCCGGGACCAGTTCGGCGAAGTAGGAACGCAGTTCGGTGCGCAGCCGCTGCTGCTCGGGCGTGTATTCGAGGTGCACGGCGCCTCCAGGCTCCCCAGACCGGTCCTGTCGGCGCACACCGTAGAACGTGTTTCAGAAATTGGGAATGGTGTCGGTCATTCGAGCGTGGCGAGGAAATCCGTGCACGCCCGCGCGCAGGCCCGGCACGCCGCCGCCGAGTCCTCGGCTCCCGGCTGCCCGTCGAAGACGTGGGCGGCCTCCAGGCACACGGTCCTGCACCACTCCACCTGGACGCGGATGGTGCTCTCGTCCACCTGGTTCTGCTCGGACAGCACGCGGCAGGTCGCGTCGCAGACCTCCGCGCACATGATGCCCTTGCGTCGTACGAGTTCCTGGTTCTCGGTGCCGTCGGGATCCACGAGGCTGGCGCGCAGCGCGCACGCCCGCGCGCACTCCGTGCACGCCTGCGCACAGGCGAAACGGTCCTCCAGGAACCGGAACAGCTCCTCCTGGGATGTCGTCGAAGTCACACCGCGCGGGTAGCCCCGGTCGGCGCCTGCCAAACCCGGTGTTCTCCGGAGTTCCGCCCGGTGCGGCGGTCACCCGTGTCCAGCAGGTTCACGGAGGGGTCCAGGGGTACCCGCGTGCCATGAATAGCGCATGGATGGAGATGGCCGCGGGTCGTGGCGCCGTCGGCATCGGGCTGATCGTGGCGGGCGTGGTGGTCGTGGCCCTGCTGCTGGGGGCCTTCGCCCTCGGCGTGCGCGTCAAGCGCAAGGAACCTCCCACACCACGCCCGGACGAGCAGCCGCGGCTGCCCGCCGGTGGCCCGGTCCGTGAGACCAGTGAGCGCCGTGAGCCCGAGGAGGTCCCGAGAAGCGAGGAGCGTCTGACCCCGCACCAGCTGAAGGGACACGGCAACATGAGCGACCGGACGAGCGCGTCGCAGGAGCGTCCGCGGTGGAACGAGGGCGGCAGCGGAGGCTTCGGCAGCGGCGGCCCCGGAGCCCGCTGAACACGGGAGGACCGCGGACCCGCAAAGGGGCCTGTGCCGGTGCACAGGCCCCTTTCCCATGCCCTGACCCGCCCCGCCCCGCCCGAGGTGAGGTGGATCACAGGTTTCGAGTGCATCGTGGGGTGGGGGCCAGCGTCTTTTGAGAGGTGTAGGGGGCCACTGAGACGCAGGACGGTGAGGATGGAGCAGTTTCGGGCGGACGGCTTCGACGATTTCGCGGCCGCCCGTTGGTCGGCGCTGCTCCATGTCGGGCGTCTGCTCACGGGGGGCGATCGGCAGCGGGCCGAGGATCTGGTGCAGGAGGCCTTGGTCAAGTTGTGGTTCGCGTGGCCGAAGGTCGCCGAGCAGGCTCCGGAGGCATACGCCCGGACGGTGCTGGTGCGGCTGGCGGCCCGCTCGGCGCGGCGGCGCTGGTGGGGCGAGCGCCCCGTGGACCAGCTGCCCGACCGGGCCGACCCGGGCGACGTGTCGTCCGCCGTCGCCGAGCGTTCGCGGCTGGAGGCGGCACTGGCCCAGCTGCCGCCGAAGCAGCGCGCCGCGGTGGTGCTGCGCTATTGCGAGGACCTGCCCGAGGCCCAGGTCGCCCAGGCCCTGGGCTGCCCGGTGGGCACCGCCCGGTCCCATGCGTCACGCGGAGTCGCCCGGCTCCGCCAGATCCTGTCCGACACCGTCAGGCCCGTGGGGTGAAAGGAGAACCGATGGACGACTTCGAGCGGGACCTGTCTCGGCTCATGCACGACACCCGGGAGCACACCCCCTACGAGCCCGCGCACCGGCAGCGGCTGCACGCGGGCATCCGGGCCCGCCGCCGGTCGCAGATGCTGTGGAAGGCGGGCGGTTCGGCGGTGGCGGTGGCCGGGCTCAGCGTCGGACTGGCCTTTCTGCCCGGCATGCTCACCCGCGCGCAGCCCGCCGATCCCCGGCCGCAGCCGGCGACGAGCCCGACGACCTCACCGGACGGCACGCCGACGACCGAGCCGTCGGCGACCAGCCCGACCCCGACCCTGCAGCCCGAGACGTCCCTGCCCGCGACCACCACCGGCGGCATCACACCGTCCGGGACGACGACCCCGCCGCCCGACCCCACACCGACGGCCACGGCCTCCGAGAGCCGGACCGGCACGACGCCCCCCGCGCCACCGCCCTCCCCGACACCGACGACCGTCCCTCCGTCGGCGCTGGAGTCCGAGGAACCCTCCGCATCGGCCTCCACCGAGTAGCCGCCTGAGCGGCCCTCCACGTCGGGGGGCTTCTCGCTCCGCATCCTTCACCGCACCACCCGCCACGGGCGCCTTCGGCATGCCCGGAACCGGTGCACCGGCATGCCCGCGCACCAGAAAGAGACCGTGAGACGCCATGCGAACCGCACGGCGGCCGGCCCTGATCGACCGCCCCGTACCCGAACCGTCCGCGCTGCCTCGCCGGGCGCCGCTGCCCGCGCACCATCCGGACCCCGTCCTGGACGTGGTCGTTCCCGTGTACAACGAGGAGAACGACCTGGAACCCTGCGTCCGGCGCCTGCACGCGCACCTCGGCGAGACCTTCCCCTACGCCTTCCGCATCACCATCGCCGACAACGCCAGCACCGACCGGACCCCGCAGATCGCCGCGCGGCTGGCCGCGGAACTGCCCGGCACCCACTGGATCCGGCTGGCGGAGAAGGGGCGGGGCCGTGCGCTGCACACCGCGTGGTCCCGCTCCCCCGCCCCGGTGCTCGCGTATCTGGACGCCGACCTGTCGACCGACCTCGCCGCGCTGCTGCCGCTGGTCGCGCCGCTGATCTCGGGCCACTCGGACATCGCCATCGGCACCCGGCTGGCCCGGGGCTCCCGGGTGGTGCGCGGCCCGAAGCGGGAGATCATCTCCCGCTGCTACAACGGGCTGCTGCGCGGCACGCTCGCCGTGGGCTTCTCCGACGCGCAGTGCGGATTCAAGGCGGTACGACGGGACGTCGCCGAGCGGCTGCTGCCGCTGGTGGAGGACCGCGAGTGGTTCTTCGACACCGAGTTGCTGGTCATCGCGGAGCGCGCGGGCCTGCGCATCCACGAGGTGCCGGTGGACTGGGTGGACGACCCCGACAGCCGGGTCCACATCCTCTCCACGGCGCTGGCGGATCTGCGCGGCATGGCCAGGCTGGGCGGGGCCCTGGCCCGCGGCAGGCTGCCGCTGTCCGCACTGCGCCGCAGCGGCGGCGACCTCGCCGGGGACCTGCCCACGGGGCTGGCACGGCAGGTGGTGCGTTTCGCCGCCGTCGGTGCCGCCAGCACCTTGTGCTACGTGCTGCTGTACAGCGTGCTCAGACCGGCGGCGGGGGCGCAGGCCGCCAACGCGCTCGCCCTGCTCGCCAGCGCGATCGCCAACACGGCGGCCAACCGCCGGCTCACCTTCGGTGTGCAGGGCCGTGGCGGCGCACTGCGCCACCACCTCAAGGGCCTCGCCACGTTCCTGGTCGGGCTGGCCCTGACGAGCGGTTCGCTGGCCGTCCTCCACCACAGCGCGCCGGACACCGGCCACCGGGTCGAGCTCGTGACCCTGATCGTCGCCAACCTGGCCGCGACGCTGCTGCGTTTCCTCCTCTTCCGGGCCTGGGTCTTCCCGGCCCGCCGCACGACAGGACCCTCCGCCCCATGAGCACCGTCCAGCTGCGCCGCCCGCCCTCACTCGCCGAAGAGCACCGGGTTCCCCGCGGCTCGCGGGAGTTCCGGCCGCGGCTGCGCGCCGCCGCCAGGCGCTACGGGCCCGTGCTGCTGACGTACGGCGTGCTGAAGCTGGCCGGCTTCGCCGTCTTCATGTATCTGCTGGACGCGGCGGGCGACTTCCGGAGGAAGAACCCGCGCTTCGGCGGCGGCGAGCACCCCTGGGACGTCCTGGCCAGCTGGGACGGCTGGTGGTACCAGCAGATCGCCGCGCACGGGTACGACCCGGCCCTGAAGCCGGTCCCGGGCGCGACGGGCATGATCACGCTGGAGGGCAACTCGGCGGCGTTCTTCCCGCTGTACCCGGCCCTGATGCGGCTGGTCTCGGAATGCACCGGACTCGGCCTGTACGGCGCCGGCCTGACGGTGTCCGTCATCGCCTCGTTCGCCGCCGCGCTCGGCGTCCACGCCGTCACCGCGCGCCTCGGCGGCCACCGGGCAGGGCTGGTCGCGGCCGGGCTGTGGGCGGTCTGGCCCGGCTCGGGCACGGAGTGGTCGGGCTACTCGGAGTCCCTGTACACGGCTCTCGCCGCGTGGGCCTGCCACGCCGTCATGACCCGCCGCTGGCTCACGGCCGGCCTGCTGACCTGCGCGGCCGGGCTCTGCCGGCCCACGGCGGTGGCGCTGGTCGCCGCCCTGGCCGTCGCGGCGGTGCTGTCCCTGCGCCGGCGTGCGGACGGGGTCCGCCGTCCCCTGGCCGCCGTGGCGATCGCGCCCCTGGGTCTGTTCGGCTACCTCGCCTGGGTCAACTACCGCATGGGCGACATCAACGGATACTCCAAACTCCAGGACGGCGCCTGGGGGCACAAGTTCGACTGGGGAGTCCACTCGTTCAACGTGCTGACGTCCATCCCCGTCGGCCACTTCGACTACCTCTTCGCGATGCCCTTCGAGGACGTGATCGGCCTCTGCGTGGTGCTGGTGGTACCGGTGCTGACCGTGCTGCTGGCGCGTCTGCGACCGCCCGCCGTGCTCGTGGTGTACACGGTGCTCTCCTACCTCATGGTGATGACCACCCAGCAGTACTTCGGCAACGTCTCGCGCTATCTGCTGCCGCTCTTCCCGCTGTTCGTCCCCCTGGCTCTCGCGATGCGCCGGCTCCAGTGGCCGTCCCTGGCCGCTGTGCTCGGCACGGCCGCGCTGACCTCCGGGTCGTACGCGGGGTACGTGCTGTTCGTGCTGGGCGTGCCGTAGAAGCCGGCGGTGCCGGGTGAGAAGGCTCGGAAACACTCCCTTTACGCGGGAAGTTCGGAAACACTCCCTTCACGCGGGAAGTATTGAGGGGTAATGACCGCTGCCTACCGTGCCTGCCTTGTCAGTACCCGACCCGCAGCAAGGAGGCGTGGCATGAGCGCCGAGCCGCGACTGGCCGCAGTGGCCGAGCCGGAACCCGCACCCCAGGCAGTACCGGGCACGGACCAGGCCGTCAAGGAGACCCTCGAGGACTACACGCTCCGCTTCGCGCCGCGCAGTTACCGGTGCTGGACCCCGATGGTCGTGGCGACGACCGCGCTCGGCGGCATCGCCTACATGGCCGACTTCTCCATCGGGGCCGGCATCGGCCTGGCCCACGGCACCGGCAACGCGCTCCTCGCGATCGCCGTCGCCGCGGTCGTCATCTTCGTGACCGGCTTCCCGCTGGCCTACTACGGGGCCCGCTACAACATCGACCTGGACCTGATCACCCGCGGCTCCGGCTTCGGTTACTTCGGCTCGGTCCTCACCAGCGTCATCTTCGCCAGCTTCACCTTCATCTTCTTCGCGCTGGAAGGCTCGATCATGGCGCAGGGCCTGAAGCTGGGCCTCCAACTGCCGCTCTGGCTGGGCTACTTGGTCTCCACGCTGATGGTGATCCCCCTGGTGATCTACGGCATGACGGCACTGAGCAAGCTCCAGGTGTGGACGACACCGATCTGGCTGCTGCTGATGGTCGGCCCGCTGGTCTACCTGGTCGCCACCGACCCGGGTACCGTCGACCGCTTCCTCGCCTACGCGGGCACCGACGGGGACGGCGGCATCGACACCGCCTCCGTGCTGCTCGGCGCGGGCGTGTGCCTGTCGCTGATCGCGCAGATCGGCGAGCAGATCGACTACCTGCGCTTCATGCCGCCCAAGACCGAGGCGAACAAGCGCAGTTGGTGGGCGGCCGTGGTGATGGCGGGCCCGGGATGGGTCGTGCTGGGGGCACTGAAGCAGGCCATCGGTGTGTTCCTCGCGGTGTACGTGATCGCCGAGGTCGGCGGCTCCGCAGCGCCTGAGCCGATCCAGCAGTTCAAGGGCGCCTTCGACGCGATGATGCCGTCCTGGCTCGTCGTGCCGCTGGCTGTGGTGCTGGTCGTCATCAGCCAGATCAAGATCAACGTGACGAACGCGTACTCCGGTTCCCTCGCCTGGACCAACTCCTTCACCCGGGTCACCCGGCGCTACCCGGGCCGGATGGTCTTCGTCCTGGTCAACCTGGGCTTCGCGCTCGCCCTGATGGAGGCCGACATGTTCAGCTTCCTCAACAGCATCCTGGGCTTCTACTCGAACTGCGCGATCGCCTGGGTGGTCACCGTGGCCACCGACATCGGCATCAACAAGTACGTGCTGAAGCTGTCCCCGCACGCCCCCGAGTTCCGCCGCGGCATGCTCTACGCCGTCAACCCCGTCGGGGTCGTGGCCTTCGCCGCCGCCTCGGGGCTGTCCATCGCGATGTACTTCCACGTCCTCGGCGACACGCTCCAGCCCTACTCCCCCGTCGCCGCGGCCGTCATCGCCTTCGTCCTCACGCCGCTGATGGCCGTGGTCACCAAGGGCCGCTACTATCTGCGCCGCACCGACGACGGCATCGCCGAGCCCCTGCTGGACGAGGACGGCAACCCCAGCGCCGTCGCCTACGAGTGCCATGTGTGCCGGCAGCAGTTCGAGCGGCCCGATGTGGCCGCCTGCCCGACCCACGACGCGGTCGTCTGTTCGCTGTGCCTGAGCACCGACAAGGTCGGCGACCACGTCCTGCCCGCCACGGTCTGACCCGCGTGGCGGGAGGGCCGCCGGCCACTCCCACCACAGCAGGTACCAAGTCGGTCTCGGAGGCGCGGCCCCGGACCCGACGGGGCGCGGCTCCGGGGCCCGGGCGGCATACTGATCTTGCAGGAGGCGCTGATCGGGCCGACGTTCGGAAAGGGGATGACGGGACGTGACCACCGAAGAGCCGGACGGGTGGAGAACTCCCCATGAGCCGCCCGGCGTTCCCCCGGTCCCCGACGACGTGTGGCTGAGGTTCCTCACGGACAGCGAGTCCGCCATACGTGTCACAGCTCCCCGGGAGCCCTCCGCCACGGAGCGGGCGGCGGGACGACAACTCCAGCCCCCGCACACCGTCGGCGACCTGTGGCAGCCGGACGACCTGTGGGTCCGCGTGGCGTGGCGGGACCTGGACCGCCGCGCCAAGGCCCGGCGCGCTGGGCGGGTGGCCGCCACCGCGGCCGCCGTCGCGCTCGCCCTGGGCGCCTGGTCCCAGTTGTCCACCGGCGCGGGCACGGACCCCCGTCCGGGCGAGAGCACGGTACGGCAGGTCGAGGGCGCGAATGCGCACCTGTCCACGGCCACCCCGCTCCCGTCCGCGTCCCCCTTCGTACGGCCGTCCCGATAGCCCACGCGCGACAGGCCGAGCCGCCGACGCGCGCCTGGGCGGGCGCCGCCGGACGGACGGCACCGGTTCCCGCGCCCGTGCACGAGACGCTCGGCGGCCAGGACGCGGCCGGCCGCGGCTGAAGCCTGCAGCGGACAGCCGGTGGGCGCCGGTCGGTGAGCGTCGGCGGGACGGCCGGAGCGCCGCCCCGTTCAGCCCGTCTTCCAGCCCCTGCGCGTGTCGATCCGCTCCCACTCCGCGTCCCACTGCTTCATGCGGCGCCGGTCGAGGGCCATACGGACCAGCCAGGTGGCTCCCAGTGCCGCACTGCCGGAGAAGATCCCCGCGAGCGCACCGCCCATGGCGGTGTGCAGCCAGGCCTCGCCGCCGGACACGGGTGGGCTCGTGAGGTCACCGCTGCGGTTCACCCACACGGGGAGGGTGCTCCCGGCGGGTGCTCTCGCCGGTACCCGGGCCTCCTCCCGGTGGGCCGTACCGTCGGGCGCGGTCCACCGCACCTTGCCCCACACCCGGTGGTCGCTCGCCGTTCGGGTCTGTGACGGGCCCGGGGCGTCCTCGACGACCACGGCCCGGACCTGGCGGCTCTCGGCCCGCTGCCGTTCGACGGCCTGCTCGACCGTGCCCGCCGCCAGCAGCCCCGCGAGCAGCCCGCCCAGCAGGGCGAGCAGCCAGCCGGCGAGCACGACCCAGGCTTCGACGACGTCGACGCGCCGTCGGAGCACGTTGTGTCGCCACCGCCACCACCGCACGGTCACGCGTTCTGACGCTTCCATGGGCCGACACCCCCTCGTGAGCAGCGGCAGCACCCTTCCAGTGTGCGCCTGTCGGCCCGAAGCGCCCGCCGATCACTGCGGGGCGGGCCGTCCCGGAGGGCAGGGGCGTGGTTCAGCCGGGCGAGGCCGCGACGCGTACCCGGTCGCTCCGGTCGCCGGAGAGGAAGGAGGCCATCGCCCGTCCTTCCTCGGCGACGGCCGTGCGGTCGGTCCGGGAGAAGCGGCGCAGCGGGGTGACGAGCACCGTGTCCGCCTCGACGGTCCAGGTCGCGGCGACCCTCCCGTCGACCAGGACGACCCGGGCGCCGGCGACGGACAGCGGGCGGTGTGCGTCGTCGATGATCCGGCTGCGGTCGTGGTAGCCGAGGATCGCGTTGTCGAACGCGGGCAGGAACCTCACCGGTGCGGGGGTGCCGGGGTGGGGGCGGGGTGCGTCGGGGAGGTCGAGCAGTTCGCGGCCGCGTTCGTCGCGGAAGGCGACCAGTTCCTCGCGGAGAGCGGAGACCGCGGCGGGCAGTCCGGCCAGCCCACACCAGGCACGCAGGTCGGCTGCGGTGGCGGGGCCGAACGCGGCCAGGTAGCGCCGTACCAGCGCTTGGCCCACGGGGTCGCAGACGTCCGGGGAGAGCGGGTCGATCTCGCGCCCGAGCCAGGAGGGGATCTGCGCGTAGCGTGCTCCGCCGGTGGTGCGCCACAGGCCGCGCGGCGGCACCTGGACCGTCGGCAGGAGGGCGGCGACCAGCATCTCGCCCAGGGGCCGCGGCTCCGCGGCGGGCAGGTGTTCGGCGACGGCCCGAGCGAGTTCGGGCATGGAGCGGGCTTCGCCGTCGGCCATGACGGCGCGCCCCGCCGCCGCGAGCGCACCGAGATCGATCCCGGCGAGCTCGCGCCGGTAGACGCCGAGGCCCCGTTGGCGGAGCATGCCGTCGTGGCGGGAGCGCCAGGCCACGACGTCGTCGGCGGTGACGAGATGGACGGTGCGGCGCATCAGGTGGGTGCGCACGACCTGCCGCCCGGTCAGCAGGTCGGACAGCTCCGCCGGGTCGAAGGCCCGCAGCCGCGACCACAGCCCGGCGAAGGGCTCCTGCGGCTCCTGCGCCTGCAGACCGCACAGGTGGCCGACGGCGTCGAGGACCGGCAGGTCGGCACGCTCGAGGAGCAACTGCCGTGCCAGGGTCGCGCGGTTGAGCGCGCGGGCGTCGAGAACGGTCATCGGAGCACCTCGGCCTTCGGGTCGTGGGCCGACCCGTGGTCCAGGCGTCCGGGCGGCTTACGCGCTCACGGTCGCACGGGACGCGGTCAGTTCGTGACCGCATCGGCGACGGCGAGTGCGGTCGGCCGGCCGGTCCGGCACCGCGGCTCCGGCCGGCCCCGAACCGCCGCTCCCAGCGCTCCCAACGTTCCCTACGTTCCCTACGTTCCTACGTTCCCTACGTTCCCTATCGAATTACTAGGAAAGTATTGACGGGGCCTTGCGCTCCTGCGCAGGATGATGCGCAGGGTCCACGCACCTTCCCGCCCGTGAGGCTCAACGCCCCGCCCCGCATGCGAACTTGAGGAGATTTCCCATGGGCGTTGCCCCGGCGCCGTCCGGCCCCGCCATGGAGTTCGGCCTACCCCGGCCCGGCGGCGGGCACTGGCTGCGGGTGGCCCGCGAGACGGCGGAGGACCTGGCCACGGACGCGGTCGCCCGAGACCAGGCGGGCAAGCCCCCCTTCGACGAGGTGTCGCGGCTGCGTGAGTCGGGGCTGCTGCCCCTCCTCGTCCCCGCCGAACTCGGCGGCGGCGGCGCGGACTGGTCCCAGGCGTACGCCGTGGTCCGGGAGATCGCGGCGGCCGACGGCGCCATCGGCCAGCTGCTCGGCTGTCACTACTTCACCTCCTGGAGCGCCCGGTTCCTCGCCCGACCCGCCCTCGGTGCCCGGCTGGAGCGGCGATCCGCGGCGGAGGGGTGGTGCTGGGGCGGCGGCCTGGCCCGCCAGGAACCGGAGCTGACCCTCACCCGGGACACACGGGGATACGTGCTGAACGGCCGGCAGAGCTACGCCGCCGGTGTTCTGGTCGCCGACCGCCTCGCCGTACGTGCGGTGCGGGCCGGCACCGGCGAACCCGTCGCCGTCGTGGTCGATCCCGCCCTCCGGGGCGTGGTCGTCGACGGTGACGCCGACCCCTTCGGCCAGCGGCTGGCGGCAGGCGGCAGCGCCGAGTTCGACGCGGTGCCGGTCCCCGCGGACGACGTGCTGGGGTCCCTCGCGGCGGACGAGGACGTCCTGTCGCCGCTGACGGCGCTGGTGTCACCGGTCGGCCGGCTGCTGTCGGCGCAACTCCGGCTCGGCATGGCGGAGGGTGTGCTCGCCGAGGCCCGGGAGTACAGCAGGACCGGCCACTCGCGCCGGCACCCCGACTGGCCCGTCGGCTCCCCGCGGGACCCACAGGTGCTGACGGCGTACGGCGAGCTCACCGTGCTCACCCGCTCGGCGTCCGCACTCGCCGACGAGGCGCGTCAGGCCGTGCAGGGCGGGCTGGCCCACGGCGAGGACCTCACCTACGAGGACTACGCGGAGATCTCCGTCCTGGTGGCCATGGCCGAAGCCGCCGCGTCCAGGGCCGCCCAGGAGTCCACCGCCCGGGCCCTGGACATCATCGGCGCCCGTTCCGCCTCCGCGCGGCTCGGCTTCGACCGGTTCTGGCGCAACGCCCGGACGCACACCCTGTACGAACCCGTCGGTGACCGGCTCCGGGACGTCGGGGACTACTTCCTCACCGGTGCGCACCCTCCGTTCATCCTCCCCGTCTGACCACGCCCCGGCCGACGACGGGCCCCGGTTTGGCCGTACCCGGACTGCACCTGGCCGTTCGCGCCCGTCCGTATCGACGAGATGGTGCGTCGGCAGCAGCCGTGGGCCCGGGTGGCCGCCGAACGTTCCGCCGGTGGGCGGCGTCATAGCGGTAGCCGTCGTCGAAGGGACCTCCGTCATGACCGCCGTGCCCCGCACCGCCCGAGCCGTCTGTGCCGCCGTGCTGATCGGAGGGACGGTCGGCGCGCTCGCCTCCTGCGGCACCGTGACGCCGACGTCCCCGGAGGCGGAGAGCGCACCCCGTCGTGACCGGAGCGGCTGGCAGGAGCCCGCCTCCTACACGTACACGCTCCGGTCGAGCGAGGGGGAACGGAGCCTGCTCGGCACCTTCCGGATCTCGGTCCGCGAGGGCACCGTGGTGAAGGCGGTGGGCCTGGACGACGCCGCGCGCAGGGCGGTCGAGAGCGCACCCGGCACCGTGCCCACGCTCGGCGAACTCCTCGCCGAACTGGAGCAGGCGCGTCGGGACGACGCGCACAGGGCCGAGGCGCGGTACGCGGCCGACGGGCACCCCGTGCGCATCGTCCTCGACTGGGAGGAGAACGCGGCCGACGACGAGGCCCGCTACGACATCACCGCCTACGATCCGGCGCACGACCGGCGCGCCGGGGATCCCGCCGCCCGGCCGGCCACCTGACGCCGACGGGTCCTGGTGGGGCTCGGTCCTTGCCCATCGCCTTGGCGACGGCAGTCCTTGGTGCGGTCTTCGTGCGGTCCACGAGGGCCGCGACGAGAAACGGTCCGGGGGGTCACGGCATCGTGCTCTGGGCGCTGATCAACTCGGTGACCGCGCGGAGACCACCGTGGGCCAGGGCGGCGCGCTGCCGGTCCGCGCCGGTCCCGTCCTGCAGCAGCCGGTGGACCAGGGAGGTGACCTGCCGGGAGTCGCCGGACGCGTCGAGGGCGGGCGCGACGTGCCGCAGGAACTCGTAGAGCACGTCGCCGGCCCGGTGCGGGACGCCGCCCGGGTCGATCAGGGTGTCGCCGAGCCCGTGCCGGGCAGCGTGCCACATGGCGGCCTGCAACAGTTCCGGCGGGCTGTCGGGCAGCGCCACGTCGGCGGTCGCCTCCGCCAGCGCGGTCTCCACGAGGGCCCGGATGATCGCGGCGAGCATGACCGCCTCGTCGGCGCGCAGCTGGACATCCAGGCACCGCACCTCGACCGTGGGATACGTGGCCGAGAGGCGGGCCTGCCAGTAGAGCTGACCGGTGTCGGAGACGAGACCGGACTCCAGCAGCCGTTCCACACGCCGGTCGTAGTCGGCGGCGTCGCGGAAGTGCGGGGGCATGCCGCTGACCGGCCACCGGCTGAAGATCACGGTGCGCCAGCTGGCGAAGCCCGTGTCGTGCCCGTCCCAGAGCGGGGAGTTCGCGGCCATGGCCGTCAGTGTCGGCAGCCGGGAACGGATCCGGTTCAGGACCTGCACGCCCGCTTCCCGATCGGGCACGCCGACGTGCACGTGCGTGCCGTTGACCAGTTGCTCCGCCACCAGCTGGGGGGCCTGGGTGACCATGGCGCGGTAGCGGGCCTGGTCGGTCACGGCGATGGGGCGGCCGTGCCGCACCGGCGGGGTGCCGCACACCCCGATCCGGCAGCCGTGCTCCTCGGCGGCCACGCCCACGGCGTGCCGCAGCCGCAGGAGATGGCCTCCGACCTCCTCCAGGGTGTCGCAGACCGGGGTGGCCACCTCGACCTGGGCCTGGAGCAGTTCGTACTGCACCTCCTGGTCGGCCACGAGATGCCCCACACCCGCCGCCGCGCGCACCTTGTCCGCCTGAGGTACCGGCAGGCCCGTGACCGGGTCGAGCAGCAGGTACTCCTCTTCCACGCCGATCGTCGTCATCGACCATCCTTTTGTTCCGCCCGGCGGCCGGCCGGATTCCGGCCCGCTCCGGGCGCACCTCACGCAGCGGAGGTCACTTCCCGGGGCCCGCTCGTGGAGTCCCGAGTGCCGCGCTCCGGCCGGAGCAAAACGTGACACAGGTGTAGAAAACGCTTGCACGGCCGAAGCTGCGACGGCACGCCGCCGGAGTGCGGGGGCCCGCGCGGCGGGCGGCGTGACGCTCGCCAGGGCCGGGGCCTTCCCCCCTGCAGTACCGGCGGCTCCGGCGGCCAGCCCCCGCCTCAGTGCCGCCCGATCACGCGGCGCCGGCCACACGCCGACGCCGGCTTTCACCAGCGCACGAACCGGTGGCTTCAGTGGCCGTAGGGCGGCTCCAAGCAGCCGGTCTCCGGGTAGAGGCCGTTGACCCGCACCTCGAAGTTCGACTTCTGCACGAACCCCGACACGCAGGCGTCGTCGTGCACGCGCAGGGCGACCCGCGTCCCCTCGGGCGTGACGTAGCCGTCGTCCTTCCAGCGTGGCGACATCTGCGTGACGGTGAGCGTGCCGCCGAGGCGTTTGCCGTCCTGCGTGACGCGCTCCTCCTCGTAGCCCAGCCGGAGCAGTGCCGTCCGTACGGCCGCGGGGTCCCACTTCCGCTGCTCCCACAGCCGCTCGATCACCGGCCGGATGCGGGCGGCCTCCCGCCCGGCGTCCTTCGCATGGGCCGGGGCCATGTCGCCCTCGCGGCGGTAGGCGTTGTTCTCGTTGTAGTGCGGGGCACCGTCGCCGGCACCGGGCTCCACGTACGGCGACGCTCCCGGGGCGCTGGGCGAGGAGCTGCCCGAGGGAGGGGAGGCGCCCGGCGGGGAGGAGGCGCCCGGCGGAGAGGGGGCCGCCCCGCTCCGGGAACCCGGGGCATGGAGGTCACCGCAGGCGCCGACAGCCGCCACGACGGCGAGGGTCACGGCGACGAGGCGGAGCGGGCGGACCGGCATTGAGGTGGACATGAGGCCGACTCTCTCATCGCGGCCGGACCCTCCAGGCCGGGTTTCCGCGGGAGGACGCTCAATCGTTGCGGTACAGAGCGGAGAGGAGTTCGATCGCCGGCTGCGTGGCCGGGTGGGGCTCGTCGTGCCACCACGCGAGGCGAACGGCGATGGGTTCGGCGTCGCGTACGGGGCGGTAGACGACGCCGGGGCGCCGGTACTGGTGGGCGGTGGATTCCGCGGTCATGCCGACGCAGCGGCCGGTGGCGATGACCGTGAGCCAGTCGTCGACGTCGTGCGTCTCCTCGGTCGCCGGGCGGGAGTGGGGTGGCCACAGGTCGGGGGTGGTGGTGCCGGTACGGCGGTCGATCAGCAGGGTGCGGCCACTCAGGTCGGCGAGCCGTACCGAGCGGCGTCCTGTCCTTGTACAGCGCCGTCGAACGCATCGGTCTCGGCCTCGCCGTGACACTGGAGTTCCTCGGCCCGCTCACCATCGCCCTGGCCGCCGCGCGGCGCCGGGTAAACGCGTGCTGTGCGGTGACGGCGGCGGGGGTGGTCGTCCTGATGCGGCCTCAGCCGTCGGCCGACTACGCGGGCATGGGGCTGGGCCTGCTGGCCGCAGCGTGCTGGGCGTCGTACATCCTGCTCAACCGCATGGTCGGACAGCGCCTCCCGGGTGCTCAGGGTTCAGCGGCAGCGGCGGGGCTGTCGGCCCTGATGTTCCTGCCGGTCGGCGCCGTCCTCGTCCTCCGTCAGCCGCCGACCGCGCAGGCCGTCGGCTGTGCCGTCGCCGCGGGGGTCCTGTCGTCCGCCGTGCCGTACCTGGCGGACCTGTTCACGCTGCGCTCCGTACCGGCCCAGGCCTTCGGGCTGTTCATGAGCGTCAACCCCGTTCTCGCCGCGGTGGTGGGCGTGTTGGGCCTCGGGCAGCA
The DNA here is from genome assembly GCF_040706515.1 of Streptomyces sp. NPDC047880. Taxonomy (NCBI): domain Bacteria; kingdom Bacillati; phylum Actinomycetota; class Actinomycetes; order Kitasatosporales; family Streptomycetaceae; genus Streptomyces; species Streptomyces sp. NPDC047880. The sequence continues at coordinate 153,465 of NZ_JBEZOK010000003.1, read as the reverse complement.
CCTCGGACGGGCCGAGTGGGCCGGTATCGCGGCGGTGGTGCTGGCCAACGCGTTGAGCATCCTCGCGCGCCGTGGCTGACCCGGCGGAAGGGCGCGCCGCAGGCCTGCGGTCGCTGCCTCCCGGCGAGTCGGCCCCCGGGATCCGTTCGTCGGAGGCCCGGGGGCGCGGGCGGACAAGGCGGCGCGCGCTTGCGGGCCGCCCGGCGTCTTGTCCGCCCTCTGCAGGGTCACTTCGCCGTACTCCCCGGGACGGCGCAGGCAGTGCCGTTGAGATCGTAGGACGCCGGCGGAGCGGAGTTTCCGGTGTGGGCCGCCTGCAGGCCGATGTCGACCGACGCACCCGGAGCGATGGTGCTGTTGTGGGAGACGTTCTTGGCCGTCACCCGGCCTGAAGCGGGCGTGTAGTCCGCGTTCCACCCGGAGGTGATGGTCTGGCCCTCGGGCAGGGTGAAGACGAGGGACCAGCCCTCGATCGCGGTCGTGCCGGTGTTGGCGATGGTGATGTTCGACGTCAGGCCGGTGCTCCAGGCGCTGACGGTGCTGGTGACCCGGCAGGTCGCCGGCCCCGGCGGCGGGCCGGAGCTCTGGAACTGCGTGAAGAACTTCCAGACCTCTCCCGGCAGCCAGCTCCTGCCGCTGTCCCCGGGGGCCCCGTCCTGCGGTGCCGCGATGTGCCCTTCGTCGAACGCGGCCCAGGCGACCGGATGCCCGGTCGAGCAGCCCGAGTAGGTGGTGACCCGGTGCGTCAGGCTGCCCTGCGCCGGCTCGGGCGGGTTCTGGGGAGTGCAGCCGTTGTTCCTGACGAACCTGTCCCGCATCGCCCGTCCGCCGGCGATACCGAGGACGTTGTCCCTGAGGCCGTGCACTCCCAGGTAGGCGATCGGCTGGGTGCCGCCGCTGCATCCGCTGAGCTGCCCGCCGCTCTGCACCGCGACCGCGCGGAAGACCGTCGCGCGGGAGCATGCGAGGGCGTACGACATGGCGGCGCCGTAGCTGAACCCGAGAGCGAAGCGCTGTGTCGTCTCGACGCACAGGTCCGTCTCGACGCGCTTGAGCATGTCGTCGACGAACGTGAGGTCCTCCCCGCCGTTGTTGGCCCAGCCGTTGTTGAGGCCCTGGGGTGCCAAGAAGACGGTGCTGTTGTTCGCCAGGCGCTGGAGTCCGTAGTAGGCCCAGGAGCCCGTTTCCACCGTGCGGCCGGTGGCGACGTCGGTGGAGGTGCCGCCCAGCCAGTGGAAGCCGATGACCAGCCGGTGGGCGCGGTTGCGGTCGTAGCCGTCGGGGACGCGCAGGATGAAGGTCCGGTTCTTGCCGCCGCTGCGGATCGTGTGCGTTCCGCTCGTCAGGGTGGGGGCCTTGCCACACCCTGAGCTCGGGGCGGCGGCTGCGGACGCCGTGAGCGGGGTGCTCCCGCCCCGGCCGTGGCCCAGCGCCGTGCCTCCCATGCTCAGGACGACCAGCGCCGCCAGCACGGCGCTCCATAAGAGGGATCTGGTCCTCGTCATCGTGAAACTCCCCTGCCGGAACCGCGGTTCACGCGCGGCTCCATTTCTGGTGGGCCTGCCCGTTGCAGGTCCACAGGACCAGTGGTGTTCCGCCCGCGGTGCCGGATCCGTTGACGTCCAGGCACAGTCCGGAGTGGACGTTGCGGATCGTCCCGTCGGAGTCGACGGTCCACTTCTGGTTGTTCTGGCCGTTGCAGGCCCAGGTGATGACCCGGGTGCCGTTGGTGGTGCCCTGGTTGTAGGCGTCCAGGCACTTGTCGCCGAAGACCCTGATCTCGCCGCTGGCCCACGTGGTCCACAACTGGTTGGCGGCCGTGTGGCAGTCCCAGAGCAGTACGGTGGCTCCGGCCGCGGTGGAGGCGTTGTCCACGTCGAGGCAGCGGCCGGACGCGTTGCCGCGCAGTCGCGAGGTGGTGGCGGCAAGCGGGCTGCCACCGCTCACTCGGAAGGCGGCCACGCCGTGCGCGGGGACGCTCGCCGAGATCTGGCCGGAGGTGCTCGACGTGCCGCCGGTCCACAGGTCGGTGAGGGTGAACGAGCCGCCGGCCAGGCCGACCTGTGCGGCCGTGGTGGTGATGGTCGCGGTGCTGCTCCCCCGGTTGAGCATGCCGACCGCGACCGACCCGTCGGACAGGGCCTTGGCGAACACCTCGGTGCCGCCGTCGTCGCGCACCCTGCGCCCGCCGGCGCCCAGCGGGTCCTGGTTCACCGCCAGCAGGCGGGGGTTGCGCAGGATCGCGCTCACGTCGGCGGACATGGTGCGGATGTCGTTGCCGGCCATGAGGGGGGCGCCCATCAGCGCCCACAGGGCGAAGTGGGAGCGGGACTCGGTCAGTGACAGACCGGGGCGGCCGACGACGAGCATGTCGGGGTCGTTCCAGTGCCCCGGGCCCGACTGCGCCGCGAGCGGCGCAGTGACGTCCAGGACGTTGCCGACGCCCATCGGGTAGCTGTTGGTGTTGCCGTTCTGCCAGATGTCGAGCAGGTCCTCGGTCGTCCGCCACAGGTCGGCGACCTCGCCCCAGTCGTACGTGGCGCCGGTGATGGCGTGGAAGCTGTTGGGATTGATGCTGTAGACGATCGGCCGCCCGGTGGCACGCAAGGCATCGCGCATCAGCGTGAACCGCGCGACCTGCTCGTCACGGGTGCCGCTGGAGGAGCACCAGTCGTACTTGAGGTAGTCCACGCCCCATGAGGCGAACGTGGCGGCGTCCTGGGCCTCGTGCCCCTTGCTGCCCGTCGAGCCGGGATGGGCGCCGGTGGTCTGCGCACAGGTCCGCTCGCCCGGCACCTGGTAGATCCCGAACTTCAGGCCCTTGGCGTGGATGTAGTCACCGAGCGCCTTCATCCCGCTCGGGAACTTGGCCGGATCGGCCCGCAGGTTCCCCGCCGCGTCGCGTCGCGGGTCGAACCAGCAGTCGTCGACCACCACGTACCGGTATCCGGCGTCCCGCATGCCCGAGGACACCATCGCGTCGGCGGCCTGGCGCACCTGGGCCTCGGTGATCCCGCACCCGAAGCTGTTCCAGCTGTTCCAGCCGAGCGGCGGGGTGAGCGCCGGGCTGCCCGGCGCAGCCGCTGCGGTGGACGGTGCGGATGCCACCAGGGACGCGGTGACCGTCAGCACGGTGGTCGCGAGAAGGCGGAGCAGTCGTCCGCCTGATCGTCTGGGCATCAGGACCTCCCCGGCCGGACGGGGCACATGAGCGCCGCAACAGGCCTGTCACGTACATGACAGCCCCGCCTGGTCCGAAATTTCGTATGCCGTTCCGAAACTCATGGTGCCAGGGATGGTAGACGGAGGCCGGAGCATGTCAACAGTGCGGGCATCTATATCGGACAAGCGACTGACCTGCGGCGATTTAGCCAGCAAGGCTTCGAATGTTTCGGTGATGAAATCGAATAATGCGAGAGGGATTGACGAGACCGGAGGGCCTCCTATCATCCAGGATGCTCGACATGCCGATGGATATTCGACATGTCGAACAGATGCAGTGCTCCACCTGTACGAGGCAAGGCACCTCCAGGGTCATGGGCCCACCATTCGCTCTTCTTCACCACGCCATGCAGGCGCTCGGCGGCTCGGTCCGCAGTACGCGGTTCGGGCTGTCCGCGCCCCCGGAGGCGACCGATCGCACTGCGCAACCCCCCACCCCTCCACGAGGAGAACCATGAACCCACTGAAACGGCTCGGCTGTCGCCGTGCTGCGGTCCTCGGCCTGCTGGCCGCGACGGTCCTGGTGACACCGGCGACGGCGACCGGCGCGCCCGACGCCGTGCGGGCCTCCACCCTCGGCGCCCAGGCGGCCCAGTCCGGGCGGTACTTCGGAACCGCGGTGGCCGCCGGACGGCTCGGCGATGGCACGTACACCGGCATCCTGGACCGCGAGTTCAACTCGGTCACTCCCGAGAACGAGATGAAGTGGGACGCGACCGAGCCCTCCCGCGGCTCGTTCACCTTCGCCCGCGCCGACCAGATCGCCCAGCGCGCGCAGGCCCGCGGTCAGCGCCTGCGCGGACACACACTGGTCTGGCACTCCCAACTGCCCGGCTGGGTCAGCTCCATCAGGGACGCGAACACGCTGCGCGGCGTGATGAACAACCACATCACCACCGTGATGAACCGCTACAAGGGCCGCATCCACTCCTGGGACGTGGTCAACGAGGCCTTCGCCGACGGCGGCAGCGGCCAGATGCGCAGCTCGGTCTTCCGGGACGTGCTGGGCACCGGCTTCATCGAACAGGCCTTCCGCACGGCGCGATCGGCGGACCCGGCGGCCAAGCTCTGCTACAACGACTACAACATCGAGAACTGGAGCGACGCCAAGACCCAGGGCGTCTACCGCATGGTGCGCGACTTCAAGGCACGCGGGGTGCCCATCGACTGCGTCGGCCTCCAGGCCCACTTCGGCGCCGGCGGCCCGCCCGGCAGCTTCCAGACGACGCTGTCGAGCTTCGCCGCCCTCGGGGTGGATGTCCAGATCACCGAGCTGGACATCGCGCAGGCATCGACGACGGCCTACGCGAACACGGTGCGGGCCTGCATGAACGTCGCGCGCTGCACCGGCATCACGGTCTGGGGCATCCGCGACAGCGACTCCTGGCGCAGCGGCGAGAACCCGCTGCTGTTCGACCGCAACGGCAACAAGAAGCCGGCGTACAACGCGACCCTGACGACGATGGGCGGCACGCCCGCAGCGTCCCGCGGCAGGACTCCTGTCACCCGCGGCACGCCCGCCGGCTCACGCGGCGCCGCCGAGGCCGCCGCACTGCCCAACCGTTACTCGTGGAGCTCAAGCGGCCCGCTGATCTCGCCGAAGTCCGACTCGACCCACAACATCGCCGGGATCAAGGACCCGACGGTCGTGCAGTACAACGGCAAGTACCACGTGTTCGCCAGCACCGCCGGTTCCTCCGGCTACAACCTGGTCTACCTGAACTTCAGCGACTGGTCCCAGGCCGGCTCGGCCACGCACCACTACCTCGACCGCACCGCCATCGGCCGCGGGTACCGGGCCGCGCCGCAGGTGTTCTACTACGCGCCGCAACGCCTGTGGTACCTCGTGTACCAGACCGGCAACGCGTCGTACTCCACCAACCCGGACATCAGCAACCCGAACGGATGGAGCGCGCCGCGCAACTTCTACTCGTCGATGCCGGACATCATCAGGCAGAACATCGGCAACGGCCACTGGGTCGACATGTGGGTGATCTGCGACAGCGGCAACTGTTACCTGTTCTCCTCCGACGACAACGGACACCTGTACCGCTCGCAGACGACCACCGGTCAGTTCCCGAACGGGTTCACCAACACCGTCATCGCGGCCCAGGACTCCAAATACGCGTTGTTCGAGGCGAGCAACGTGTACAAGGTGCAGGGCAGTAACCAGTACCTGCTGCTCGTCGAGGCCATCGGATCGGACGGCCGGCGCTACTTCCGGTCCTGGACCTCGGGCAGCCTGGCCGGCTCCTGGACGCCTCTGGCCGCGTCCGAGAACAACCCCTTCGCACGGGCCGGGAACGTCTCCTTCCCCTCGGGCGCCTGGACCCGGGACATCAGCCACGGCGAGATGATCCGGGCCGGCTACGACCAGACCCTGACCATCCCCGCCTGCCGGCTCCAGTACCTCTACCAGGGCATGAACCCCAATGCGGGCGGCGACTACAACCTGCTCCCGTGGCGCCTCGCCCTGCTCACCCAGACGAACTCGTCCTGCTGACCGGCCGTGCCGTGGGGAGCGCTGCCCGTGGGGAGCGCTCCCCCTCCCCGGCTCGCCGCCGACCTTCGCACGCTCCCTGCCAGAAAGCCGAGGTACCGTCATGCGCCGCAGTCTCCTCGCCCTGGTGGCAGCGCTCTCCTCACTGCCGCTGGCGCTCGCCGCCGCCCCGGCCGCTCAGGCGGCCGACCCGACGACCATGACCAACGGGTTCTACGTGGACCCCGACTCCAGCGCGAAACGGTGGGCCGCCGCCAACCCCGGCGACGGCCGGGCCTCGGCGATCAACGCCTCCATCGCCCATACGCCGACGGCCCGCTGGTTCGGCTCCTGGAGCGGCGGCATCGGCACCGCCACCGGCGCGTACACGGGCGCCGCGGACGCCCGGGACAAGCTGCCCCTCCTCGTCGCCTACAACATCTACAACCGTGACTACTGCGGCGGACACTCCGCGGGCGGAGCCTCCTCGCCGTCCGCCTACGCCAGCTGGATCGCCCAGTTCGCGGGCGGGATCGGCGGCCGCCCGGCCGTCGTCGTCCTCGAACCGGACTCCCTCGGGGACTACGGCTGCATGAGCCAGGCGCAGATCGACGAACGCGAGAGCATGCTGACCGGTGCGCTCGCCGAGTTCAGCCGCCGGGCACCCCACACCTGGGTCTACCTCGACGCCGGCAACCCGGCCTGGGCGGACGCGGCGACCATGGCCCGGCGTCTCCACGAAGCCGGTGTCCGGCAGGCTCACGGTTTCTCGCTCAACGTCTCCAACTACCTCACCACGGCCGAGAACACCGCGTACGGCGACGCCGTCAACAGGGAACTCGGCGCCCGTTACGGCTATACCAAGCCGTTCGTCGTGGACACCAGCCGCAACGGCAACGGCTCGAACGGCCAGTGGTGCAACCCCGCGGGCCGCCGTATCGGCACGCCCACCCGGCTGGGCGGAGGCGCCGAAATGCTGCTGTGGATCAAGGTTCCCGGTGAGTCCGACGGCAACTGCGGTGTGGGAGGCGGCTCCACGGCCGGGCAGTTCCTCCCCGAGGTCGCCTACAAGATGATCCACGGCTACTGATCCCGGCGGTTCGGGCGCTTCCCGGACTCCGCGCTCTCGCACCGCAACGCCCCGCGGGCCGGGGCCGACCGCACCCGTGAAGGACGCGGACGGCCCCGGCCCCGGTGTGCCGGGCCTCCCTGATCTGCGAGGTCTTCGACGCGGCCGACGGCCTCGGCGACGGCACCACCGCCCGCCGCGGGCCGATACGGGCAGCCAAGATCGACAACTGGTCAAACGTCATGTGGGCTGCGAAGCTGGAGTTCGAGGGCTCATCTACTAGGTTGTCTAGGAGGTACCCGTGAAGATGCTCATCAACGTCCCGGAGAACGTGGTCGCGGATGCGCTGCGCGGTCTGGCGGCTGCCCACCCGGAGCTGACCGTGGACGTGGAGAACCGGGTGATCGTGCGGCGGGACGCTCCCGTCGCCGGACAGGTGGGGCTGGTGTCGGGCGGAGGCTCGGGGCACGAGCCGTTGCACGGGGGTTTCGTGGGTCCCGGCATGCTGTCGGCGGCCTGCCCGGGCGAGGTGTTCACCTCCCCCGTGCCCGACCAGATGCTGCGCGCGGCCGCCGCCGTCGACAGCGGCGCCGGCGTGCTGTTCATCGTGAAGAACTACACCGGTGACGTGCTCAACTTCGACATGGCCGCGGAGATGGCCGAGGACGAGGGCATCCAGGTGGCGAAGGTGCTGGTCAACGACGACGTGGCGGTGACCGACAGTCTGTACACGGCGGGCCGGCGCGGTACGGGCGCGACCCTGTTCGTGGAGAAGATCGCGGGCGCCGCCGCTGCCGAGGGGATGCCCCTGGAGCGGGTCCAGGCCATCGCCCGGCAGGTCAACGAGAGCTCCCGCAGTTTCGGGATCGCGCTGAGCGCGTGCAGCACCCCGGCCAAGGGCAGCCCGACCTTCGATCTACCGCCCGGTGAGCTGGAGTTGGGCATCGGCATCCACGGCGAGCCCGGCCGGGAGCGGCGCGCCATGATGACCTCCGGGGAGATCGCCGAAGCCGCCGTCGAGGCGGTGGTGGAGGACCTCCAGCCACGCAATCCGGTACTGGTCCTGGTGAACGGCATGGGCGCGACACCGCTGCTGGAGCTGTACGGCTTCAACGCCGAGGTGCACCGGGTGCTCGCGCAGCGCGGCGTCCCCGTGGCCCGCGTCCTCGTGGGCAACTACGTCACCTCCCTGGACATGGCGGGCGCCTCGCTCACCCTGTGCCAGGTCGACGAGGAACTGCTGCGGCTGTACGACGCGCCGGTGCAGACTCCGGGTCTGCGCTGGGGCGTGTGACGCGCGGAGGTAGACGATCACCCAGTACCTACCAGGCAAGGAGAGCCAGTGCTCGACGCCGATTTCTTCCGCCGTTGGATGACGGCGACCGCCGCATCCGTCGACCGTGAGGCGGAACGGCTCACCGCCCTCGACTCCCCCATCGGGGACGCCGATCACGGCAGCAACCTCCAACGCGGGTTCACGGCCGTGGCGGCCGCACTGGAGAAGGAGGCCCCGGGCACGCCCGGCGGGGTTCTGACCCTGGCCGGGCGGCAGCTGATCTCGACGGTCGGCGGCGCCTCGGGGCCGCTGTACGGGACGCTGCTGCGCCGCACCGGCAAGGCGCTGGGCGATGCCGGCGAGGTCAGTGCGGAGCAGCTGGCCGAGGCCCTGCGGGCGGGGGTGGACGCGGTCATGACGCTCGGCGGCGCCGCCCCGGGTGACGCGACCATGATCGACGCGTTGGTGCCCGCGGTGGACGCGCTCGGCGACTCGTTCACGGCGGCCCGGACCGCCGCGGAGGAGGGCGCCGTGGCGACGACGCCCCTGCAGGCGCGCAAGGGCCGGGCGAGCTACGTGGGCGAGCGCAGCATCGGCCACCAGGACCCCGGGGCCACGTCGGCGGCCCTGCTGATCGCCGGACTCGCGGAGGCCGCCGGTGAGTGACGAGCAGCTGGTGGGGATCGTGCTGGTGTCGCACAGCGCGGAGGTGGCCGCTTCGGTCGCCGCGCTGGCGAAAGGGCTCGCGGGCGGTGCTCCGGCGGTGCCGGTCGCTGCGGCGGGCGGTACCGAGGGCGGCGGGCTGGGCACCAGCTCCGAACTGATCGCCGCGGCGGCCGCGTCCGTCGACCGCGGTGCCGGAGTGGCCGTCCTGACCGACCTGGGCAGCGCGGTGCTCACGGTGAAGGCGCTGCTCGCGGAGGGCGACGAACTCCCCGAGCGCACACGTCTGGTGGACGCGCCCTTCGTGGAGGGAGCCGTGGCCGCGGTCGTCACGGCGTCCACGGGGGCGGACCTGGCAGCGGTGGAGGCGGCCGCCACGGAGGCGTACACCTACCGGAAGGTGTGAGCGGCGGATGCGGCCGGGCACACCCGAGCGGTGCCACGCCCGGCCGCAGGCCCGCCGGTGGCGCCCCGGCCGCAGGGCCGGCAACGGGCCCGCCCATGAGATGCCCGGCCGACCGCGGGCCCGGCCGACGGTGCGCCCGGCCGCAGGCCGGCGCACGTCCACCCGACCGCGGAACCGCGAGCGGTGCACCGGCCGCGGGCCCGCCGGAAATCCGCCCGACCGCAGACCGCCGGCGGTGCACCCGGCCGCGAGCCCTCCGGCGCTCCGCCCTGCCGCAGGCCCGCCCGTGTGTGCCGTCAGCTGTTCAGCCTCCGTTCACCCGTCCCCGGGCGACGAACTGCTTCGCGACCCGCTCCCCCTCCGCCACGGCGGCGGAGGCGTCCTCGATGGGCGAGACCTTGGTGTTCTTGAAGACGATGTAGGTGACGCCGGAGGGCGCGCCGCCGCCGTGCGGGTCGGCGCGGATGCCGAGGGCCTTGGCGGTCGCGTAGGACGCCTCCCCGATGACGCCCTGCGGGCCCACGTCGCCCACCACCGCGTACTGCACGCGGTCGCGGTACACGACGGCCACGACCGAGCCGCCGCCGATACCGTGCGCCCGGTAGTCCCAGAGAGCGCTCGGAGCGGGTACGACGACGAAGGGCAGGCGTTCGGCGCTCAACGGGCGGCCGTCCGACTGGGAGTAGGCCGTGCTTGCCGCGAAGTACGGGTCGGTCCGGGAGTTGCAGCGCGGCCCCGGCCGGCCGTCGCAGTCGATGTCCATGTCGGCCTTCCAGAACACGACGTCGCGGGTGCCGCAGACGGGGATCTTCGCGGAAGCGCCGGCGTCGCCGCGGTAGCGGCCGCGCGAGACGGGGACGCAGTCGCGCACCTCGGCGAGCAGGTCGGCGGCGCGCACGGTGCTCTCGCGCCATAGCGCGGGCCGGGGGTGGGCGGCGGAGGGTGTCGTCGGGGCGAGCAGGGCGGCACCGGCCGCGGCCACAGTGAGCGAATGGACAAGCACGATACGGGAGCCTCTCGCTGGGGACCTGACGGGCACTCAGCCCAATCTGTCCCCTGGGTGATCGCCCGGCCACCGCTGGGGGGCCGGACGGTGCATGCCCCCAACGTCCGACGGGAGCCGGGGACCTGAGTCCGCGTAAGAATCCGGCTGTCCGGCCACCCGGGCCGGCACGGGGCCCGTCATGACAGCGGTCCGTGCGACGGGCTCGAACTCTCCGCTTTTCAGCTGGAGTTCGGCCGTGACGCCCCCAGCATGCTTGACGCTCCCGGGTGGTCACGCACGGCCCGGGGCTGACGCGGTTGCGGTCAGGGACATGCCGGTTCAGCCCGGACGCCCCCTTGATGTGCTCCCGCCAACGACGTCATATTGGTACGGACCATTTCGGTGTCTCTGTCGGCCGACCACCTACGGGAGGCAGTGCCGTGCGAGGACGTTCGACCCCCTCGTCCCTCCTCCGCCGCCTGGCGCTCTGCGGAACCCTCACGCTGGTGACGGCCTGCGGTGGGGCAGGGGCGCGGGAGGGGGACGGCGGCCGTGTGCCCGGCGCCCCGACGGGTGTCACCGCGGTGGCGGGCAGCGCGAGGAGCGTGCACGTCATGTGGAACACGACCGCCCGGGCCGAGGCCTACGAGGTGTACCGGGGCACCACGAAGGTCGAGGAGGTACCGGGTGCGCAGCACATGGTGGATGTCACCGGCCTCCGGCCCGCCACGCCGTACGTCTTCTCCGTTCGCGCGCGGGACGCCGGCGGGCGGCTCGGACCGCCCAGCCGCGAGGTGCGGGCCAGGACATCCGCGGCCGTCGCGGACGACCGCTCCGCACCGAGCCGGCCGTCGTCGTCCAAGGGGCGGGCAGCGGGGAGCCGAGCGGTCCAGCTGTCCTGGTCCGCCTCGACGGACGACCGGGGAGTGGTGTCGTACGACATCCATCAGGGAGACACGAAGATCCACAGTGTCGGCGGGCAGCAGACGGCCGCCGTACTGACGGGGCTGCGGCCCGGCACGCGCTACGCGTTCACCGTCCGGGCCAGGGACGCGGCGGGGAACGTCTCCCCCGCCGGGCCTGCCGTCCGCCTCACCACCCCGGGCACCGACGACGGCCGCGCCACCGCCCCCACGGAGTTCCGGGCGACATCCCACCGCGAGGACGGGGCCTACCACCTCGACCTGAGCTGGGTGCCGCCCCGGGTGGACGGTGAGGTGACCGAGTACCGGATCCAGCTCGACGGCCGGCCGGCGACGTCCCTCGTGTACGGCGGCAGCGCCCCGCGCGCGCGGGCGGCGTACAGCTTCTACGTGGGGCGCAGGGCCGGTGTCACGCACCGGGTCCGCGTCCGGGCGATGCTGCCGGACGGCACCTGGGGAGGTTTCTCCGCGGAGCGCGTGGTGACGACGGGGCGCTGACGAATGCGTCCTCGGCTGTCATCGACCGGGAGGAGGAAGGCGTCACCTGCACGGGGGCGCTCGGAGTGCGGCCGTGGCCGGGGTCGCTTTGGCTGACTCCGAGGCAGCACGGGCGCTCCCCGACCCTCGGCGGCGCAAGGGATGTACCGCCGACCGTGCCGCCGGAGGGCAGTCCACATGCGCAACTCATCGTCAGTTCTCCGCTCCGGCCTGACCGTGGCAGTCGCCGCGCTGCCCCTCGCCCTGGCCGCGGTACCCGCCGTCGCGGGCCCGGGCATCTCCGTGAGCACGACCGGCTCCACGGTGTCGGTCACGACCAGCTCGTGCACCCAGATCAACGGCAGCTGGGGCACCGCCTCGCTCCTCACCAGCAGCCAGGGCAGCTTCGCCCAGGGCCGCCAGGTGACGCTGTCGGGGACGTCCACGAGTCAGTCGGCGGCCTGGTCGAACGTCTCCCCGGGCACGTACACGGTCATCGTCGTCTGCTCGGACGGCACCACCGCGGGCACGCAGTCCGTCGTGGTCTCCACCGCCCCCTCCCCCTCGCGGTCCGCGTCCCCTTCCGTCTCGCCGTCCCGCGGCGTCATGGGCGGGGTCGGCGGCAGCACGACGGACTACGGGACCGAGGCGCTGGTGGCGGGCGGCGCGCTGGTCGGAGCCGGCCTCATCGGGACGGCCTGGTACCTGCGCAGGCGCAACAAGCCGTACCGGCTCTGACCCGGTACGTACGTCGGCCCGCTCCCCCGAAGCGCTCCGGGCGGGCGGGCCGACGTCATGTCCCGACCGGGTCGGACGGGGCGGACGGTCGGCCGGTCAGGTGGCCTCGTCGGGGAGTTCGGCGAAGTCCGCCAAGGCGTGCCTGAGCCACCGGGTCCAGAAGGTCTCCAGGTCGATCCCGGCCCGCAGCACGAGGTGCCGCAGCCGGTCCTCGGCGCCGTCCCGGCCGGGCGGGAAGTCGCGCTTCTCGATCTCCTCGTACTCCGCAAGCTGCCGCTCGTGCAGCTCCAGGTGGCGGCGCAGATCGGCCTCCAGGCCCTCCGTGCCGACCACGGCCGCCGCCCTGAGCCGCAGCAGCAGCGGGTCGCGGTGCGGTCGGGGGTCCTGGGAGGCGGCGGTCCACCGGGCGAGTTCGGCACGGCCCGCGGGCAGGACCTCGTAGGCCTTCTTCTGCCCTCGGGCCGGCTGTTCGGACGGCAGGGCCCTGATGAGGCCGTCGGCCTCCAGTTTCCCGAGCTCGCGATAGATCTGCTGGTGCGTCGCCGACCAGAAGTAACCGATCGACCGGTCGAACCGGCGGGTCAGCTCCAGGCCCGAGGACGGCTTCTCGAGCAGGGCGGTGAGGATCGCGTGCGGGAGTGACATGGCCTCATCCTAGGGACGCGTATCCGCACTACAGGGCGGCTGCGAGCTCCGTTCCCTGCTTGATGGCGCGCTTGGCATCCAGCTCGGCGGCCACGTCGGCGCCGCCGATGAGGTGCGCGCTGCGGCCGGCGGCGATCAGCTCCTCGTACAGGCCCCGGCGCGGTTCCTGGCCCGTGCACAGCACGATCGTGTCCACCTCGAGGACGGTGCTCTCCTCGCCGACGGTGATGTGCAGACCGGCGTCGTCGATCCGGTCGTAGCGCACGCCCGGGACCATGGTGACGCCGCGGAGCTTCAGCTCGGTGCGGTGGATCCAGCCGGTGGTCTTGCCGAGGCCGGCGCCGACCTTCGAGGTCTTGCGCTGGAGCAGGTGGACGGTGCGCGGCGGGGCGGGCCGATCGGGCGCGGCGAGGCCTCCCGGGCCGCTGTAGTCCATGTCGACGCCCCACTGGCGGAAGTACGTCGCCGGGTCCTCGTGGGCCTTGTCCCCGCCGTCGGTGAGGAACTCGGCGACGTCGAAGCCGATGCCGCCCGCGCCGAGGACCGCGACCCGGTCGCCGACGGGTGCGCCGTCGCGCAGGACGTCGAGGTAGCCGACCACGCTCGGGTGGTCGACGCCGGGGATCTCCGGGGTGCGCGGGGTGACGCCGGTGGCGACGACGACCTCGTCGTAGTCGTCGACGTCCGCGGCCGTGACGGGCGTGTTGAGCCGGACGTCGACGCCGTGCCAGTCGAGCTGGGTGCGGAAGTAGCGGAGCGTCTCGTCGAACTCCTGCTTGCCCGGGACCTTGCGGGCGACGTTGAGCTGGCCGCCGATCTCGTCCGCCGCGTCGAACAGCGTCACGTCGTGGCCGCGTTCGGCGGCGGAGACCGCGCAGGCGAGGCCGGCCGGTCCGGCTCCGACGACGGCGACGCGCTTGCGCAGCCGGGTCGGGGAGAGCACGAGCTCCGTCTCGTGGCAGGCGCGCGGGTTGACCAGGCAGGAGGTGATCAGACCGCTGAACGTGTGGTCGAGGCAGGCCTGGTTGCAGCCGATGCAGGTGTTGATCGCCTCGGGCCGGCCGGCGGCGGCCTTGGTGACGAAGTCGGGGTCGGCGAGCATCGGGCGGGCCATCGACACCATGTCGGCGGCGCCCTCGGCGAGCAGTTCCTCGGCGAGTTCGGGGGTGTTGATGCGGTTGGTGGTGACGAGCGGGACCGACACCTCGCCCATGAGCCGCTTGGTCACCCACGTGTACGCGCCGCGCGGCACGGAGGTCGCGATGGTGGGGATGCGGGCCTCGTGCCAGCCGATGCCGGTGTTGATGATCGTCGCCCCGGCGGCCTCCACGGCCTTGGCGAGAGTGATGACCTCGTCCAGCGTCGAGCCGCCCGGGACGAGGTCGAGCATGGACAGCCGGTAGATGACGATGAAGTCCTCACCGACGGCCTCGCGTACCCGGCGCACGATCTCCAGCGGGAAGCGCATGCGGTTCTCGTACGCGCCGCCCCAGCGGTCGGTGCGCTGGTTGGTCTGCTGCGCGATGAACTCGTTGATGAGGTAGCCCTCGGAGCCCATGATCTCGACGCCGTCGTAGCCGGCCTGCCGGGCCAGGCGGGCGGCGCGGGCGTAGTCGTCGATCGTCCGCTCGATGTCGGCGTCGGTGAGCTCGCGCGGCGGGAAGGGGCTGATCGGCGCCTGGACCGGGCTCGGCGCGACGAGGTCCTTGTGGTAGGCGTAGCGGCCGAAGTGCAGGATCTGCATCGCGATCCGCCCGCCCTCGCGGTGCACGGCGTCCGTGATGACCCGGTGCTGCCCGGCCTCCTCCTCGGTGGTGAGCTTGGCGCCGCCCTCGTAGGGCCGTCCCTCGTCGTTGGGGGCGATACCGCCGGTGACGATCAGGCCCACTCCCCCGCGGGCGCGGGCGGCGTAGAAGGCGGCCATGCGCGCGAAGCCGCCCTCGGCCTCCTCCAGGCCGACGTGCATGGAGCCCATGAGGACCCGGTTGGGCAAGGTGGTGAAGCCCAGGTCGAGGGGGGTCAGCAGGTGCGGGTAACGGCTCATCGGGCCCTCCGTGCGCGGTGTCGTGCCTGTAGTTGTAGAGGACTACCGACCGTTTATGCAACTAGTTGCACAAGGTGATGGAGGGCACAGTGGAGCCATGGCCAGGGACCTTGCCCCGCTGACCGACGTGGTGGACCTCGCGGGCGCGCTGATCCGCCGGCCGAGCCGGGCGGGGCTCGACGCCCCCGCACCCGTCCTGGGGGTCCTGGAGGACGGGCTCGCCGGGCACGGACTGCCGTACCGCCGGCTGTACGGCGACACGCGCAGCCCGGTCGCGCTGCTGGTGGAGGTCGCCGGCGGACGGCCCGGGCCCTGGTGGGCGCTGGACGCCTGCGTGGACACCGCACCGTACGGCGACGAGACGGCGTGGTCCTTCCCGCCCGCCGCCGGGGACGTCGTCGACGGCCGGCTGCGCGGCCGGGGCGCCGCGGACTCCAAGCTCGCCGCCGCCCTGTTCTGCCGCATCGCGGCCGAGCTGCAGGGGCGGGCGGACGAGCTGCACGGCGGGCTCGCGGTGCTGCTCGACGCCGGCGAACACACCGGCGGCTTCGGGGGCGCCCGGGCCTGCCTCGCCGACCCGGACGCGGTCCGCCCGGCCGGGGTGTGATCGGCTACCCGGGCCTGGACGAGGTCGTCGTCGGCGGGCGCGGGCTCTGGCGGGCCGGGATCGCCGTGCACGGCACGTCAGGGCACTCCGGGGCGCGCCGGACGGTGGTGGGCGCCGTGTCGCGGGCGGCACATCTCGTACGGCTGCTGGAGGCGTCCCCGCTGCCCGGGGCGAGCGGGGAGCTCCCGCTGCCGCCGAGGCTGACGGTGACCTACTGCCGCGGCGGTGAGGGCTTCTCCGCCGTCCCCGACCGCTGCGAGATCGGCGTCGACGTGCGCACCACGCCGGGGTTCGGCGCCCGGGACGCCGAGGACCTGGTGCGTGCGGCGGCGTCAGGGCTGGACGCGGCGCTGCCCGCCCCGCGGCCGACCGAGGTCACCGCGGTGGCGTCCTGGCCGCCGTACCGGCTGGCCGCGGACGAGCAGCCGGCCGCGGCGCTCCTGGGCGCGGCGGCCGGGCAGGGGCTGCGGGTGCGGGCCAAGACGGCGGGCCCGTCGAACATCGGCAATCTCCTGGCGGCCGAGGGAATCCCGGCCACGGCCGGGTTCGGCCTGCCCTATGAGGGGCTGCACGGCGTGGACGAACTCGTGCACCTGGCCGACCTGCCCGTGGTGCACGCCGTCTACCGGCGGGCGGTCCTCGGCCTGCTCACGGGGTGAGGCGAGAGGAGGCGGTCACCGGCTCTGCAGACGCACGTGCAGCTCCTTCTCCTGGTCGCCGGAGACCGTGCTCAGGTCGTGCACGTCGAACAGTGATTCCAGGGTCGTGCGGAACCGTTCGATCGCCCAGTAGCCGCCGTGCAGGTCGGCGTCGACGGAGGACGACAGGTGAACCGGCCGCGCGCCCTCGTGCTCGTCGGCGACGTCGAACGTGCCGAGCCACACGGTCGGGCGGGTCTCGTGCAGTTCCTCCGGCACGTCGTCGGCACACCGGTCGGACTCGTAGCAGGAGCACAGTGCGTCGAACACGGTCCGGGCGTCGTGCTTGCTGCACCCGCTGATCTCCACCGAGACGGAGTGGGGGTGCGGTCGCTCGTGGTTCATCACCATCGTGATCGCTCCTTACATGGCAACCGGCTTGCCGTATCCGCCCCTACCCCAGCAAAGCACCACCTTTCGGCGAGCACTACCGGCGGTGCCCTTCTCCCGGTGACGGACTTTGCGGGGCGGTCCGGGCCGTGTTGGGAGATGGTGGAAGGTGACGGAAGGGGCCTTCGGGAACGGCTCCGCGCGGTAGAACATGGGGTGTCGGCACACGACGGCGTGCCGCGAGGACGGCGAAGGCGGGGCGTGGGATGAGTGCAGCCGGGTCTCCCGAATCCGCAGGCGACGGTCCGGTGCGCGGATCGGCGCGCCCTAGCGGGCTGCTCGACGTGCTGCGCGTGGCCTCGGTAGTCCTGGACGCCGAGGGCCGCATCGTGCTGTGGAGCCCGCAGGCCGAGGAGCTGTTCGGGTACGAGGCGCGGGAGGCCCTCGGGCAGTACGCCGCCCGGATCATGGTCCACGAAGAGCACGTCGACCTCGTCGTCAAGTTGTTCGCCGACGTCATGGGCACCGGCCAGAGCTGGGCGGGAGCCTTCCCGATCCGCCGCAAGGACGGTGCCACACGGCTGGTGGAGTTCCGCAACATGCGGCTGCTGGACGACCAGGGCGACGTCTACGCGCTCGGGCTGTGCGCCGACCAGAGCACCGTGCACCGGCTGGAGCGCGAGGTGGCGCTGTCGACCCGGATGATCGCGCAATCCCCGACCGGACTGGCCGTGCTGGACACCGAGCTGCGCTACGTCTCGGTCAACAAGGCGCTGGAGGAGATCAACGGGGTACCGGCGGAGGAGCACCTCGGCCGCACGCCCCGCGAGGTGGTGCCCGGGATGGACGTGGACGCCCTGGAAGCCGCCACGCGCCGGGTGCTGGAGACGGGCACGCCGGTCGTCGACCGGTCCACGATCGGCCGCACCCCGACCGACCCGCACCAGGACCACGCCTGGTCGGTCTCGCTGTACCGGCTGGAGAACGCCTTCGGGACCGTGCTGGGCGTCGCCGTCTCGATCGTCGACGTCACCGAGCAGTACCGGGCGGGCATCGAGGCGGAGGCGGCACGCCGGCGTCTGGCCCTGATCGCCGACGCCTCGGGCCGGATCGGCACCACGCTGGACCTCGACCGCACGGCCCGCGAGCTGGCCGACGTGGCCGTGCCTGAGCTCGCCGACATCGCGGCGGTCGACCTGCTGGACGCGGTGGTGCAGGGCCGGCGCACGAGTCTGGGGCCCGCCGAGTCGGCCGTGATCCGGGCGCTGGCGGTACAGGGGTACGACTCCGCCGAGGCCCTGGAGGCGGCCGACGCCCCCGGCCACGTGGCGCGGTACGCCCCCGACCGGCTGGTCACCCAGTGCGTGCGCACGGCGAGCCCCGTGATGCTGCCGGAGGTCAAGGACGAGGACCTGGTGCACATCGCCCGCTCCCCGGAGGCGGCCGAGCTGCTGGGCCGGGCCGGGGTGCACTCCTATCTGGCGGTACCGCTGATCGCGCGCGGTGAGGTGCTGGGGGCCCTGGACCTCAAGCGCACCCGCAATCCGCTGCCGTTCAGCGAGGACGACCTGCTGCTGGCGCGCGAGCTGGCCGCCCGGGCCGCCGTGCAGATCGACAACGCCCGCTGGTACCAGAGCGCCCGGGAGACCGCGCTCACCCTGCAGCGCAGTCTGCTGCCCACTCATCCGCCGGTGACGGGCGGGCTGGAGGTCGCCTCCCGCTACCAGCCGGCGGGGGCCACGAGCGAGGTGGGCGGCGACTGGTTCGACGTGATCCCGCTGGACGGCGACCGGACGGCGCTCGTCGTGGGCGATGTGATGGGCAGTGGCATCCCCGCGGCCGCGGCGATGGGGCGGCTGCGCACGGCGACGCACACCCTCGCCTCCCTCGGTCTCGATCCGGACGTCCTCCTGGAACACCTCGACAAGATCACCGCGGGTCTCGAGCAGGCCATCGCCACCTGTGTCTACGCCGTCCACGACCCGCATCTGCGGCAGTGCCGGATCGCCAACGCCGGGCATCTGCCGCCGGTACGCGTCCGGGCCGGCCGGCCGCCGGAGCTGCTCGGACTGCCGACCGGGGTGCCGCTCGGCGTGGGCGGTGTCGCCTTCTCCACGACCACCGTCGACCTCGAGCCCGGCGACCTGCTGGTGTTCTACACCGACGGTCTCGTCGAGACCCGCCGCGACCCGATCGACGAACGGCTCGAGACGCTGCTGTCCCTGCTCGACGGGCCCGACCTGCCGCTGGAGGACGTCTGCGACCTGCTGCTGCGCACCCTGCACGAGCCGGACAACTTCGACGACGTGGCGCTGCTCATCGCGCGGGCGACCACGCCGGACTGAGCGGCCTCACGGCCGGACGCCGATCACCACGTGGGCGTACAGCTCCTCCGACACGGCCAGGTGGGTCGTGAGGCCGTTGCGCTCGAACGCCTCGACGGCGGCCGGGGCCTGATGCCGGCTCGTCTCCACCAGGACGCAGCCGCCGGGGGCGAGCCAGCGGGGTGCCCCGGCCGCGACGCGGCGCAGGACGTCGAGGCCGTCCGTGCCGCCGTCGAGGGCGACCAGCGGCTCGTGGTCACGGGCCTCCTGCGGCAGCAGCCCGATCTCGCTGCTCGGCACGTACGGCACGTTGGCCGCGAGAATGCCGACGCGGCCCCGCAGGGCGACCGGCAGCGCCTCGAACAGATCGCCCTCGTGGACACGGCCGCCGACGGCGGCGACGTTGCCGCGGGCACAGCGCACGGCGGCCGGGTCGATGTCGGCGGCGTGCAGTTCCACGTCACCGAGGCCGGCGGCCAGGGCCGCTCCCACGGCGCCCGAGCCGCAGCACAGGTCCACGACCACGGCGGCGCCCGAGGCCCGCCGCAAGGCCTGCTCCACCAGGAACTCGGTGCGCCGCCGCGGCACGAAGACGCCCGGGGCGACAGCGATGCGCAGGCCTCGGAACTCGGCCCAGCCGACGACGAGTTCGAGCGGCAGACCCGCGACACGACGCTCGACCATGGCGGCGGTCTCGGCCGGGGTGCGCGCGACGGCGAGGATCATCTCGGCCTCGTCCTCGGCGAAGACGCAGCCCGCGGTGCGCAGGGCGACGACGACGGAGTCACGGGACGACGGCGTGGAAGGGGGGACTGCGGACACAGACGGCATGGAAGCCCAGAGCCTTTCGGGAACCGAAGGGCGCTCCGGGGATCGCCTACGACCGGCGATCCGCGCGACATCGAGAGGAGAGCACCCGAGCTGACACAGCGGTAATGGGTCTCACCTCCTCGGCTTCCGACGGCCGGGTCCTTACCGGGCCGGACGGCAACCCTACCCGACGGGTCCGCGGCCCGGTACGGCCCCGGGACGACGCCGGCCGGGTGGTTGGGCCGTGCAACCATGGGAGGAGTGAGCAGCACCGCCGGTGAGGGAGGTCCCGTGCACACCGCAGACGCCCTGGAGACGATCCAGCGGGAGATGACGGTCTTCGCCCGCCGGGCCCGGGCCGCGGCGGGCCGGATGCACCCCGAGCTGTCACTGGTGTCGTACACGCTGCTCGGGCACCTGGAGGAGAGCGGCGGGTGCCGGGCCACCGACCTGGCCGCCCACTACGCCCTCGACAAGTCCACCGTCAGCCGCCAGGTGACGGGACTGGAGCGCGCCGGTCTCATCGAGCGCCGCCCCGACGCGGCGGACCACCGCGTCCAGGTGCTGCACCTGACCGGAGCCGGGCGGCGCATCCTGGCCCAGGCCACCGAGAGCCGCCGTGCTGCCTTCCGGGAACGTCTGGCCGACTGGCCCGCGGAGGACCTGAGCCGGTTCGCGGACTACCTCGTCCGCTACAACGCCTCACCCGGTCCCGGCCGGCAGGACTAGGTCACCCGGCACGTACGGTTGAGTACGCACACATTGAGCACACCGGTCCGGCGGGGCACCGCCGGCCCGCCCGGAGGCACCACCGCATGCACATCACCCGAGGCTTCACCGGGCGTCCCCGCGTCGCCGACCCCGGTCTGCCGCCCGGCCAGTACGACGCGGGCGACGACTGGCCCGTCCTGTCGGCCGAGGTCACTCCCGAGCTGGCGGCCGCCGACTGGACCTTCCGCGTGGACGGGCTGGTGGCCGCGCCCCGCACCTGGGACTGGGAGGCGGCGCACCGGCTGGAGCCGTCGGCGTACGAGGGCGCCATCCACTGCGTGACGAGCTGGTCGAAGTTCGGGGTGCGCTTCGCGGGCGTGTCCCTGGACGCGTTCCTGGATGTGGTCCGGCCCCATGGCTCGGCCACCCATGCCGTCGCCTACGCGCACACCGGTTACACCGCGAACCTCCCTCTCGCCGACCTGACCGGCGGCCGCGCCTGGATCGCCTGGGAGTACGACGGGCGGCCGCTCGCCCCCGAACACGGCGGCCCGGCCCGGCTGGTCGTGCCGCACCTGTACTTCTGGAAGAGCGTCAAGTGGGTGGCGGGCCTGCGGATCCTCGACCACGACGAGCCGGGCTTCTGGGAGCGCAACGGGTATCACGAGCGGGGCAACCCCTGGGAGGAGCAGAGGTACTCCGGTGACTGAGACCGCCGTGACGGAGAGCTTCGTGCCGCCCACGCGGTTCGCCGTGCCCGGGCGCATCGCCGTGCACGAGCAGGCCGCGACCGCGTGGCAGACCGCCACCCTCGCCGAGATCCGCCGCGAGACCCCGCGCGTGGCCACCTTCCGGCTCGCCGTGCCCGGATGGCCGGGGCATCTGCCGGGCCAGCATCTGATGGTGCGGCTGACCGCCGAGGACGGCTACACCGCCCAGCGGCACTACTCGCTCGCGTCCGCGCCGGACGATTCCGGGCACGTCGAGCTCACCCTGGACCATGTCGAGGGCGGAGAGGTCTCGGGCTGGTTCCACACGGTCGCCCGGCCCGGCGACCGGGTCGAGGTGCGGGGCCCGGTGAGCGGCTTCTTCGCCTGGCCGGGCGACCGGCCCGCCCTGCTCATCGGCGCCGGCTCCGGTGTCGTGCCGCTGATGTCGATGATCCGGCACCACCGGGCACGGCACCTGACCGTGCCGCTGCGGATGGTGGTGTCCGCGCGCAGTCCCGAGGAGCTCGTCTACGCCCGGGAGTTGGGGGCGGAGACCACCACGGTCTTCACCCGGAGCGCGCCGGAGGGCGCGGCAGTGGGACGTATGGCGGCCGCACATGTGGCGCCCCTCCTGGCCGAGCAGCCTTCCGGTGGGTGGGAGGCCTATGTGTGCGGCTCCAACTCCTTCGCCGAGCACGCCTCGCGGTTGCTGGTGACGGCCGGTCAGCCGGTGGATCGGATCCGCATCGAACGGTTCGGCTGACCCGGGTGTTTCGCCGCGCTCGCGCCGGGCACCCAGCCGTGGGTTTCGGCCGGCCGCCCCTGCCGCGCAGATGGCCGTGGGGCGATCGACGCGTGCCGGACGGGGTATCCGGTCGGTGAGGGCACTCGCACGCATGACGTGACGTGGAGGGAACGGCGGCGCACCGCACGGCCGGTCCGGCCCTCCGGCCGCGATGACGGCGAGGAGGTGGGCATTTGCGGACCCCTGAGCGAAACTGGCGCTGGCAGCGCAGTCCGCTGCGGCGCCGGTCGGACGTCGTCGAAGCGTGGACGGTGCTGGTGGTCGCCGTCCTCCTCCTCGTGGGCGCGCCCGTGGCCGGGACGGCCGCCGCCCGGTGGGCACACGGCGAGGCGCGGTCGCTGGCGGTGGAGCAACGGGCCGAGCGGCACCGGGTCCGGGCCGAGGTGGTCGAGAGGAACGACTCGCTGCCGTCGGTGCAGGCGGGCGGACAGCACGCCTACCGGGCAACCGTGCGCTGGACGGAGCCGGGCGGAGCCACGCGCACCGCCACGGCCCGGGTCCCCGCGGACACCCGGCAGGGCGAGACCGTGGACGTCTGGTTCGACGATCGGGGGCGCAGTGTCACACCGCCGGTGGACGGGGCGGCGGTGTGGCAGCACACCCTCACCGTCGGAACCTGCGCCGCGGGCGGGACGGTGTTCGTGGTGCTCTTCGGCCATTCCCTGGTGCGCCGGGTGGCGTTGCGCCGGCGGATGGCCGAGTGGGACCGGGCGTGGTCCCGTACGGAGCCGGAGTGGACGCGTCGCAACGCGTGACGGTCCGGGGCCCCGGGCATCCGGCACATGCCTGGCCCGCCCTCCGACCCCACCCGTAGGGTGATCATCCGCACGGCCCCGTAGCTGCTTCCCACCCAAGGCGGTCCCGCATGGCCCTGTTCGACCTTCCGCTCGACGAGCTCCGTGAATACCGCAGCGCGGCCGACGAGCCGGAGGACTTCGACGCCTTCTGGTCCATGACCCTCCAGGAGGCGCGTCTGCACGACCTGGGCGCCCGCTTCGAACCGGTCGACACGGGCCTGACCACGGTGCAGGTGTTCGACGTGACGTTCGCGGGCTTCGGCGGTCACCCGGTCAAGGGCTGGCTGACGCTCCCGGCCGGCGCGGACGGCCCGCTGCCGCTGGTCGTGGAGTTCATCGGCTACGGCGGCGGGCGCGGACTCCCCCACGAGCACCTGCTGTGGGCGTCCTCGGGCCGGGCGCACTTCGTGATGGACACCCGTGGGCAGGGCAGCGCCTGGGGCGGGGGCGGCGGCACGGCGGACCCGGTGGGCGGCGCGCCCGCGTACCCCGGTTTCATGACCCGCGGCATCGACGCCCCGGAGAACTACTACTACCGCCGGGTCTACACGGACGCGGTGCGTGCCGTGGAGGCGGCCCGCTCCCACCCCCTGACCGACCCGGCGCGCACGATGGCGGTCGGTTCGAGCCAGGGCGGCGGCATCACGATCGCGGTCGGCGGTCTGGTCCCGGACCTGGCGGGCATCGCGCCCGACGTGCCGTTCCTGTGCGACTTCCCGCGCGCGGCGACGCTCACGGACCGGCACCCGTACCGGGAGATCGGCCTCTATCTCAAGACCCACCGCGGCCGTACCGAGGATGCCCTGCGCACGGTGTCGTACTTCGACGGCGTCCACTTCGCCGCCCGCGGCCGGGCCCCCGCGCTGTTCTCGGCCGCCCTGGAGGACCAGACCTGCCCGCCGTCGACCGTCTTCGCGGCCTTCAACGCCTGGGCCCATGACGACAAGGCGATCGAGGTCTACGACTTCAACGACCACGAGGGCGGCGGGCCCTTCCAGCAGGCGGTCAAACTGCGCTGGATGCGCTCGTACATCTGATCCGGCCGTTTCCCTCCGCCGCACTTCCGCACGGTCCGACCAGTCGGTACGTTCATCGCGCCCGGGCCGCGACGCGTGGTGCCGGGCCCGGGACGGTCGGCGGAGGGGGCTCATGTCCGAGTTCGGGACACAGGTGCGCGGTCACTGCGACGCGCGCTTCACGGCGGTGCGCGAGGCGTTCGAGGAGAACTTCCGGGAGCGCGGTGAACTGGGCGCCGCGGTGGCCGTCACCGTCGGCGGCCGGACGGTGGTGGACCTGTGGGGCGGCTGGGCGGACGCGGCGCGCTCCCGCCCGTGGGAGCGAAACACCCTGGTCAACGTGTGGTCCACCTCCAAGGGGCCGGTGGCGCTGTGCGCGCACATCCTCGCCGACCGGGGGCTGCTGGACCTGGACGCGCCGGTGGCCCGGTACTGGCCCGAGTTCGCGGCGGCGGGCAAGGAGAAGGTCCTCGTCCGGCATCTGCTGTCCCACCGCGCCGGTCTGGCGGGGCTGCGGGAGTCGCACTCACTGGAGCAGCTCTGCGACTGGGAGCTGACCACGCAGCGGCTCGCGGCGACCGAGCCCTGGTGGGAACCGGGCACCCGGTCCGGCTACCACGCGCTGACCTACGGTCATCTGGTCGGCGAGGTCGTACGCCGGGTGTCGGGACTCGGGCCGGGGGCCTTCCTGGAGCGAGAGGTGACCGGCCCGCTCGGCCTGGACTTCCGCATCGGGCTGCCGGAAGAGGACTCCGGCCGGGCGGCCGAGCTGGTTCAGGCGCCGGCCATGGGTGGCAGTGAACAGGCCACGGTCTTCGCCCAGTTGGCGCCGGCGGCCGTCGCCGCGCTGACCAACCCGGCGGTGTCCGCCGCCACGGCGAACACCCCGCAGTGGCGGGCCGCGGAGATCCCGGCGGCGAACGGGCACGGTACCGCGCGTGCCGTCGCCGGGCTGTACGGCGTCTTCGCGGGTCCCGGCACCCACGGGGGCCACCGCCTGCTGTCGCCCGAGGCGGCCGAGCGGGTGCGCGAGGGGCAGGGCCGCTGCCGGGACCTGGTGCTCGGCGCGGGTTTCGAGCACGAGACGGAGGCCGGTCTCGGGCTCTGGCTCAGCGGCCCCGCCGGCTCGTACGGACCCAACCCGCGCGCTTTCGGACACGACGGCTTCGGCGGCTCCTGTGGGCTCACGGACCCCGAAGCAGGGGTGTCCCTGGGCTATGTGATGAACCGGATGGGGCCCCGCATCGCCGACGACCCACGCAAGACGGCCCTGATCGACGCCCTGTACAGCGCGTTGTGAACGCGGGACGGTTCCGGTCGTCCCCTGCCGGGCCGGGAGGCGCCGCCCGCGGCCGGCAGTCGTCGCTCACCCGTTCGGCGGACTGCCGACGCGGGCCGGCGGAGATGACGGAGATCATCGAGAGACGGCACGGCTTCCCCGGCGAGTCCCGAGAGGATCCCCATGACCATGTTCACGACCTCCGACGGCACCGAGCTCTACTACAAGGACTGGGGCGAGGGGCAGCCCGTGGTGTTCAGTCACGGCTGGCCCCTCAACGCGGACGCGTGGGACGGTCAGGCCCGGCTGGTCGCCGAGCACGGCTTCCGGGCGATCGCCCACGACCGCCGCGGGCACGGCCGCTCGGGCCAGCCCTGGCGGGGCAACCACATGGACCGGTACGCCGACGACCTGGCCGAGCTGATCGAGGCACTGGACCTCCACGACGCGGTCCTGGTGGGGCATTCCACCGGCGGCGGCGAGGTGGTCCGCTACATCGGGCGGCACGGGACCGCGCGGGTCGCCAAGGCCGTGCTGCTGGGGGCGGTGCCGCCGCTCATGCTGCGGACGGAGGCCAATCCGCAGGGCACGCCGAAGGAGGTCTTCGACGGGATCCGCGCGGGCGTGGCGGCGGACCGCTCGCAGTTCTACTGGGAGCTGAGCGAGAGCTTCTACGGCTTCAACCGGCCCGGCGCGGCCGTCTCGGAGGGCATGCGGCGGGCCTTCTGGCGGTGGAGCATGCAGGTCGGCCTGAAGGGTGCCTACGACTGCGTCGAGCAGTTCTCCGAGACCGACTTCACGCAGGACCTGCGGCGCATCGACGTACCGACGCTCGTCGCGCACGGGGACGACGACCAGATCGTGCCCATCGCCGCCTCGGCCCACCGGACCTCCGAGCTCGTCGAGGACGCGACGCTCAAGGTGTACCCGGGCGCCCCGCACGGCCTGGTCGGCGACTTCGAGAAGGCGTTCAACGACGACCTGCTGAAGTTCCTGCGCGGCTGACCCTCACGCCTGCGCCCGGGCCGCGTCCGGCAGCCGCGCCATGACCAGACGCACCCGCGGGCTGCCATCCGGCCGCAGGCCGAATTCCGGCAGGGCGCACAGCTCCACCCGGAAGCCGGCCTCCGTGAGTTCGCGTCGCACGTCCGCCAGGCGGAACGCGCGGTAGTACATGACGAACGGAGGCCGCCAGAGCGCGTTGCGCACCCGCATCACGGTGTCGAAGCCGAGCAGCGCCCAGTAGCCGGGCGAGCCCGGGCGGGGCGGGGCGACCAGCGGGAAGGCGAAGCAGCCGCCCGGCCGCAGGACGGAACGGACCTGGGCGAACAGCCCGGGCAGCTCGCGGGGCAGGAAATGCCCGAAGGCCCCGAAACTGACCACCAGGTCGAAGGCGGGCCCGAAGGGCAGCGCGCGGGCGTCGGCCCGGACCCACGAGACCGGCGGGCCCGGCGGCCCGACCCGCCCGCGCGCGACGTCGAGCATGCCCGCGCTGAAGTCGACGCCGGTGACCCTCTCCCGGCACACCCGCGCCAGCACACCGACGCCAGCCCCGGTACCGCAGCACAGATCGAGTCCGGCGTCGAAGGGCCCGGTCCTTCGCAGTACCGAGCCGACGGCGTCGAGGATCACGTCGGGTGTCCGGAACGGCGTGTGGTCGAATTTCGGCGCGAGGAGGTCGTAGCCGTGCTCGACGGACGACAGCGCCTGGACGGCGAGTTCGCGCACGCTGGGGCCTTCGGGGCTGAACATCGGCTCAGCCTAGGGGAGCCCGCTGCCGCAAGATGGTGAGTACGCGCTCGCACCAGCGGACGTTCTCCTCCTCGAAGGAGATGCCGCCCATCAGCGTGAGGTAGGGGCCGACGCGGTCGGCCTCCCGGAGGTACTCGGTCTCGGTGCGGCCTGCCAGGAGGCGTTCCCGCACCCGCCGGTAGCGGGCGAGTTTGCCGCGGGCCCACGCCTCGCGCTCCTCGACCAGCACACGCGTGGCGTCCGGGTCCACGCCGTCCATGGCCTGGATCTTGATGAGGAGTTCGTCGCGGATGGCGGTGGGCCGCCGGGGCGGCGTGGCGGCGAACGCGTCCAGGTCCCGGCGGCCGGCTTCGGTCAGCGTGAACATCCGTTTGTCGGGCCGCCGTTCCTGGCGCACCACCCTCGCCTCGATGAGTCCGTCCTGCGCGAGGCGCTCCAGTTCGCGGTAGAGCTGCTGGGGAGTCGAGGCCCAGAAGTTGGCCAGCGACACGTCGAACACCTTGGACAGCTCGTACCCCGAGGCCTCGCCCTCCAGGAGGGCCGCCAGCACGGCGTACTTGAGAGACATGTGGACACCGTACCAACGGATGATTATTCTACTCTGCACCTATTCAACAAATTGACCAAGGCGGTTCGATGCGTGCATTCCGTGAGGCGATCGAGAAGCTCGACCTCGACGCCGCCGAGGCGCTGCTGGCGCCGGACGTCGTCTTCACCAGTCCGGTCGTGTTCAAGCCGTACGGCGGCAAGGCGATCACGGCGGCGATCCTGCGCGCCGTCTCCGGGGTCTTCCAGGACTTCCGCTACGTGCGCGAGATCAACGACGCGGGCGGCCGTGACTCCGCCCTGGTCTTCACCGCACGCGTGGGCGACCGGGAGATCAACGGCTGCGACTTCATCCATGTCGACGAGGACGGACTCATCGACGAATTCACCGTCATGGTCCGCCCGTTGTCGGCGGCCCAGGCTCTCGCGGCGGCCATGGGTGAGCAGTTCGAGCGGATCGCCGAGGAGGCGCGCTCCCGTTCGGTCTGAGCGCCACGTCCCGCTTCCGTTCCCGCGTTCTCCCGGCACGGGCGGCCGGTTCGCGGTTGGATGTCCCCATGACGTCCGTCGAGCACGAGCGGCTGATGCGGGCCAACCAGGCGAACTGGGACGCCCGCACGCCCGTCCATCTCAGCAGCCGCTTCTACGGTCTCGGCCAGGACCTCGACCCCGGGCGCTGGTTCGCCCCGTTCGAGTGGGAGGACCTCGGCGAGCTCGCCGGTCGTGACGTGCTGCACCTCCAGTGTCACCTCGGCACGGAGACGATCGCCTTCGCGCGGTGCGGCGCCCGGGCCGTCGGCCTCGACTTCTCCGAGGCGTCGGTGTCGGCCGCCCGGGACATCGCGGCGAAGGCCGGAGCGGACGTGACGTACGTCCGGGCGAACGTGTACGACGCGGTCGAGGCGCTGGACGGGCGGCGGTTCGACGTCGTCTACACCGGCAAGGGTGCCCTGTGCTACCTCCCCGACCTCAGCCGGTGGGCGGAGATCATCGCCCGGCTCCTGCGTCCCGGCGGCCTGTTGTACGTCGTCGAGTTCCACCCCCTGCTCAACGCGCTCGGGCCGAAGCCCGGCCCGGGCGAGGGGCCCGAGCTGCTGTTGCGCCACGACTACCTGGGCGGTGCCGGCCCGGTGCACCGCGACGGGACCCACACCTACACGGACGGCCCGGCCCTCGAGGGCGCGACGGACAGTTACGAGTGGCCGCACGGAATGGGCGAGGTCGTGAACGCGTTGACGGGTGCGGGACTCTCCGTGCGGCGACTGCGGGAGGGCGACGAGCTTCCCTGGCCGCGGTGGCCCCGGATGGTCCGCACGGAGTCCGGCTGGTGGCGGCTGCCCGAGCCGCGCATTCCGCTGCTGTACGGGCTGCTGGCCACGCGTTGAGGTAGCTACGTGCCTCCACCGCTTTCGCTGGTATAATGCGAACAGCACTTGTGCACGCCCCTGTTGCTGGGCGCCGGTGCTGTTGCTTCGCTCTCTCTTTCTCTCCAGCACCACGACGTGTTCGTCGTATCCGAGGTGCTGTTCCCCCGCCGCCCGGAGGCGTGCCACCGGCCCTCCCCTCGCGGCTCTCCCCCCTTCCTCGCATGTCCCATGCCTGCCGTCCGTGAAAGGACACACACCACCATGACCACCACACTTGACACCCCATCCGCCCAGCAGCAGTCCCCCGAACGGACCGTGTCCGGTGTCCTCGACATCGACACGAACGGCAAGGGGCACCTGCGCGGCGAGAACTGCCTGCCCTCTCCCGCCGACGCCGTCGTCTCCCCCGCGTTGATCCGCCGGTACGGCCTGCGCAAGGGCGACCTCGTCGAGGGCGTGACCGGCGACCGGCGCGCCCTGACCGATGTCGCACGCGTCGGCGGCCGTGCGCCCGGCACTCCGCACGGACGGCGCCACTTCCGGGACCTGACGCCGCTGCACCCGCACGAGCGGCTGCGGCTCGAACACCCGGCGGCCGGCCTCGCCGGACGCGTCGTCGACCTGATCGCACCCGTCGGCAAGGGCCAGCGCGGGCTCCTCGTGGCCCCGCCCAAGACCGGCAAGACCGTCCTCCTCCAGCAGCTCGCCGCCGCCGTCACCGGCAACCACCCCGAGTGCCGGCTGATGCTGCTGCTGCTCGACGAGCGGCCCGAGGAGGTCACCGACATGCGGCGCTGCGTGCGGGGCGAGGTGTACGCCTCGACCTTCGACCGCAGCGCCAAGCAGCACATCGCGCTCGCCGACCTGGTGATCGAGCGCGCCAAGCGGCTCGTCGAGGCCGGCGAGGACGTCGTCGTCCTGCTCGACTCGCTGACGCGGCTGTGCCGGGCGCACAACAACGCCGCCGCCTCCGGTGGCCGCATCCTCACCGGGGGCGTCGACGCGTCCGCGCTGACCGGCCCCAAGCGGTTCTTCGGCGCCGCCCGGTCGGCCGAGGAGGGCGGGTCGCTCACGGTCCTCGCGACCGCCCTGGTGGAGACCGGTTCGCGGGCCGACGACTTCTACTTCGAGGAGTTGAAGTCCACCGGCAACATGGAACTCCGGCTGAGCCGGGACCCGGCGTCCCGCCGTGTGTTCCCGGCCGTCGACATCACCCTCTCCGGCACCCGTCGTGAGGAACTCCTGCTACACCCGGCCGAGTTGACGGCCATCCACGGCCTGAGGCGCGTTCTGCAGGGCCGGGACGGGCAGGGCGGCCTGGAGACCCTGCTGGAACGGATGCGCGAGTCACCGGACAACGCGACGTTCCTGCGGCGCATCCAGCCGACACTGCCCTCGGGCTGACGCCACCGCGTCCTGCCCGGGGAGTCACCGAGCAGTCGAGGACACGCGTCCCTCCACGGTTTCGACCATCAATCGGGCGGCACCGGTATTGCGCGGTGCTGTTGCCCGACCACGCCAGGCGCCTCAGGCCCCGCTCAGGACGCGATCCACCTCCCCTCGCCGACGGCGACGGCGACGGCGACGGCCCAGGGCTCGCCGGTCTCCGCGGAGGGGTGACCGCCGAGGGCGCGGCGGACGGCCGGGAGTCGAGCACGGGAGATCATCCATCCGGGTGCTAGCGCGGGGAGTGCGGGCCCGTCGTCGCCGCGTGGAGCATCTCCGTTTCTACGTTGACCGTATGATCAACGGATTCTCTTCCCGGGTGGCCGTGTCGGCCGGTGCGCTCTGCGTGGCAGGGCTTCTGGCGCTGACGCCCGGAGCGGCGGCCGACCCCGGCGGGGCGGAGCCCACTCCACCGGGCGGGCCGAGGGCCTCGGGCCCGCACCCCTCGCTGCTGTACCGACCCGGCACCCAGGTCCGCCCGCGTACCGGAGTCGCACGCCTCCCGAAGGTCTCCGCGCTGTCCTGGCTGGTGGCCGACGCCCGCACCGGAGAGGTGCTGGCCGCCCACAACGCGCACCGCAAGCTGCCCCCGGCCAGCACCCTGAAGACGCTGTTCGCCCTCACCGTGCTGCCCGGGCTGCCTGCGGGCGTCCGGCACACGGTCCGCGAGCGGGAGCTGCGGGGCATCGGCGCCGGCAGCAGCCTGGTCGGGGTCGTCGAGGGCCACACGTACCGGATCGCCGACCTGTGGCGCGGCGTCTTCCTCAACTCGGGCAACGACGCCGTGCACGTCCTGGCCGAGCTCAACGGCGGCTGGCGGGTCACCGCCCAGCGGATGCAGGCCAAGGCCCGGTCTCTCGGCGCCCGTGACACCCACGTGGTGTCACCCGACGGCTACGACGCACCGGGTCAGGTGTCGTCGGCGTACGACCTGGCCGTGTTCGGCCGGGTGGGGCTGCACAACCGCGACTTCGCCCGGTACTGCGCCACCGTCGAGGCCACGTTCCCCGACGGCGGCAAAGGGTCGTACCCGATCCTCAACACCAACCGGCTGCTGAGCGGCGCCAAGGGGGTGAAGCCGTACCGGGGGCTGATCGGCATCAAGAACGGCTACACCTCCAAGGCGGGCAGCACGCTCGTCGCGGCGGCCCGCCGGGACGGGCGCACCCTGGTCGTGACGGTGATGAACCCTCAGGAGGGCGGCGGGTCCGCCGTGTACGAGGAGGCCCGTTCGCTGCTCGACTGGGGCTTCAGGTCGGCCGGGAGGGTCGAGGCGGTGGGCTCGCTCGGCGCGCCGGGCACGTCAGCGCGGCCGGTCGTGACGACGCCGCCCGCGGTCGCGGCGGCCGTGCCGGAGAAGCACGGGTCCGTCTGGACGGAGGCGGGGATGATCGCGGGTGCCGCCGGTACGGGCGCGGCCGTCGTGGTGCTGGTGCTGCGGCTTCCGGTCCGCAGACCCCGGCGGAGCTGACCCACCGGCAGCCACAGCAGCAGGCCCAGGGTGATCCAGGCGTAGGTGTTGCCGCCCAGGAACCCGTCGACGCCGGACGCGTCGTCGAACCACAGCCACACCACGCTCGTGCACAGCACGGCGTACAGGGCGCCCGCCACCCGGAGGCGTCCCGCGCGGACCAGCACGGCGAAGGACGGCAGCAGCCACACGAGATGGTGCACCCACGTGATCGGGCTGACGAGACAGGCGGCGAGACCGGTCAGGGCGAACGCCGCCGTCCAGTCCCCCGCCGCGACCGCCCGGCGGGCCCGCACCGCCCACACGCCGAGGATCAGCAGCACCGCCAGGGCCCACACCGCGCGGTCCGGTTCGCCGAGCCGGGCCAGGATGCCCTGCACCGACTGGTTCGAGACGTAACCGAGGCGTCCCACCCGGTCGGTGTCCCACAGCGCCTCCGTCCAGTAGAAGCGCGACGCGTCCGGGTCCACCCAGGCGGCGAGGGCCATGGCACCGAGGGCCACGGCCGTGGCGACGACAGCCGCGCGCCGGCGTCCGGCCACCAGCAGCAGACCGATGAACAGCGCGGGCGTGAGTTTGATCGCCGCCGCGAGACCGATGCCGACGCCCGCCAGGCGTCCGCGCCCGGTGGCGAGCAGCGTCGCGTCGGTGAGGACGAGCGCCAGCAGCAGCAGGTTGACCTGGCCGAAGCTGAAGGTGTCGCGGAGCGGTTCGAACAGGGCGAGCAGACAGACAGTCAGGGCCCAGCCGAACCAGCCGTGGCGCCGCCGGTCCGGTCCGGCGAGCAGCCGCAGGATCACGGCCAGGGCTGTCAGGTTGAGCAGCAGGGCCACGGCGATCGCGGTGTGCAGCCCCAGCAGGGCCATCGGCAGCATGGCGACCGCGGCAAACGGCGGGTAGGTGAAGCCGTACGTGGTGCCGGGCACCCGGTAGTCGTAGAGGCGGCCGCCGTGGTGGACCCAGGAGTCGATGCTGCCGTGGTAGACGCGCAGGTCGAACCAGTCGCGCAGCAGCGGCACGGTCGCGGTGAAGACCGTCACCAGCGTGGCGAGGGCGAGCACCAGCAGCAGCCGGCCCCGGTCGGTGCGGGGCAGGGCCGGGGTCATGCCCCGCCTCCCGGCGCCGGGGCGAGTTCGGCCCGGTGGGCCTGCACCAGCACGACGAGCGCGAGTGCGCCGCCCAAGACGGCCGGCACGAGTTGCCCGGTGTCCGCGCCGCCGCCGGGCAGCACGCTCAGTGCGAGCACGCCGGTGACGGCCGCCGTACGGTGGCGTACGGACGTACTGGGTGTGGCGGCGGCGATGAGGAACACGCCCCACAGGGCGTACCAGGGGCGGATCGCCGGCCCGAGCGCGGCGACCGCTGCCAGGGACAGGCCGAGCGCGTACACCGGCCTGAGGCGCAGCCGGAGCCAGATCAGCGCGATCGCGATCACGGCGGCCACGACGCCCAGCGCGTGCCAGGCGGGGAGCGCCAGGGGCGCGAGATCGCTGCCGAGGTGCTCCAGCAGGGCCCGGGTGACGCGGCCGAGGAGAGTGGTCAGGGCCCAGTTCTGCGGGGAGACGGGGGTGTTCAGGGCGCCGACCCAGCCGTATCCGGTCCCGGCCACGGCCGTCGCCGCGGCGGTGGTCCCCGCCGCCGCTACGGCCGTCGTGACGAGGGCCTTCGCCGCGCCGTGTCCCGCCCGCACCTGGAGGGCGGCGACGGCGGCGAGACCCAGTGCCGCGGGCGCCTTGACCAGGGCGGCGAGGGTGACGAGGACGGCGCCGAGGACCGGCCACCGGCCGAGCGCGGCCACCAGGCCGACGCCGAGCAGGCCCAGCATGACGGCGTCGTTGTGGGCGCCCGCGACCAGGTGCAGCAGGACGAGCGGGTTGAGGGCGCCCAGCCACAGCGCGGCAGACGGATCGGCGCCGCAGTGCCGGGCGAGCCGGGGCAGCGCGGCCGCCATCAGGGCCACGCCGGCGAGAGCGACGAGCCGCATCCCGAACAGCCCGGCGGGCAGTTCACCGCGGGTCAGAGCCGACAGCGCCCCCGCGACGGCGAGGAACACCGGGCCGTACGGGGCGCCGGTGTGCCGCCAGAGCGGGGCCACCTCGTCGGCGAGGGGACCGCCGAGCCGGGCCGGACCGTGCGCGTAGACGTCCAGGTGCGCCTCGACCATCGCCCCCTGGGCGAGGTAGCTGTAGACGTCCCGGCTGAACAGCGGCGGGGCGAGGAGCAGCGGGGCCGCCCAGGTGGCGAGGACGAGCAGCAGGGAGCGGGGCTCCGGTGGTCCCGGCCCGCGCACCAGCCGGCCCAGCTGCAGCCAGGCCGCTGTCAGCAGGACGACGCCGAAGTACACGCCGACCACGCCGAGGACGGCGCGGGCGGAGGCCGGGTGGAGAAGGTCCGCCACGGGCAGGGCGCCGGCCGTCTCACCGCCCAGGGCGAGGCAGGCGCTTCCGGCCAGGCCGATCACCTGGCAGCGGCGGAGAACGACGGGGAAAGCCATGGCCAACACGTGGGCAGCGTGTCAACGGCGGATGGCCGATAGGGGACGCTCCCCTCTCCGCGGGGCGGCCTGCTCGTGACCGGCCGGTGCGGACCGGCCGATGAGTTCCCGCCAGGGCTGGAGTCCTACCGGCATCAGCGGACCGACGAACGGACGTGACCCCATGACCAGCACCTCGGCGTACGTGAAGGTCAACGGCCTGGAGATGTACTACGAGCTGCACGGCGCCGACAGCGGGCACCGGCCCCTGGTGCTGCTGCACGGCGGTGTGCTCACGATCGGCCTGTCCTTCGGGGCCGTCCTGCCGGCGCTCGCGGCCGCGCGCCGGGTCGTGGCTCCCGAGCTGCAGGGCCACGGGCACACGGCCGACATCGAGCGGGAGATGAGCGTGCCCGGCCTCGCCTCGGACGTGGTCGGGCTGCTGGACGGGCTGGGCATCGACCGGGCGGACTTCCTGGGGTTCAGCCTGGGCGGCCTGACCGCCCTGGAAGTGGCGGTGCGCCACCCCGAGCGCGTGGGACGGCTGGTCCTCGCCGCCACCCACTACCGGCAGGACGGCTACTACGAGGAGGTCCGGGATCCGGAGTACGCCTCGCCGCGGTTGCCGAGCCCGGCGGATTTCCAGGAGATGGCCGACGCCTACGCGGCCGTCGCGCCGGACCCCGGGCACTTCGCGGACTTCATGGCCAAGTGCGGGACGGCGGCGCACGCCCCGCTGCCCTGGACCGCGGACGACCTGCGCGGCCTGGCCGCGCCCACGCTCCTGGTGCTCGGCGACACGGACTTCCTGCGCGTCGAGCACGCCGCCGAGATGCGTGACCTGATCCCCGACGCCCGGCTGGCGGTGCTCCCGGCCACCACCCACATGGCGCTCATGCGGCGCACGGAACTGCTGCTGCCGATGCTGGAGGAGTTCCTCGGCTGAGCGTCCCGGGCCCCGGACGGGATGAGACCGGCGGTCAGAACACCGACAGGCCGGTCAGGGTGGTGAACCGGTCGAGGGCCGCCACGCCCGCCACCGAGTTGCCCCGCTCGTCCAGGCCCGGGCTCCACACGCACAGGGTGCAGTGGCCGGGTACGACCGCGATGATCCCGCCGCCGACGCCGCTCTTGCCGGGCAGGCCCACGCGGTAGGCGAAGTCGCCCGCCGCGTCGTACGTGCCGCAGGTCAGCATGATCGCGTTGATCTGCTTGGCCTGGCTGCGGGAGAGCAGACGGGTGCCGTCGGCGCGGACGCCGTGCCGGGCCAGGAAGCCCGTGGCGAGGGCAAGATCGGCGCAGGACGCGGCGATCGAGCACTGCCGGAAGTACTGCTCCAGCAACGTCGGCACGGGGTTGTCGATATTGCCGTAGGACGCCATGAAGTGGCCGAGCGCGGCGTTGCGGTCGCCGTGGGCGGTCTCGGACGCGGCGACCTCCTGGTCGAAGCCCAGGTCTGGGTTGCCGCTCTCGGCCCGCAGGAACGCCAGCAGTTCACCCGACGCGTCCCCGGTACGGGTGTGCAGCCGGTCGGTGACGACGAGGGCGCCCGCATTGATGAACGGGTTGCGCGGGATGCCGTTCTCGTACTCCAGCTGGACGAGGGAGTTGAAGGGGTTGCCGGAGGGCTCGCGGCCCACGTGCTCCCACAGGACGTCACCCTCGCGGGCCAGGTCGAGGGCGAGGGTGAAGACCTTGGTGAGGGACTGGGCGGAGAACGGCTCCCGCCAGTCCCCCACCCCGTACACCGTGCCGTCCGGCTCGGCGACGGCCATGCCGAAGCTGCGCGGGTCGCGGGCGGCGAGCGCAGGGATGTAGTCGGCGGGCCTGCCGCGGCCGGGGGTCCGCTCGATCTCCTCGGCGATGCGCTCCAGGACCGGCTGGAAGGTCGTCGTCGACGTCATGATCGCCATTGTCCCTCCGCCGGTCCCGGTGCGCTCTCGTGGGTCAGGCCGGGGCCTGGCCGCTGCCTGCCAGGACCTCGGGGCGCAGCAGGCCGGCGAGGGTCTCGGCGGGGAGCAGGCCCTTCTCCAGGACCAGTTCGGCCACGCCCCGGCCGGTGGCTAGGGCCTCCTTGGCGATGTCGGTGGCGGCCGTGTAGCCGATGTGCGGGTTGAGGGCGGTGACCAGGCCGATGGAGTTCTCGACGCTCGCGCGCAGTGCCTCGGTGTTGGCGGTGATGCCGGAGACGCAGCGCTCGGCCAGGGTCAGGCAGGCGCTCTGCAGATGCGTGATGGACTCCGACAGGGAGTGCAGGATGATCGGCTCGAAGGCGTTGAGCTGGAGCTGTCCGGCCTCGGCGGCCATGGTGATGGTGACGTCGTTGCCGATGACCTCGAAGGCGACCTGGTTGACGACCTCGGGTATGACCGGGTTCACCTTGCCGGGCATGATGGACGAGCCGGCCTGCACCGGCGGCAGGTTGATCTCGCCCAGGCCGGCGCGCGGCCCGGAGGACAGCAGCCGCAGGTCGTTGCAGCTCTTGGACAGCTTGACCGCGATGCGCTTGAGCACGCCGGACATCTGCACGAAGGCGCCGCAGTCCTGGGTCGCCTCGACCAGGTTGGCCGCGGTCACCAGGGGCAGTCCGGTGATGGCCGCGAGGTGGCGGCGGGCGGCCTCGGCGTATCCGGCGGGTGCGTTGAGGCCGGTGCCGATCGCGGTGGCGCCGAGGTTGATCTCATGGATCAGCTGGACGGCCTCGGCGAGCCGGGACCGGTCCTCGTCCAGCATCACGGCGTACGCGGAGAACTCCTGGCCCAGCGTCATGGGCACCGCGTCCTGCAACTGGGTGCGGCCCATCTTGAGCACGTCGCGGAACTCGACGGCCTTGCGGGCGAACGTGTCCTGGAGGACGGACATCGCGTCGAGCAGCCCGCGCACCGCGAACACCGTCGCGATCTTGACGGCGGTCGGGTAGACGTCGTTGGTGGACTGGCCGAGGTTGACGTCCTCGTTGGGGTGCAGGTACCGGTATTCGCCCTTGGCGTGGCCGAGCAGTTCCAGCGCCCGGTTCGCCACGACCTCGTTGGCGTTCATGTTGGTGGAGGTGCCGGCGCCGCCCTGCACGACGTCCACGACGAACTGGTCGTGCAGCTTGCCGTCACGGATCTCCCGGCAGGCCTCCACGATGGCGGCGGCCTTCCTCGGCTCCAGCAGGCCGAGTTCCTCGTTGGCGAGGGCGGCGGCCTCCTTGACGGCGGCGAGGGCGTCGATCAGGTGCGGGTAGGCGGAGATGGTCATGCCCGTGATGGGGAAGTTCTCCGTGGCCCGCAGGGTGTGCACACCCCAGTACGCCTCGGCGGGAACGTCACGGTCACCGAGCAGATCGTGCTCGGAGCGGGTGGCGGCGGTCATGACGGTGAGGGTCCTCTTTCTGAGGGAGAGTGAGGGTGGTGGCGCGCCCCTCAGGGGCGCGGGGAACTGCGCGACCAGCCCCGTGCGGCCCGCGGCCGCCGGTGGCGGGATCGGGCACGGCGTCAGGCGCGGGCCGAACCGGCGACCGGCTCCAGCGAGCGAACGGGCCGCACTCGCCCGACCTCCCGGCCACCGCCCAGCAGCGGCTCGCCCTGGAACTCGGTGAGCAGTCCCGGGTCGACGCCCGCCCGGGCCAACGCCGCAGCGGTCACCGGCACACGGGCCCGGTTCGCACCATCCGCGATCTTCACCGCCACGGCCCGCCCATCGGCCAGCGCAGCGACCTGCACGCCCTCGAAGCCGTCCTTGGTGAGCAGCCCCGGCACGGCCCGCATCAGCGCGGCGACGTCCCGCCCGGACCCGGAAGCCATCTCGGCGTGTTCGCGCATCGCGTCGGCGACCCGGGCCTCGGGCGTGCCCGGCGCGGCGGTGACGATCCGGGCGGTGGCCCGCGCCAGTCCGTGCAGGGTGAGGGAGAACAGGGGCGCGCCGCAGCCGTCGACAGTGACCTGGGCGATGCGCTGCCCGGTGAGGTCCTCCACGATCTCGGCGATGGCCTGCTGGAGCGGGTGGCCGGGGTCGAGGTAGTCCTCCAGGGGCCAGCCGTTGAGGGTGCAGGTGTAGAGCATGGCCGCGTGCTTGCCGGAACAGTTCTGGGCGAGCCGTGAGGGCAGCCGGCCCTCGCGCACCCAGGCGTCCCGGACGACCGGGTCGAACGGCAGGTCCGGGACGTTGCGCAGGTGGTCCTCGGTGAGCCCGGCGAGTTCGAGGATGCGCCGGGCTCCGGCGAGGTGGCGTTCCTCGCCGGAGTGGCTGGCGGCGGTCAGCGACAGCAGCTCGCCGTCGAGGGGCAGCCCGGCCCGGACCATGGCCACGGCCTGGACGGGCTTGATCGCGGAGCGCGGGTAGAAGGCGGCCTCGATGTCCCCGATCTGGAGCCGGACCTCTCCGTCGGCGTCGAGGACGACGACGGAGCCGTAGTGGATGCCTTCGGTGATTCCGCCGCGGACGAGGTGGGCGACGGGGGCGTGGAGGGGTTCACGGACAAGGGGTGCGTCCGCGAGAGAACTGCTGTACATCACTGCCTGCTTCTCGGGGAGCGGCGCGTTCCTCACGCGTCGGCTCCGCTGGGGGACTTGTGTGCGATACGGCCGCGGATGCCGAACCATCCGGCGACCAGGGCACCGACGATCAGCGGCAGGCACAGCACGGTGGTGCGTCCCGCGCCGCCGTCGGCGTACATGAGGACCAGGACGGAGGCGAGGAAGGCCAGCGTCACGATCTCGGTCCAGGGAGAGCCCGGGAGCCGGTAGCCCGGGCGGGTCAGCTCGCCCTTCTGGGTCTTCTGCCAGAAGAGGAGGTGACAGATCATGATCATGCCCCAGGTGGCGAGGATGCCGATCGCGGCGAAGTTCAGCACGATCTCGAACGCCTCGGCGGGTACGACGAAGTTGAGGCCCACGCCCAGGACGCAGACGCCGCTGGTGAGCAGGATGCCGCCGTAGGGAACCTGGCTGCGGCTCATCACGGAGGTGAACTTCGGCGCGGATCCGGCCATGGCCATGGAGCGCAGGATGCGGCCGGTGGAGTAGAGGCCGGAGTTGAGGGAGGACATGGCGGCGGTGAGGACGACGAGGTTCATCACGCCGCCCGCCGCCGGGACGCCGATGTTGGACAGCACCGTCACGAAGGGGCTCTCCCCCGCCGTGTACTTGTTCCACGGCAGCAGCATCGACAGCAGCACGACCGAGCCGACGTAGAAGACGCCGACGCGCCACATGATCGAATTGATCGCCTTCGGCATGATCATCTCGGGGTTCTCGGTCTCGCCCGCGGCCACGCCGACCAGTTCGACGGAGGCGTAGGCGAAGACGACGCCCTGGATGATCAGCAGCATGGGCAGCAGGCCCTGCGGGAAGACGCCGCCGTTGTCACCGATGAGGGACGGGCCGGGGGTGTGGCCGTCGACGGGGTGCTGGGTGACCAGCAGGAAGATACCGATGCACATGAAGACGACGAGGGCGCCGACCTTGACGATCGCGAACCAGAACTCCAGCTCGCCGAAGATCTTCACCGAGATCAGGTTCACGGTGAGCACCACGGCCAGCGCGATCAGCGCGATGACCCACTGCGGTATGTCGGAGAACATGCCCCAGAAGTGGGTGTAGGTGGCGACGGCGGTGATGTCGGCGATGCCGGTGGTCGCCCAGTTGAGGAAGTACATCCAGCCGGCGGTGTAGGCGCCTTTCTCCCCCATGAACTCGCGGGCGTAGGAGACGAAGGCGCCCGAGGAGGGCCGGTACAGCACGAGTTCGCCGAGGGCGCGCACGACGAGAAAGGCGAAGAGGCCGCAGACCGCGTAGGCGATGAAGAGGGACGGGCCGGCGTCGGCGAGACGGCCGCCGGCGCCGAGGAACAGGCCGGTGCCGATGGCTCCGCCGATGGCGATCATGTTGACGTGCCGGGACTTCAGGGACTTGCTGTAGCCCGCGTCTCCGGCATCGACATGGATGGAACGTTTCTGCACATCGTCGTGCAGGGACTGCTCGCTCACGCCTCGGTTCCGCCTTCCATGGGGGTGTCCGTGCGCGAGGAACGCACGATGTCGGTGAGGGTCGTCTCGACGCGGTCGAGGTGGTGGGCCATGGCCTCCACCGCGTCGTTCTCGGAACCGTCGGTCAGCGCCTCGACGATCGCCCGGTGCTCACGGTTGGACTGCTCGCGGCGGCCGCCCAGCTCGTTGAGGAAGGCGGACTGGCGGGCCAGGGCGTCCCGGATCTCCTCGATGACCCGGCGGAACACCGGGTTCTGGGCGGCCTCGGCCACGGCGAGATGGAACAGCGTGTCCATGGCGACCCACGCGGTGGTGTCCGTCTCCCGCTCCATCCGGTCCAGCAGGTGGGCCAGGTGGTCGAGGTTCTCCGGGGTGCGGCGCCGGGCCGCGTACCCGGCGACCGGGATCTCGACGTGACGGCGCACCTCCAGCAGGTCGCTGGCCGCGTAGTCGCCGAACGTGGGGTCCTCGACGGTGCTGGCCACGACGAAGGTGCCCTTGCCGGTCCGGGACACGGTCAGGCCCATGGTCTGCAGGGCCCGCAGCGCCTCGCGCAGCACGGGCCGGGAGACCTCCAGGGTGCGGCAGAGCTCCGCCTCGGAGGGGAGCTTGTCGCCGATGGCGTACTCGCCCCGCTCGATGGCACCGCGCAGGTACGCCAGCACCGCTTCCATGGCACTGACGCGACGCACAGGCTGTCCGGCTGTCCGGCTGTCTGACAGGTTCACGGGAGAGATACTCCGGGCGACGGAAGCTGCTGTCAAGGGGCGGCCCCCAAGGGGCGCGGGGAACGGCGCGACCAGCCACGATGGCGCCGCAGACAGACGACGGCGCCACTCGGCAGAACACTCAACCGTGCAGCACACCCGCCCCGAGCAGCCCGAACAGCAGCACGCCCACCACGATCCGATAGATCACGAACGCGTTGAACGAGTGCTTGGCGACGAACTTCAGCAGCCAGGCGATGGAGGCGTAGGCCACGGCGAAGGACACGAGCGTGCCGACGGCGAGCGGGGCCGCGCCAGCCCCGGTACCCAGGGCGTCCTTGAGCTCATAGAGGCCGGCGCCGGTCAGCGCGGGGATGCCGAGGAAGAAGGAGAGCCGGGTGGCGGCGACGCGGTCCAGGTCGAGGATCAGCGCGGTGGACATGGTGGCGCCGGAGCGGGAGAAGCCGGGGAAGAGCAGGGCGAGGATCTGGGAGCTGCCGACGAGCATCGCGTCCTTGAACGAGGTGTCGTCCTCACCGCGCTTGTGCCGGCCCATCTGGTCCGCCGCCCACATCACGCCGCTGCCGACGATCAGCGAGCCGGCGACCACCCACAGCGAGGCGAGCGGGCCCTCGATGAGCGGCTTGGCGGCGAGCCCGACCACGACGATCGGGATGGTCGCGCAGATGACCCACCAGGCGAACTTGTAGTCGTGGTGGTGACGCTCCTCCCGGTTGCGCAGGCCCCTCCCCCAGGCGGAGACGATCCGGACGATGTCCTTGAAGAAGTACACGAGCACCGCGGCGATCGCGCCGACCTGGATGACGGCCGAGAACCCGACCACGGCGTCGTCGTCGACGGGGATGCCCATCAGCCCCTCGACGATCTTCAGATGGCCGGTGGAGGAGACGGGCAGGAACTCGGTCACCCCCTCGACGGCTCCGAGGACGACGGCCTGACCGACGCTGATGACGCTC
Source organism: Streptomyces sp. NPDC047880 (assembly GCF_040706515.1). NCBI lineage: Bacteria > Bacillati > Actinomycetota > Actinomycetes > Kitasatosporales > Streptomycetaceae > Streptomyces > Streptomyces sp. NPDC047880. The sequence goes on along the minus strand of NZ_JBEZOK010000003.1, from coordinate 111,741 downwards.
ATGGGATCCAGTTCTGCTCGGGGGCGGGAGCGGAGGGGACCGTCTTACTACACCCGGACGAGAACGGAGTTCATGGACGCACCTCACATGCGCGCCAATGCGGCCCCCGCGAAGGCCGCGGCGAGGCCGGCCGTCACACTGAGCACGACGTTGAGGGCGGCCTGCAGCCGTGCCCCGGTCTCCGCCAGCCGCAGCGTCTCGTAGGAGAACGTCGAGTAGGTCGTCAGGGCCCCGCACAGGCCGGTGCCGAGCAGCAGCTGGAGGTGGGTGGCGGCGCCGGTGAGCAGGCCGAGGATCAGCGACCCGCCGACGTTGACCGTGAAGGTGCCCCAGGGGAAGACCGAGTCGTGCCGCGCCTGGACCGCCCGGTCGGTGAGGTAGCGCAGCGGGGCTCCCACCATCGCGCCGCAGACGACCAGCAGCCAGTTCACAACGACTTCTTACCTTTCGTACCGGCTGTGCCGGGGTCGTCCCCGAGAGCGGTGTACCGGATCACCTCGCACGCGTCGAGGGTCACGAGCCCCTCGGTGACGATGTCGTCGAGGTGCGGGAGGAACGCGCGGACGCGTGGCTCGGTGTCGACGATCACCACGGCGACCGGCAGGTCCTCGCTCAGGGACAGCAGCCGCGAGGTGTGGATCAGGGAGGAGGCGCCGAACCCCTCGATGCCGCGGAAGACGCTGGCGCCCGCCAGGCCGGCCGCGTGGGCCCGGTGGACGATCTCCGAGTAGAGGGGCCTGTGGTGCCAGGTGTCGTTCTCGCCGACGAAGACGGTCAGGCGCAGGGCCCTGCCGGTCGGTCTCGTCATCGTTGCCTCCTCTGCAGGACGCGGCGGGTCGTCCCGGCCGCGATCCACACCGCCGTGAGGGCCGCGAGCGGGGTCGCGACCAGGTAGGCCAGACCGGGGCCGGCCTGGCCGCCGTCGACGAGCCTTCGGATGTCGACGGCGTACGTCGAGAAGGTGGTGAAGCCGCCGAGGACGCCGGTGCCGAAAAAGGGACGGACGAGGGGGTGGGGGGTCCGGATCTCGGTGATGATCACCATGAACACGCCGATCACCGCGCAGCCGGCGATGTTGACGGCCAGCGTCGTCCAGGGGAAGCCGCCCGCGGGCGTGGGCCACCAGAGGGAGGTGGCGTGGCGGGCGGCCGCCCCCGCTCCCCCGCCGAGCGCCACGACGGTGACGACGGGCGCCTGGGCGCGCCAGGAGGGCCGCCGCGGGGTGGAGGCTCGCACGTGGAGGCTCTCGGGGGATGTCATGGGGTGCGTCTCCTACTCGCCGGGAGCCCGGGGTCGTGCGGGCGCGTGCCGTCGCAAGTAGGGACCGTTGGCGGCGTCCTCGCCGCGGTTCGGGTACGGCGGGCCCCACCGCCGCGCCGCGACGTCAGCCGCGGCCGGAGTTCAGGTTAACCCCGGGGCCGAACGGGGTCACTCCGAGGCTGCGGTGAGGGTCGCTTCGCGGCGGGCGGTGCAGTCGGCTCCGGAGCAGGCGGTGCAGGTCGCTCCGGGGCGGTCGGCGCAGGTCACTTCGGGGCGGGCGGCTCGCAGACGGCGACGCCCCGTTCCCAGATGCTGCCGAGGATCAGGTGCCCGCCCGCTTCGCAGACGCTGGTGGGCATGCGGTAGCCGGAGTGGCGGCGGCCGTGGTGGTGGACGACGCGGCCCTGGTCGTCGTAGGCCTGGAGGGCGATCGTGCCGACGGGGCGGAACGGGGCGCGTACGGCGGCGCGCGCGGCGGCGGCCCGGACGCCGGGCGCGCTGCGGTGCAGCAGGTCGAGGGCCTGGACGCGGGGCCCGGCGAGCGCGACCCAGATCGGTCCGTCGGGCGTGCCGCGCCAGAGGTTGTCGGGCATGCCCGGGAGGTCCTCGGCGAACGGCTCGCTCCGGCCGGCCTCGGGCCCGGTGAGCCGCAGGCGCAGCAGCCGGCGGGCGCCGGTCTCGGCGACGACGAGGAAGGACTCGTCCGCGCCGACGGCGACGCCGTTGGCGAACTGCAGCCCGTCCAGCACCACCTCGGGTGTGTCACCGCCGGGGGCGAGCCGCAGCAGCCGTCCCGTCCCGGTGTGCTCGACGATATCGCCGATCCAGTTCTCCAGCGGGTAGCGGCGGCTGGAGACGGTGAAGTAGACACTGCCGTCGGAGAGGGACACGACGTTGCTGCAGAAGCGCAGCGGTTCCCCTGCCACCGAGCCGGCGAGGACACGGACGGTGCCGTCGCCGGTGCCGACGCGCAGCAGTCCGCGTGTCGCGTCGCACACCAACAGGTCGCCGTCCGGGAGGAGTTCGAGCCCGAGCGGCCTGCCTCCGGTCTCGGCGATCACCTCGACGCGGACCGCGACCGGATCACCGAGGGCGTCGAGCCGCAGGATGCGGCCGTCCGCGACCCCGGTGAGGACGCGGCCGCGCGGGTCGGCGACCACGTCCTCGGGGCCGGGGCCCACGGCGACGTAGTGACGGGGGACGAGTGCCGTGGGCCGGTCCATTGCGTGCGTGTCCTTCACCGTCGGGAGCGATACCGCGTACCGGGTCGCCTACCAGCCCTTTTCAAACATGCGGGCGACTTCAGCGATCCGTATGTCGTCGCGGTGGTAGCGGACCCGGCCCGCGGACCTGCTGGTGCGCACCATGCCGGTGGCCTCGAGAAGCCGGAGATGGGTGACGGCGACCGGGCGTGCCAACGAGAACCGCTCGGCGACGGCGTCCGCGGTGACACCGTCCTGCGCGGTCGCGGGTTCCTTCAGCCAGGCCAGGATGCGCAGCCGCGTCTCGTCCGTGGGAGTCCTCAGCATGTCGTGCCCCTGCCTCGCGGCTCCGCCCTCACCGCGTCCTCCCACCGTCTCGCAGCCAAGGCCGCCGTGTCCGGTACTCGGGCATGCTTGGCCGATACCGAACTGCCTTACACCGCGCAGGACTTCGGGCGCCGGGCCCGACAGCCGGGAGGGTCCGGGCGGCGGGCCCTCCCCCGTGTGCTCAGCGGTGCCGGAAAAGGGACATCGACGACAGCGCGTGGTCGTCGCAGCCGAACAGCGCCTGGTTCTCCCAGGCGTCGCCGGAGGTCGCGCCGGCCGGGTCCCAGCCGTTGCCGCCCGCCGTGGTCCAGGAGTGCTGCTCGCGCAGATCGGGGGCGAGGATCCGGCGGCGTGATCCTGCCGACGGAGCTGGTGAAACGGGAGTCGGCGCAGGCGCGCCGGAGATGGTCCATGCACGGTCATTGAACCCTGCACCGGTGTTACCGTTCCCCTATGGCGGCGAGTACGGCTGGCGGACAGCTCGAGGAACGGTGGCGGGACATCCTGTCGGCGCATGCCCGCACGATGTGCGAGATCGACCGGGCGTTGCATCCGCACGGACTCGGCGCGTCCGACTTCGAGGTCCTGGACATGCTCGTGACCGCCGCGCCCGAGGAGGGCGAGCAGTGCCGGGTGCAGAACCTCGTGGGGCGGGTCCACCTCAGCCAGAGCGCGCTGTCCCGGCTGATCGCCCGGCTGGAGAAGGACGGCCTGGTGTCGCGGTCCGTCTGCGCGGAGGACCGGCGGGGCGTGTGGGTCGCCCTGACGTCAAAGGGCCGTGACCTGCACGCCGAGGTGCTGCCGTTGCAGCGGGCGGCGCTGACCCGGGCGCTGGGCGGCCAGCCGACCGGTCCGGGATCGGGCCGGTCCCCTCACTAGGGCCTGTGGCGAAAGTGGCGCCTGCCGCGCGACGCCCGGCACGCCCTTTCGCCGCACCACCCGAAAGCCCGGGTACGCCCGGTACGAGGGCTTCCGGGCGGCACGCCGAGATCACGCACCGAACGCCGCGCGGCCGCCCTTGGGGCAACGACGCCACTCTCACCACGGTCCCTAGCGGGCCAGCAGGGTGCGGACTCCCTCCGAGGTGAGCGTCAGCCGGTGCTCCGAGCTGCCGTCGATGGTGAGCGACAGGTCGTCGGCCGGCCACTGGGCGGCGAGGGCGCCGAGCGGCACCATGCGGTAGCGGGAGACGAACGGCAGCAGCCCGGCCATCTCCACCTCGGAGGTGAACACGGGCACCACCGGTTCGCCGCCCGGCTGTTCCAGCACCGGCAGCGCCACCGCCGAGGGATTGACGGCGTCGGCGTCGGCCGCGTCGTCGGGCACGGGGATGAGCACGTCGCTGTTGGCGAGCGCGTCCAGAGCCGCCGCGTCCTCGGTGTTCTCGGCGAGGACGTCCAGTGCCCGCTGGGCGGGCGTGGGCGTGGGGTCGTTTGCAGGTGTCTCCATGGCACATTCCCTGGTAGCGGCAGTCGTGCGGCCTGCCCGGGGCAAGATCCGCCCCGGGTACGGTCCTGCTCGCGTACCCGAACGGCAAGGGGGCAATCCTGGTGGAGCTTCAGGGTTCGTGGGAGCCGCGGGGAGATCTTGTGGTCGGGCTCCGTGATCGCGATCGCGCCCCGGCTGTGGGCGGGCCGGCCCCTGGCGGAGGCGACCGGCCCGGGCACGCCCCTGGTCGTCCTGGAGAACGCGCTCGACGACGAGACGGCCCTGGTACCGGTGAGTCCCACACCGGCGCCCGCAAGGCCACCCAGCATCTCCTCGGCCTCGGGCACACCACGGTGTGGCACATCGCGGGCCCGACGGGCTGGACCTCCCCCGACCACCGGCTGACGAGCTGGCAGTCGACGCTGCGGGCCGCCGGTGCCGCCGTTCCGGACCCCCTCGTCGGGGACTGGAGCGCCGATTCCGGCTACGACCTGGGCCGCCGGCCGGCCCGGCGCCCGGAGGTGAGGGCGGCGTTCGCCTCCAACGACCAGATGGCGCTCGGTCTGCTGCACGCGCTGCACGAGGGCGGACGGTGCGCCCCGGGGGACATCAGCGTCGTCGGCTACGACGACATCCCCGAGGCCGCGCACTTTCTGCCGCCGCTGACCACCGTCCGCACCGACTTCGCGGAGATCGGCACCCGTGCGCTGCGGCTGCTCACCGACCGCATCGACGGCCCGGGCGAGCGGCCCCGCATCGGCACCCTGGTGCCCGTGGACCTGGTGGTGCGGGCGAGCAGCGCCGCGCCGGCGGCGCACTGACCGGCGCTCGTCAGCCGTCTTCCCCGGTCACGGCCCCGGTGCGCCGACCGGCGTTCGTCACCCCTCTCCCCCCGCCACGGCCCGCTGCCAGGCCCCCTCCCGCAACAGCCGCAGCCCGTTCAGGCCGACCAGGACCGTGGAGCCCTCGTGACCCGCGACGCCCAGCGGCAGCGGCAGGTCACCGGCCAGGTCCCAGACGACGAGACCGGCGATGAACACCCCGGCGATCACGAGGTTCTGCACGACCAGCCTGCGGGCGCGGCGGGACAGGGCGACGGTGGCGGGGACGGCGGCGAGCTCGTCGCGCACGATGACGGCGTCCGCGGTCTCCAGGGCCAGGTCGGAGCCGGCCCGGCCCATGGCGATGCCGGTGTGCGCGGCGGCCAGGGCGGGTGCGTCGTTGACGCCGTCCCCGACGACCAGCACCTTGCGGCCCGTGCTCTCCATCTCCTGGACGGCCGTCAGTTTGTCCTGCGGCAGCAGCCCGGCGCGCACGTCGTCGATGCCGGCCTCGGCGGCGAGGCGCGCGGCGGCGCGGGGGTTGTCGCCGGTGAGGAGCACGGGGGCGGTGCCGGTGAGCCGGGTGAGGGAGGCGACCGTGGCGGTGGCGTCCGGGCGCAGCCGGTCCGCGACGCCGAGCAGTCCGGCGGGGGTGCCGTCCACGACGACCAGGACGGCGGTACGGCCGGATTCCTCCAGTTCCACGGCCGTGCCGACGGTGTCGTCCGCCAGCCGGGCCGGTGCGCCGACCGCGACCGTACGGCCGCCGGCGACGGCGGTGACTCCCACACCGGGCGCGGACGTGAAGTCCCGCGCGTCGGGCAGGTCGAGACCACGTTCGCGGGCCGCGTCCACGACCGCCCGGGCCAGTGGATGCTCACTGGGCCGTTCGGCGGCCGCCGCCAGTGTCAGCAACTCCCGCTCGTCCAGGCCGGATCCGGGCAGCGGCCGCACGTCGGTGACCCGGGGGCTGCCCTCGGTGAGGGTGCCGGTCTTGTCCAGGGCGACCGCGTCCACCTGGCCGAGCCGCTCCATCACCACGGCCGACTTCACCAGCACACCGTGACGTCCGGCGTTGGCGATGGCCGACAGCAGGGGCGGCATGGTGGCCAGCACCACCGCGCACGGCGAGGCCACGATCATGAAGGTCATGGCGCGCAACAGCGAGTCGGTCAGCTGCGCCCCGAAGGCGAGCGGCACCAGGAAGACGGCCAGGGTCGCGGCCACCATGCCCAGCGAGTAGCGCTGTTCGACCTTCTCGATGAACAGTTGTGTGGGCGCCTTGGTCTCGGACGCCTCCTGCACCATGCGGACGATCCGGGCGATCACCGAGTCGGACGCGTCCCGTTCGACCCGGATCCGCAGCGCGCCGGTGCCGTTGAGGGTGCCCGCGTAGACCTCGTCGCCCCGCTCCTTGGGCACCGGCAGCGGCTCACCGGTGATGGTCGCCTGATCCACCTCGCTCGCCCCGTCCAGCACGCGTCCGTCGGCTCCGACTCGCTCGCCGGGCCGTACGAGAACGGTGTCACCGACCTCCAGCTCCTCGACCGGCACGGCCTGTTCCTCACCCGCCGGGCTCATCCGGGTGGCGGTGGCGGGGGCCAGGTCGAGCAGGCCGCGGACGGAGTCGGCGGTGCGGGCCGTGGCCAGGGCCTCCAGGGCACCCGAGGTGGCGAAGATGACGATGAGCAGGGCGCCGTCCATGACCTGCCCGATCGCGGCCGCGCCCAGTGCGGCGACGACCATCAGCAGGTCCACGTCGAGGGTGCGGTCCTTCAGCGCCTTGAGCCCCTCCCACCCCGGCTCCCACCCGCCGGTGGCGTACGACAGGGCGTACAGAGTGCCCCAGGTCCAGGCGGGGGCGCCGGTCAACTGCAAGGGCAGCGCGAGCAGGAAGAGCACGGTGGCCGCGGCGGCCCAGCGCGCCTCGGGAAGCGCGAGGACACGGGTACGCCGCCGGGCCACCTCTCCGGTGCGTGCGGGCTTCGCCCGTTCGACCGGATGCGGCGCGAGCGTGGAGGTCATCAGGGGGTCCTTCTGGCGGGGTCGCGTGGCCACTCACCATACAGGAACACATGAAGACTCATTCATTTCTTCATGTGACCCCTCGACATGGCGCGCCGGCACGGGCGGATACCGGTGTCACCGCACGGGCACCGCGAGGTACTGGTACTCCAGGAACTCGTCGATCCCGACCCGGCCGCCCTCTCGCCCGAGCCCGGACTGCTTGACCCCGCCGAACGGAGCCGCCGGGTTGGAGACCAGGCCGGTGTTCAGGCCGACCATGCCGACCTCCAGGCCCTCACTGACACGCAGCCCGCGGTCCAGCCCCTGGGTGAAGACGTAACCGACCAGGCCCCAGGACGTGTCGTTGGCACGGCGCAGGACCTCGTCCTCGTCGTCGAAGGCGAGGATCGCGGCGACCGGTCCGAAGATCTCCGTATCCATCAGGCGGCTGCCGGGGTCGACGCCGGCCAGCACGGTCGGCGGGTAGAAATGGCCGGGCCCCTCCGGCGTGCGGCCGCCGACGAGCACCCGTGCGCCGCGCTCCACCGCGTCGGCGACCAGCTCCGCGACCTTGGCGCGTCCGGCGGCGTCGATCAGCGGGCCGACGTCGACGCCGTCGCGCGTCCCGGGCCCGACCACGAGGGCGCCCATCCGCTCGGCGAGCCGCCGCCCGAACTCGCCGGCCACCGACCGGTGCACGAAGAAGCGGTTCGCCGCCGTGCAGGCCTCCCCCATGTTCCGCATCTTGGCGATCATCGCCCCGTCCACGGCCACGTCCAGGTCGGCGTCGTCGAAGACGATGAAGGGCGCGTTCCCGCCCAGCTCCATCGAGGTGCGTACCACGGTGTCGGCACACTGCGCGAGCAGCAGCCGGCCGACCGCGGTGGACCCGGTGAAGGACAGCTTGCGGATCCTCCCGCCGCGCAGCAGCGGCTCGCACACCTCACCGGCACGGGAGGTGGTGACGACGTTCAGCACGCCGTCCGGCAGGCCCGCCTCCGTCAGGATCCCGGCCAGCGCCAGGCTGGACAGGGGGGTCTGCGGCGCGGGCTTGAGGATCATCGTGCAGCCCGCCGCGATCGCCGGGCCGATCTTGCGGGTGCCCATGGCCAGCGGGAAGTTCCACGGCGTGATCAGCAGGCAGGGCCCGACCGGGCGCCGGGAGAGCAGCATGCGGTTGCGGCCGTCGGGCAGGGTGCCGCAGCCGCCGCCGATACGGACGGCCTCCTCGGAGAACCAGCGGAAGAACTCGGCCGCGTACGCCACCTCTCCCCGGGCCTCGGCGAGCGGCTTGCCCATCTCGGACGTCATCAGACGGGCGAGCTCGTCGGTGCGCTCCAGGATGAGCTCGTAGGCGCGGCGCAGGATCTCGCTGCGGGCCCGGGGCGCGGTGCGGGCCCAGGCCGCCTGGGCACCGACGGCGGCCTCCTCGGCCAGCCGGGCGTCCTTCGGGCCGGCGTCGGCGACGTGGCAGAGGATCTCGCCGGTCGCCGGATCGTCGACGGGCATGGTGGCACCGTCGGTGGCGTCCACCCACGCACCGCCGATGAACAACTGCGTCAGAACCTCGGTCATGTCGTCTCTCCTGGCTGATCGGCGGCGGGGTCGAGGAGTTCGGCGAGGTGCAGGGCGCGAACGCCCCGGTCGCCGGCGAGGTGGTCGATCTGAGTGGCGCAGCTGAAGCCGTCGGCGACGACGGGCCGTCCGTCGAGGCGGTCCAGACGGGGCCGCAGAGCGAGGTCGGCGACGGCGATGGAGGTGTCGTAGTGCTGGGCCTCGAAGCCGAAGTTTCCGGCGAGTCCGCAGCAGCCCTCGGCCTCGTCGACTCCGCGTATACCGAGGCGGCGCAGCAGGTCGGCGGGGCGGTGGCCCTTGAAGGTGGCGTACTCGTGGCAGTGGGTCTGGAGCACGACGTTCTCGGGGAGGGGCGGTGCGGTCCAGCCCTGGTCGGCGAGGTCGGCCAGGGCCCCGGTAAAGGTCTGCACGCGGTCGGCCACGCGCCGGGCGGCCTCGGTGCCGAGGAGTTCCGGTACGTCGCGTTTGAGGGCGGCTGCGCAGCTGGGCTCTGCGACGATGATCGGCCGGTCGTCGCCGTCGTCGAGGGCGGTGACGGTTCGGGCCATGACCTTGCGGGCCGTGCCCAGTTGGCCGGTGCTGACCCAGGTCAGTCCGCAGCACAGGCCGTCTCGCGGGGTGCAGGGGACGCCGGCACCGACGGCGTTGCCCGCCATGCTCGTGCCGCCGCCCCGGGCCGTGACCGGCACACCCGCCGCACGGCAGGCCCGCACCACGGCCACCACATCGTCGGCGGTCCGCGGGAAGGCCACCGCCCGGGGCGGCACACGGTAGTTGGAGGCGTCATAGGCGTAGGCGCCGGTGGCCCCCGGTCCGGTCTCCACCCGCAGACCGGGCGCGAGCTCGGCGATGCGGGCCGTCAGCCCCGCCAGGCCGCGGGTGGCGGTGGTCATCGGTCCGACGCTCCCGAGGTTCCGGCCTCGACGGCGTTCGCCCAGGCCTGGAGACCCTCGTCGACGCCGGTCTCGTCGATCACGAGCGCCGGGATCATGCGGACGACCTGGTTCCAGGCGCCGCACAGCAGCAGGAGCAGGCCCTCGTCCACGGCGGCCCGCTGGACGCGGGCGGCGGTCTCCGGGTCGGGACTGCCGTCCTCGGTGACGAACTCGGTGGCGAGCATGAGACCGAGGCCGCGGACGTCCCCGATGCCGGGGGTTCGGTCGGCCACGGCCTCCAGGCCCTGGCGGAGCCGCTTGCCCATGGCGTCGGCGTTCTCCACGAGCTTCTCCTCGCGTACGACGTCGAGCGTCGCGCAGGCGGCGGCGCAGGCGACGGCGTTGGCGCCGTAGGTGCCGCCCTGCGAGCCGGGCCAGGCCTTCGTCATGAGTTCCTCGGAAGCGGCGATGCCGGAGAGGGGGAAGCCGCTGGCGAGGCCCTTGGCGGTGACCAGGATGTCGGGAGTGACGCCGAAGTGGTCGTGGCCCCAGAAGCGGCCGGTGCGACCGACCCCCGTCTGCACCTCGTCGAGGATCAGCAGGAAGCCGTGCCGGTCCGCCCGCTCCCGCAGGCCTTCGAGGAAGGCGCGGTTGGCGGGGACGTAGCCGCCCTCGCCGAGGACCGGCTCGACGATGATCGCCGCCGTGTCGGCGGGCGACGAGATCGTCTGGAGGGTGTAGTCGAGTTCCTCGAGAGCGAAACGGGTGGCGGTCTCCTCGTCCCAGCCGTACCGGAAGGCCGTCGGGAACGGGGTGACGACCACACCGCTCATCAGCGGCGAGAAGCCGGACCGGAAGCGGATGCCGGACGTGGTCATGGAGGCGGCGGCGACGGTACGGCCGTGGAAGCCGCCGTGGCAGACCAGGACGTTGGGCCGGCCGGTGGCCTGGCGGGCCAGGCGCAGAGCGGCTTCGACGGCCTCGCTGCCGGAGTTGGTGAAGAACAGGCTGTCCAGGCCGGCCGGCAGCACGTCGCCCAGCTTGTCGACGAGGCGGCGCAGCGGCTGGTGCATGACGGTGGTGTACTGCCCGTGGATGAGGGTGCCCACCTGCTCCTGCGCCGCCGCCACGACCTCGGGGTGGCAGTGCCCGGTGCTGGTGACGCCGATGCCGGCGGTGAAGTCGAGGTAGCGGCGGCCGTCCTCACCGTAGAGGTGGACGCCCTCGCCCCGGGCCGCCACGACGGGGGTGGCCTGGCGAAGGTGCGGCGACAGTGCGGTCATGTGGTCTCCCGGCCGTACGTCGAGGTCTGGTTGCTTGGCTCAGCTCCGGTTCCCGAGCATCCAAGCCGTCGCGAAACGGGACAACGCATGATCTGTCCAGCCGGAACCCGGTGTTCGGACGTTGTGTCAACCGCCGAACCCCTACGGCACCGCCCGCCCCTCGCGTGGACAGCTCTTGCGCAGGTCAGCCCCGCTTGTCAGAGTGACCGGGCACGCAGGGAGGCACCGTGAACGCTCACCCCCCGGCAGCCGGCCGTGATCCCGCCCCGGCCGGTCGGGCGCCGACCCTCGCCGACGTCCTCGCCCTGCCGGTCCTGGCCGCCGGGCAGCCCCAGGTCGTCACGGGGCTGGCGCAGCTGGACCGGCCGGTGCGCTGGGTGCACATCACCGAGCTGACGGACCCCGCCTCCTTCCTCAAGGGCGGGGAGCTGGTCCTGACCACGGGCATGCCCCTGCCCGAGGACGCCGCGGGTGTCCGCCGGTACGTCGAGGAGCTCACCGAGGTGGGGGCGGCCGCCCTGGTCATCGAGCTCGTACGGCGCTACCACCGGCCGCCCGACGCCCTCGTGCAGGCCTGCCGGGCCCGGCGGCTCCCTCTGGTCACCCTCGCCCGGGACGTCAACTTCCTGGAGGTCACGCAGGTCGTGCACGCGCTGATCCTCGGCAGCCAGGCGGAGGCGATGCGGCGGACCCAGCGGATCCACGAGGCGTTCACGGCCCTGACGTTGCGCGGGGCGGGTCCGGAGGACGTGCTGCGCGCGGCGGCGGAGATGAGTGGCCGGACGGTCGTGCTGGAGAACCTGGTGCACCAGGCGCTGATCTGCGAGCCCTCGGGGAGCACGGTGGAGGAGGCGCTCGGGGAGTGGGAGCCGCGCTCCCGGGCGTCCGGGCCCGGCGAACACACCGAGGTGGGCGGTCCGGAGGGCTGGCTCACCGCGCCGGTCTCCTACCAGGGCGAACGCTGGGGGCGGCTGGTCATGCTGCCCGACGACGGGCCGGTCTTCGGGCCGGAGGACGTCACCGTCCTGGAGCGGACCGCGATGGCCCTGACCGTGGCCCGGCTCATCCACTCCACGCCGTGGGAGCACACGGCCCACCGCAACGCCCTGCGCGAGCTGGCCGAGCAGCGCCACCACTCCCCCGAGGACGTCCGCGCCCGCTGTGCCGCGCTGGGTCTGCCGACGGAGGCCGCTGTGTTCCTGGCGGTCCTCGTGGACCTGGGGCATGGCGGGGAGGGTTCCGAGCCGGAGAACCGGCTGCACCGGGAGCTGCGGTCGGCCGGCGTCCCGGCGCTGGTCGGCGAGCTGTCCCCCGGCCGCCTCGGTGTGCTGCTGGCGCTGCGCCACGCCCAGCCCTGGCGGCCGGTGGCCGAACGGCTGAGCCGCGCGGCACTGGCCCTGGCGCCGGGGGCGATCGTCGGCGTCGGCTCGGGGGTGGCGGATCTCGCCGACACCGCCCGCTCCTTCCGCGAGGCGGCCCGGGTCATGGAGGCCACTCCGCCCGGCGAGGCCCTGCCCGCGGACCGCTCCTTCCACGAGCTGCCGGACGTCGGCCTGCGCCGGCTGCTGTACGCGCTGCGCGAGGACACCAGGATCCAGGACTACACGGAACGCCGGCTGGGCCGGCTCATCGAGCACGACGACCGGCACGGCACCGAGCTGTTGACGACCCTGGGCCACTACCTCGAGGCCGCCGGCAACAAGACCACGGCGGCCCGGCGCGGCGGTCTGTCGCGTGAGACCATGTACCAGCGTCTGCGCACCGTCGAACGCCTCCTCGGCACCGATCTCGAATCCGGCGCCCACCGCACGGAACTCCACGTGGCGCTCACGGCGTTGAGAGTCCTGCGCACCGACCGGGGACGGCACCCCCTGTAACGCTTTGCGCGTCCCGTTCCGAGGGGGATCAGGTGTCGAAGTCGACCGTCAGCGTCTCGGACACCGGGAACGTCTGGCAGGTGAGGACGTAGCCCGCGTCGACCTCGGACGGTTCCAGGGCGAAGTTGCGGCGCATGTCGGCCTTGCCGTCGGTGATCTGGGCCCGGCAGGTGCCGCAGACCCCGCCCTTGCAGGCGAAGGGCAGGTCGGGGCGGGTCTGCTGGGCGCCTTCGAGGAGGGTGCGGTCGCGGGGCAACGGGGCCGTGGTGGAGCGGCCGTCGAGGGTGACGGTGACCTGGCTGACCGGGCCCAAGGGGCCGGTCTCGGCGTGGCGGACCTCGCGGACGGGCTCGTCGTCGGCGTAGAACAGCTCCTGGTGGACGCGGTCGGCGGGGACGCCGAGGCCGGTGAGGATCTGCTGGGCGGCGCGGACCATGCCGTGCGGGCCGCACAGCCACCAGTGGTCGGCCGACTCCACGTCGATCAGCGCGCCGACGAGGGCGGAGAGCCGCTCGGCGTCGAGCCGGCCGGAGAGCACCTCGGCCTCGCGGGGCTCGCGGGAGAGGACGTGGGCGAGCTGGAACCGTGTCGGGTAGAGGTCCTTCAGGTCGGCGAGTTCGTCGGCGAACATCACCGTGCCGGTGCGGCGGTTGCCGTAGAGGAGGGTGACGCGCGAGCGGGAGTCGGCGGCCAGGACGGACTCGGCGATGGAGACCATGGGGGTGATGCCGGAGCCGGCGGCGATCAGGACGTGGTGGCCGGGTGCGGTGAGGTCGGGGGTGAAGGCGCCGGTGGGCGCCATGACCTCCACTGTGTCGCCGGGGCGGACGTCCCGCACCAGCCAGGAGGAGAACAGGCCGCCCGGCACCACCCGGACACCGATGCGCGGCGCCGTGCCGGCCGGGGCGCAGATCGAGTACGAGCGGCGCTCGTCCCGGCCGTCGACGTCGCGGCGCAGGGTGAGCGACTGGCCGGGCGCGAAGGTGAACTCCTCGGCCAGTTCGTCCGGGATGTCGAAACTCACGGCTGCCGCGTCCTCGCACAGCGGCTGCACGGCCGCGACCCGCAGGGCGTGGAAGACCGGACGTCGGCGGGCACGGGGGCGTGCGGCCGGGGCGGGGGCCGGCTCCATCAGGTCCTCCATCAGATCTCCTTGACGTACTCGAACGGCTCGCGGCAGGCGAGGCAGCGCCACAGGGACTTGCAGGACGTGGCGCCGAAGCGGGAGGTCTCCTCGGTGTCGGGGTGACCGCAGCGCGGGCAGGGCACCGAGCGGCGGGTCGGCGACAGCACGAGCGGGACCGGTCCGGCGGGGCGGGCGGGCGCGGCGCCGGGCGGGGCGATGCCGTGCTCGGCGAGCTTGCGCCGGCCCTCCGCCGTGATCCAGTCGCTGCTCCACGGCGGGTCGAGGACCGTGCGGATCGTCACGCGCGCGTACCCCGCCTCACGCAGCCGGGCGGCGACGCCCGCGCGCATCTCGGCCATCGCCGGGCAGCCCGAGTAGGTCGGGGTCAGGCTCGCGACCACCGTGCCGTCCGGGGCGAGGGTCACCTCGCGCAGCACACCGAGGTCGGCCAGGGTGAGCATGGGCAGTTCGGGGTCGGGCACCTGCTCGGCGATGCGCCGGGCCCGTCGCTCGTCCAGGAGTGCCGTCACCATGTCGCCTCCGGGTGGGCGCGAGCCACACCCTGCAACTCGGCGAGGAGCGGGGCGAGATGCTCGGTGTGGTCGCCGGTGCGGCCCGAGCCGGGCAGGGGGCGGTAGACCGGCATGGGCAGCCCCGCCGCCTCGGTGACCTGGCGGAGGACCGCGACGACCTCGTCGCGGACGTCGTACGCCGTGAACAACTCGCCCAGGTAGGGCGCCACCTGCTCCTGCGCCTTGCGCATCCGGCGGTGCGACTCCTCGGTGCCGTCGCCCAGGCGCACGGCCCACTCGGCCGCGTACTGACGGTGGTAGGCCAGCTCTTTCACGCCCTTGGCGGCGATGGCCGCGAGCACCGGGTCGCGGTGCGCGGTGAGCCGCTCGAAGTGCGCGAGGCGCCAGCTGGCGAACACCAGCAGCCGCACGATGGAGAACGCGAAGTCGCCGTTGGGCAGTTCGGCCAGGCGTACATTGCGGAAGTCGCCGGCGTCGCGGAAGTAGGCGAAGGCGTCCTCGTCGCGGCCGGTGCCGTCGGTCTGGCCCGCGCGGGAGTAGAGCAGGCGGGCCTGGCCGAGCAGGTCGAGCCCGATGTTGGCCAGCGCGACCTCCTCCTCCAGCTCGGGGGCGCGCGTGGTCCACTCGGCGAGCCGCTGCGCGGAGACCAGGGCGTCATCGGCCAGGGTGACGCAGAGGGCGGCCAGTTCACCGGCGTCCACGTCGTCGGGCACGGCGGTGTCGACGCCGTGCAGGGGATCCTCGAAGCCGGTGCCGTAGGCCCAGCGGGTGTCGTCCTCATGTCCCTCGGCGAGGGTCAGGTAGACGTGGTCGTCGCTCATGCCCTCTCCTTCAGATGTGCGGGACGTCGTCGGGGATGTCGTAGAAGGTCGGGTGGCGGTAGACCTTGTCGGCGCTGGGTTCGAAGAAGGGGTCCTTCTCGTCGCGGGTGGAGGCGGCGATGTGCTCCGAGCGCACGACCCAGATGGACACGCCCTCGTTACGGCGGGTGTACAGGTCGCGGGCGTGGGTGAGGGCCATGCGGTCGTCGGCGGCGTGCAGCGATCCCACGTGGACGTGGTTCAGGCCGCGCTTGCCCCGTACGAACACCTCGTACAGCGGCCAGTCCTGCTTGTCGGCGGTCATGCCACCGCTCCCTTCCGCTCGCGGGACGCCTGCTTGGCGGCGTGGGCGGTAGCCGCCTCGCGCATCCAGGCGCCCTCCTCGTGGGCCGTGCGGCGCCGTTCCATCCGCTGGTCGTTGCACGGGCCGTCGCCCTTGATGACCCGCATCAGCTCGTCCCAGTCGGGCGTGCCGAAGTCGTGGTGTCCCCGCTCCTCGTTCCAGCGCAGCTCCGGATCGGGGAGCGTCACGCCGAGCTTCTCGGCCTGGGGCACGGTCATGTCGACGAAGCGCCGGCGCAGTTCGTCGTTGCTGTGCCGCTTGATCTTCCAGGCCATGGACTGCGCGGAGTTGGGTGAGGCGTCGTCGGGCGGGCCGAACATCATCAGCGACGGCCACCACCAGCGGTTCACGGCGTCCTGCACCATCTCGCGCTGCTCCGCGGTGCCGCGCATCATCGTCATCAGCAGCTCGTAACCCTGCCGCTGGTGGAACGACTCCTCCTTGCAGATCCGCACCATGGCGCGCGCGTACGGCCCGTAGGAGGAGCGGCACAGCGGCACCTGGTTGCAGATCGCGGCGCCGTCCACGAACCAGCCGATCACGCCGACGTCGGCGAAGCTGAGCGTCGGGTAGTTGAAGATCGACGAGTACTTCTGGCGGCCCTCGATGAGCCGCTCGGTCAGGTCCGCGCGGTCGGCGCCCAGCGTCTCCGCCGCCGAGTACAGGTACAGCCCGTGCCCGGCCTCGTCCTGGACCTTGGCGAACAGGATGGCCTTGCGGCGCAGCGAGGGGGCGCGGGTGATCCACTCGCCCTCGGGCTGCAAGCCGATGATCTCCGAGTGCGCGTGCTGTGCGATCTGCCGGATCAGCGTCTTCCGGTAGCCCTCCGGCATCCAGTCGCGCGGCTCGATCCGCTGGTCCCGCGCGATCGTCGCGTCGAAGTGCTGCTGGAGATCCGGCTCGGCGCCGTCCGCCCCCGGGGGGCTGGAGTGTGTCGTGTCCATCCGTCCCACTTCCCAACCGACCATTCGTTCGGTACATCGTATGACAAGGCGCCGCGCCTTGGTAAGACCCCGGCCCTTGACAGGCGCCGAGGCGAGTTGATTACTTGGCGGCACCGAAGCTAACCGAATGTTCGGTCGGGCTACAAGGCGGTGCGAGAAGTGAGTCATACGGCTGACGCGACACCCCCGGCGGAGGCGATGTTCGCCGCGGACGAGGCTTCACGCGGGCTCGGCATCGAGCTGCTGGAGCAGGGCGAGGGGACCGCCGTCCTGCGCATGACCGTGACCCGCGCGATGGTGAACGGGCACGGCATCGCCCACGGCGGATACGTCTTCCTGCTCGCCGACACCGCGTTCGCCTGCGCCTGCAACAGCCACGGTCCGGTGACCGTCGCGGCCGGCGCCGACATCACCTTCGTGGCCCCGGCTCACCAGGTGACGAGCTCGTGGCGCGGGCCGAGGAACGCACCCGGTTCGGGCGCAGCGGCCTGTACGACGTGAGCGTCCGGCGGGGCGACGAGGTGATCGCCGAGTTCCGGGGCCGCAGCCGGAGCATCAGGAGCACGAGGCCGGAGGAGTCCTGAATGACCAGCGAGACGACAGCCTCCCGGGCCCCTGAACCGACGCGGCGGCGACTCGGCGAACCGCTCCCCCACGACCTTCTCGACGACGGTGAGCGGCTGACCCGTGAGCAGCTGCGCGAGCTCCAGCTCGACCGTCTGCGCAGCAGCCTCCGGCACGCCTACGACAACGTGGAGGCGTACCGGAAGAAGTTCGACGCGGCCGGGGTCTCCCCCGACGACTGCCGCTCGCTGGAGGATCTGTCCCGCTTCCCCTTCACCACGAAGGCCGACCTGCGGGACACCTACCCCTTCGGCATGTTCGCCGTGCCCATGGACCGGGTGCGGCGGGTGCACGCCTCCAGCGGCACCACCGGCCGCCCCACGGTGGTCGGCTACACGGAGAACGACCTGTCGATGTGGGCGGACCTCGTCGCCCGCTCGATCCGCGCCGCGGGCGGGCGGCCGGGCCACAAGGTGCACGTCTCCTACGGGTACGGCCTGTTCACCGGCGGCCTCGGCGCGCACTACGGGGCGGAGCGCGCCGGGTGTCTGGTGATCCCGGCATCCGGGGGCATGACCGCGCGCCAGGTGCAGATCATCCAGGACTTCCGGCCCGAGATCATCATGGTCACCCCGTCCTACATGCTCACGCTGCTCGACGAGTTCGAGCGGCAGGGGATCGACCCGCGCGGCAGCAGTCTCCGGGTGGGTGTGTTCGGTGCCGAGCCGTGGACGGAGGAGATGCGCCGCGAGATCGAGGAGCGGACGGACATCCACGCCGTCGACATATACGGCCTGTCCGAGGTGATCGGCCCGGGCGTCGCCCAGGAGTGCGTGGAGACCAAGGACGGCCTGCACGTGTGGGAGGACCACTTCTACCCCGAGGTCGTCGACCCGGTCACCGGTGAGGTGCTGCCCGAGGGCGAGGAGGGTGAACTGGTCTTCACGTCCCTGACCAAGGAGGCCCTGCCAGTCGTCCGCTACCGCACCCGTGATCTGACGCGGCTGCTGCCCGGCACGGTCCGGCCCGCTTTCCGCCGCATCGAGAAGATCACCGGCCGCTGCGACGACATGATCATCCTGCGCGGGGTCAACGTCTTCCCCAGCCAGATCGAGGAGATCGTGCTGCGCACGCCCGGCGTCGCCCCGCACTTCCAGATCCGGCTGACCCGGCGTGGCCGCCTGGACCACATGACCGTCCGCGTCGAGACCCGCCCCGGCGCCGGCCCCGAGCAGCGCGAGGCCGCGGCCGCGACGATCGCCGGGGCCGTCAAGGACGGCATCGGGATCACCGCCGAGGTCGAGATCGTCGAGCCGGAGACGCTGGAGCGTTCCCTCGGCAAGCTCCGCCGGGTGAAGGACCTGCGCGAGGGCTGAGCCGGTGCGGCCGCCGCGCCCTCAGGAGCAGCACTTCGCCTCGGACACCGGGGCGGGAACGTCCGGGCCGGAAGCCTCCGGCTCCGCGCCTGACGCGGCCGGTTTGCGGATGAGGAGCAGGGCCGCGTCGTCGTGCAGCCGCCCGCCCACATGGGCCAGCAGTTCCTCGTGGAGCGCGTCGAGGGTGCGGGCCGGCTCCTGGGAGACGTGCCGCTCCAGGCCCTCGGCGAGGGGGTAGAAGGCCCGGCCGCCGTCGCGGGCCTCGGTGACCCCGTCGGTGTAGAGCAGCAGCTGGTCCCCGTCGGCGAAGGGGAGCGTGTGGAGTCCCGGGGTGTGTCCCGTGAGGTCGCGCAGGCCCAGGGGCGGGGCCGGGTGCGCGGGCTCCACCGCGGTGATGCTCCCCGAGGCGCGCACCAGCAGCGGGGGCGCGTGCCCGCAGTTCACCACTTCCAGATGCCCTTCCCGCGGGTACCCGGCGACCACGGCGGTGACGAAGTCGTCGCGACCGAGGTTGCGGGCGAGGCTCCGCTCGATGCGGTCGACCACGGCGAGGAGATCGGGCTCGTCATGGGCGGCCTCACGGAAGACCCCGAGCACCAGCGCGGCGGTCCCGACGGCGGGCAGCCCCTTGCCGCGCACGTCACCGACGATCAGCCGCACTCCGTGCGGGGTGGGTATCAGGGCGTAGAGGTCACCGCCGATACGGGCCTCGGCCGCCGCCGCGCTGTAGCGGACGGCCGCCTGGAACGGCCCTATCGTCGCCGGCACCGGCTTGAGCAGGGCGTGCTGTGCCGTCTCGGCGACGGACCGGACGGCGGCCAGCACCCGCTCCCGGCGTCCGCGCAGCACACCGGCCAGGCCGCTCGCGAGCGTGACGGCGATCAGGGCGGACAGCACGGCGGCCAGTTCACGGCCCGGCACTCCGTCACGGACCCCGAGCGTCGCGCCGAGGCCCACGGCGAGGACACCGACGCAGAGGACCCCGCGCGGCCCGTTGGTCGTGGCCGCGAGGGCGGGCCCGGCCGCGAGCAGGGGCAGCCAGATCATCCCCGCCCCGCCGACGAGGTCGGCGGACACGACGGCGGCGACGACCAGGACGGGCAGGACGGGAGCGCCGACGGCCAGCCGCGCGGCGACGCGCCTGCGGGCCGAAGCCCCGGGACCGGCCACTCGGTTGCCGGACGGCCGTACCGGCCGGTGGTCGACGCCATGGTTACGGGCTTGACTCATGTCTGGGTCCGCAGTCCTCACCTGTGCGCGGGGCACGTCCGTGAAATGTCGCTTTCGTCCAGAGAACGGGATGAGCGAGGGCACCGGCAAGGAGCGGGTTTTCAAATAGTGAACGAGGGGGTTCCTCGTCACGTCGTGAGCGAGAGAGTCCTGGTCACGCGGCTCGCGGTCGGGAGCAGGCGCTCGCGGATCTCCGGCAGCCGGGAGAGCCGGTGGGACGGCAGAGAGACACCGAGGGAGCCGACCACGTCCCCGCTGTACACCGGGACGGCGACGCAGACCGTGCCGAGGGCGTACTCCTCCAGGTCCGTGATGGCCGGTGCCAGGGGCGGGGCCTCCAGCCGGCGCAGGAGCTCCGGGAGGCTGGTGATCGTCCGTGGGGTGAGGTCGGCGAGGTGGTGCCGGGAGAGGTAGTCCTGCCGGGCGTCCTCGTCCAGTTCCCGCAGGACGGACTTGCCCAGTGCGGTGGCGTGCCCCGCGTCCTCGAAGCCCACCCAGAGATCGACCCGGGGCGTCCCCGGTCCGTCGACGATCTCAGCGACCCTGATCTCGCCGTCCTCGTAGAAGGTGAGGTAGGCGGCGGTGGCGAGTTCGTCCCGCAGCGCGGCGAGGGTGGGCCGGACCCGGCTGAGCAGCGCCTGCGCGCGGCCGGTGGACTGCAGGGTCTGCAGTTTGTCGCCGAGGACGAAGCCGCCGTCGTCCAGCTTCCGCACGTACCCGTCGTGCACCAGGGTCCGCAGCAGGTGGTAGGCGGTGGCCAGGGGCAGGTCCGTCTCGCGTGCCAGCTGCTTGGCCGGCGCGCCGTTGTCATGCGCGCTCACCGCCTCCAGCAGCCGCATGGCCCGCTGGACGGAGCTGATGAGCGTAGGGCCGTCTTGCGCACCCATAGGAACAGCGTGCGTCAGGCGTACGTCCCGGGCAAGGGGAGGCCGGCGGACCGGCAGGGACGGGCCGCCGTCGCACCGCACGGCGGCCGGGAAACCCGCGCGGGCCGGGTGCCGTCTCGTCTCATGGCGCCGGAGTGGCGGGCCTCTGCCTGCGGGCGCCCCGGGGCGGTGCCTCCGTGGACGCGCGGACGACGAGGCCGACCGGCGGGTCGTGCGGCGGCGGCAGGTCCGACTCCGGCTGCTCGTAGCCCGCACAGCAGCCGGATCCCCTCCTGTGCCACCGCGTCGAACGGCTGCCGCACCGTGGTCAGCGGCAAAGTGGCGTAGGCGGCCACGGGGATGTCGGCGAAGCCCACCACCGATGTCGTCCGGCACGCGCAACCCGGTCTCCGTCAGGGCGCGGACGACGCCGACGGCCATGTCGTCGTTGGCCTCGAACACGGCCGTGCAGTCGCCGAGGGCGGCGAGCTCGCGGCCCGCCGCGCGGCCGGACGCGGCCGACCAGTCGCCGTGCAGCAGGGCCGGCTGCGCGATGCCGCGGGCGGCGAGGGCGCCACGCCGGCTCTCCAGCCGGTCCCGGGCGGCGAACCACCGCTGCGGCCGGCGAGGTGGTCAGCGTTCCACACCCCCGAAACGCACCGAACCCCCGCGCGGTGCCCGGCCCGGTGCGTCGCCGCCTCGCGGCCCGCTCCCGGTGGTCCGCTCCGCGTGGCCCGCGTGGACGCGTCCGGAGGTGCACCGACCGGAACGGCCGGAGGCCCTGGATTGGGACGGAAGTCTCGCGTATCCGTTCGGCCGGAAGCGGACGACCGCCGCGAAACGCCGCCGTGGTCCTTCACGGCCCTCCCGGGACGGGCGACCATGCCGTGTCATGGACATCTTGCTCGTCGCCAGCGCGTTCAACAGCCTGTCCCAACGTGTGTTCGCCGAACTGTCGGACGAGGGGCACCACGTGGACGTCGTGCTCGCCTCGCACGGCCCTGACGCCGTCCGGGCCGCCGTACGCGAGACGGGCCCGGAGCTGATCGTCGCCCCGATGCTGAAGTCGGCCCTGCCGGAGGACGTGTGGCGGGAGCACACCTGTCTGATCGTGCACCCGGGGCCACCCGGCGACCGGGGCCCGTCGTCGCTGGACTGGGCGATCGCCGAGGGCGCGTCGGAGTGGGGCGTCACGGTGCTTCAGGCCGAGGCCGCCATGGACGCCGGGGACGTGTGGGCGGACGCCACCTTCACGGTGCCGCCGACGGGCAAGAGCGACCTGTACCGCAACGAGGTCGCGGACGCAGCCACGGCCGCCGTGCTGCTGGCCGTGCGGCGCTACGCCGACGGTTCCTACAAACCGCGCCCGCAGAGCGAGCCCGGGGTCCATGTGGTGTGGCGGGACTTCTTCCGCCAGCAGCAGCGGCGCATCGACTGGGAGAACGACGACACGGCGGCGGTGCTGCGCAAGCTCCGCGGGGCCGACTCGCAGCCCGGCGTCCGGGACGAGATCTGCGGCCGGGAGGTGTTCCTGCACGGCGGGCACCCCGAGGACCGGCTGCGCGGGGAGCCCGGGGAGCTGCTCGCGACCCGGGCCGGCGCGCTCTGCCGGGCCACCCGGGACGGCGCGGTGTGGATCCCGGAACTGCGCCCCCGCAAGAGCTCCGGTGACCCGGCCCCCTTCCGTCGCCCCGCGGCCTCGGTGCTCGCCGGCTTCCCCGCCCCGCCCGGCAGCGGCCCGGGCATGCCCGGTTCGCAGGACCGCCCGTACTGGCTGCCCGAGATCGCCGCCCCGCTCGAACTGCCCCCGGACCGCGCCACCTGGTCCGACATCCGCTACCGGCAGCGCGGCCCCGTCGGCTTCCTGAGCTTCTCGTTCCCCGGCGGGGCGATGAGCACCACCCACTGCCGCAGGCTGCTCGCCGCCTGGCGCTACGCGCTCACCCGCCCCACCTCGGTGCTGGTGCTCGGCGGCGCACGTGACTTCTTCTCCAACGGCATCCATCTCAACGTCATCGAGGCGTCGAGTGATCCGGCGGTCGAGTCCTGGTCCAACCTCAACGCCATGAACGACCTGGTCAAGGCGGTGCTGCGGACCACGGACCGGCTGGTGGTGGCGGCCCTCGGCGGCAACGCGGCCGCCGGCGGCGTCATGCTCGCCCTGGCCGCCGACGAGGTCTGGTGCCGCACGGGCAGCGTCCTCAACCCGCACTACCGGAACATGGGCCTGTACGGGTCGGAGTACTGGACGTACTCGCTGCCCCGCCGGGTGGGCGCCGAGACGGCCGAGCGGCTGACGACCGAGGCCTTGCCGGTGAGCGCCGCGAGCGCCGGGCGGATCGGTCTGGTGGACCGTCTGGTGCCGGCAGGGCCCCAGGAGTTCGCCGCCGAGGTCGAGCGGCTGGCCGGCGACCTGGCCGGCGACCCGGATCTGCCGCGCCGGATCACCGCCAAGGCCACGGCGCGTCACGCGGACGAGCTCCACCGGCCCCTCGCCGAGTACCGGCGGGCCGAACTCGCCCGCATGCGTGCCGTCTTCGACGACCCCGGGGCGCCGTACCACGCGCTGCGGTCGGCGTTCGTCCGGAAGCTCCCGAACAGCTCCGCCCGGCCGCTGGCCACGGGAGGAGCGAAGTGAGCGCGCGGCTGCTCGTGGCGGGTGTCGGCAACATCTTCCTCGCGGACGACGCCTTCGGCCCCGAGGTCGTCCGCGCCCTGGACCGGCACCCGCTGCCGCCGGAGGTGCGGGTGCGGGACTTCGGCATCCGCGGCATGGACCTGGCCTACGAGCTGCTCGACGGCTACCACACGGCCGTCCTGGTCGACGCTGCCGTGCGGGGGCACACGGCGGGCACGCTGTCGCTGATCGAGCCGGACCTGCCCCGGTCCCCCACCACGGGCGCCCCGCCGGAGGCGCACGGCATGGACCCGGCGAAGGTCCTGGCCCTGGCCGCCCACCTGGGCGACGAGCCGCTCCCCCGCGTCCTGGTGCTGGCCTGCGAGCCCGAGCTGCGGGCCCCCGCCGACGAGGACATCGCCCCCGGCATGAGCGCGACGGTGCGGGAGGCGGTGGGGCGGGCCGTGCGGGCGCTGCACACGATGGTGCCCGTGCTGCTCGCGGACCCGGCGGCCACGCCCCCGTTGAGCCGCCCGGACGAATCCGCCGACCTGTCCCCGGCCGGGCTGCAGGGCCCGGTGAGCGGCGGCGCGGAGGATCGGTAGCGGAACGATTTCCCTACCGACGCGCGAGGAGCGGCGCCCATGTGCGATTCCGTGAACGAGGTCACCCGGGCCGTCCTGGCCAAGAACGACGGGCTGGCCGCGGGCCTGCGCGAGGAGCTGGCCCGGCGCGGAGTGAGCGTGGTCAACCTGCTGTCCAGCCCAGGCAGCGGCAAGACGGAACTGCTCGGGCGGGTGCTGGCCAGGGCGGTGGAGCAGAGCCTTCCGGTGGCCGCGCTCACCGCCGACCTGGCGACCGAGAACGACGCCGACCGGCTGGCCCGTTCGGGAGCCCCGGTGAAGCAGCTCCTGACGGACGGGCTGTGCCACCTGGAGGCGCGGCAGCTGCGCGGTCACGTGGAGAGCTGGCTGCCCGAGGGGACCTCGCTGCTGTTCGTCGAGAACGTCGGCAACCTCGTCTGCCCCGCGTCCTACGACCTCGGCGAGAGCCTGCGGATCGTGCTCATGGCGGTGACGGAGGGCGAGGACAAGCCCCTCAAGTACCCCACGGCCTTCGGGTCCGCCCACCTGGTGGTGCTGACGAAGACCGATCTGGCCGGACCGGCCGGGTTCGACGAGGCGGCGTTCGAGACGAACGTCCAGCGGGTCAACCCCGGGGTGGAGGTGGTGCGGTCCTGCGCCCGCACCGGCACCGGCGTCGACGCCCTTCTGGAGCGGGTGCTCGGCGTCCTGGACGGGTCCCCCGCCCACCGGCCGCCCCTGGCGCCCCGCCCGCACACCCACAGCCACGAGGGCGCCGAAGCCGGCCTCGTATCGTGACGGCGCCCGCCGCCCGGGCGGTGCGCCGTCGCGTCACCGTGCGGGGCACCGTGCAGGGTGTGGGGTTCCGCCCGTTCGTGCACCGCCTCGCCACGGAGCTCGCGCTCACCGGTTTCGTGGGCAATACGGCGAGCGGCGTCCTCATCGAGGTGGAGGGCCCGCCGGACGGCGTCTCCGACTTCTGCGACCGGCTGGCCGAGCAGCCGCCGCCGCTGGCCACCGTCACCGGCATGGGCTTCGAGGACCTGCCCGCGACGGGCACCGGCGGCACCTTCGACATCCGCTCCACCGACCGCTCCCCCGGCAGCACCCTGCTCCCGCCCGACACGGCGACCTGCCCGGACTGCCTGCGGGAGCTGGGCGATCCCTCCGACCGCCGGCACCGGCACCCGTTCGTCACCTGCACGCACTGCGGCCCCCGCTTCACCATCGCCACGGGCATGCCGTACGACCGGGCGGTCACGACCATGTCCGGTTTCCCGATGTGCGCGGGGTGCGCCCGGGAGTACGGCGACCCCCTCGACCGTCGCTTCCACGCCCAGCCCGTGGCCTGCCCCGACTGCGGCCCCCGGCTCACTCTGGTGCCCGCGTCCGGGAGCGGGGTCCGCCCGGCCCGGGATGGCGAAGCCCTGGCGTCGGCACGGGCGTTGCTGGCGGCCGGGCGGATCGTCGCCGTCAAGGGCCTCGGCGGCTACCACCTGGCCTGCGACGCGGCCGACGCACGGGCCGTCGGCACCCTGCGCACCCGCAAGGCACGCGGCGGCAAGCCGTTCGCGGTGATGTGCGCGGGCCTAGACGAGGTACGGCGCATCGCCCTGCTCTCCTCGTCCGAACGGGCCGCGCTCACCGGCGCCCGCCGCCCCATCGTCCTGCTGCGCCGGCGCCCGGAGGCGAACGGCCTCGCGCCCGGCGTCTGCCCCGGCAGTCCGCACCTCGGCGTGATGCTGCCCTACACGCCCCTGCACACCCTGCTGTTCGGCCTGCCCGGTGACCCGCCCGGCCCGCGCGTGCTGGTCATGACCAGCGGCAACCGTTCCGGGGAGCCGATCGTCACGGACGACGACGAGGCGCTGGGCCGGCTGGCCGGGCTGGCCGACGCCTGGCTGGCCCACGACCGGCCCATCGCCTCCCCCTGCGACGACTCCCTGCTGCGGGTGCGGCCCGAGGGCACCGAACAGGTGCTGCGCCGCTCGCGGGGCTTCGTGCCCCGTCCGCTGCGGCTTCCGGTGCCGGTGCGGCCCGCCCTCGCCGTGGGCGGTGACCTGAAGAACGCTCTGTGCCTCGCAGCGGGCGACCAGGCCTGGTTCGGCCCGCACATCGGCGACATGGGCGACCTGACCACCCTGGAGGCGGCCCGGAGGGCGGACGCGCACCTGCGGGCCCTCACCGGCGTGAGCCCCGAACTGGTCGCCGCCGACCGGCACCCCGGGTACCACTCGACGCGGTGGGCCGCCCGACTGGCCGGGCACGCCCCCGCACTGGTCCAGCACCATCACGCGCACATCGCCTCCGCGATGGCCGAGCACGGCCTCGACGGCACCACCCCCGTGATCGGCGTCGCGTTCGACGGCACGGGCTACGGCGACGACGGCACCGTCTGGGGCGGCGAGGTCCTCCTCGCCGACTACACCGGCTTCCGCCGCTACGCCCACCTCGCCCCCGCCCCGCTGCCCGGTGGCGACGCGGGGGTCGCCAACCCCTGCCGTCTGGCCCTGGCCCGGCTGTGGGCGGCGGGACTGCCGTGGGACGCGGACCTGCCGTGCGTGACCGCCTGCGCACCGGACGAACTCGGCCTGCTCGAACGGCAGTTGTCCGGAGGTCTGGCGTGTGTGGCGACCTCCAGCATGGGCCGGCTCTTCGACGCCGTGTCCTCGCTCGTGGGCGTGTGCCACCGCGCGGGGTACGAGGCCCAGGCCGCGCTGGAGCTGGAGGCGGCGGCCGCTTCGGCGTGGGACGCCGACGGGTCGGCGTACGCCTTCGCCGGGGATCTCGACCCGGCACCCGTGCTCGGCGCGCTGATCGCCGGTCTGCGGCGCGGCACACCGGCCGCCGTACTCGCGGCCCGCTTCCACCGAGGCGTGGCGCGGACGGTGGCGGAGATCTGCCGGCGTGCGCGTCAGGACACCGGCCTGGCCACCGTCGCCCTCAGCGGCGGGGTGTTCGCCAACGCGCTGCTGGAGGAGGAGTGCGCGCGGCTGCTGTCCGAAGACGGTTTCGCGGTGCTCCGGCACGGCGAAGTCCCGCCGAACGACGGCGGGCTGGCCCTCGGCCAGCTGGTGGTCGCGGCGCACCTACGACAGGAGGAGTGACCCATGTGTTTGGCAGTGCCCGGCAAGGTCGTGTCCATCGACGACAGCGCCGACCCGCTCACCGGGCTGATCGACTTCGGCGGTGTGCAGAAACAGGCGTGTCTGGAGTACGTGTCCGACGTGAAGGTGGGTGAGTACGTGATCGTGCACGTCGGTTTCGCGCTCCAGCGCCTGGACGAGGAGTCGGCCCTGGCGTCCCTGCGGCTGTTCGAGGAACTGGGGCTGCTGGAGGAGGAGTTCGGGGACGCCTGGGAGCAGGCGGCCAAGGAGGCGGGCACCGCCGCGGTGACGGAGCCCCAGGACAGCGGGAGTGAGGCCCGGTGAAGTACATCGACGAGTTCAACGACCCCCAGCTGGCGCGGCGCCTGCTGGACGAGATCCGTGCCACCGCCACCCGGCCCTGGGCCCTGATGGAGGTGTGCGGCGGGCAGACCCACTCGATCATCCGGCACGGCATCGACCAACTGCTCCCCGAACAGGTCGAGTTGATCCACGGGCCCGGCTGTCCGGTCTGTGTCACGCCGCTGGAGGTCATCGACCAGGCGCTGGAGATCGCCTCGCGGCCCGGGGTGATCTTCTGCTCCTTCGGCGACATGCTGCGGGTGCCGGGCACCGACCGCGACCTGTTCCGGGTCAAGGGCGAGGGCGGCGACGTACGGGTGGTGTACTCGCCGCTGGACGCCCTGGAACTGGCCCGCCGCAACCCGGACCGGGAGGTGGTGTTCTTCGCGATCGGCTTCGAGACCACCGCCCCGGCCAACGCGATGGCCGTGCACCAGGCGCGTCGCCTGGGCCTGACCAACTTCAGCCTGCTGGTGTCGCACGTGCGGGTACCCCCGGCCGTCGAGGCGATCATGACGGCGCCCGAGTGCCGCGTGCAGGGCTTCCTGGCCGCCGGGCACGTGTGCAGTGTGATGGGGATGGCCGAGTACCCGGAGCTCGCCGAGCGGTTCCGCGTGCCGTTGGTGGTGACCGGGTTCGAGCCGCTGGACATCCTGGAGGGCATCCGCCGGGCGGTCCGCCAGCTGGAGCGCGGGGAGCACCGGGTGGAGAACGCCTACCCGCGCGCCGTACGCGAAGAGGGCAACCCGGCCGCGGTGCGCATGATCGAGGAGGTCTTCGAGGTCACCGACCGGTCCTGGCGGGGCATCGGGCGGATCCCCGGCAGCGGCTGGCGCCTGACCGACGCCTTCCGGGCGTACGACGCGGAGCACCGCTTCGACGTCGGCGGGATCCGCACCGAGGAGCCCGCCGAATGCCGGGCCGGCGAGGTGCTCCAGGGCCTGATCAAGCCGACCGAGTGCGCCGCGTTCGGCACCACCTGCACCCCGCGCACCCCGCTCGGCGCCACCATGGTCTCCAGCGAGGGCGCCTGCGCGGCGTACTACCTCTACCGACGGATGAACGCCCCGGCACAGCAGGCCGGCGGGGCCGTGCGGCAGGAGGTGACCCCCGTTGTCTGAGCGACTCGCCGATGTGGTCGACCCGGCCAACTGGACCTGCCCCGCACCGCTGCGCGACCAGGGGGTGGTGGTCATGGGGCACGGCGGCGGGGGTGCGCTGTCGGCGGAGCTGATGGAGCAGATCTTCACCCCGGCCTACGGCAATGCCACCCTGGCCGGGCTCGGCGACTCCGCCGTCCTCGAACTGGGCGGCGCGCGGCTGGCCTTCTCCACCGACTCCTACGTGGTCCGGCCGCTGTTCTTCCCCGGCGGCTGCCTCGGGGACCTCGCGGTCAACGGCACCGTCAACGACCTCGCCATGAGCGGCGCCCGGCCCGCGTACCTGTCCGCCGCCTTCGTCCTGGAGGAGGGCGTGGAGCTGTCGGTCGTCGAGCGGATCGCACGCTCGATGGGGGCGGCTGCCGAGGCCGCCGGGGTCACGATCGCCACGGGTGACACCAAGGTGGTGGAGTCCGGGCACGGCGACGGGGTGTACGTCACCACCGCCGGGGTCGGGCTCGTGCCGGACGAGGTGGACATCCGGCCCCAGCGTGCCCGGCCCGGGGACGCGGTCATCGTCAGCGGGCCCATCGGGCTGCACGGCGTGGCGATCATGAGCGTCCGGGAGGGCCTGGAGTTCGGGGTGGAGGTCGCCAGCGACACCGCGCCGCTGGCGGATCTGGTGGCGGCCATGCTGGCCGTCACGCCGGACGTCCATGTGCTGCGCGATCCCACCAGGGGCGGCCTGGGCGCCTCGCTGAACGAGATCGCCCGCGCCTCCGGGACCGGTGTCCGGCTGCAGGAGAGGGCGATCCCGGTGCCGGACGCGGTGGCGAACGCCTGCGGTTTCCTCGGGCTCGATCCGCTGTACGTCGCCAACGAGGGGCGGCTGGTGGCCTTCGTTCCCCCTGCGGAGGCGGAGGAGGTGCTGGCGGCCATGCGGGCCCATCCGCAGGGTGCCGGGGCGGCACGGATCGGCGAGTGCGTCGCCGAGCACCCGGGCATGGTGGTGGTCGCCACCGGACTCGGCGGGACGCGGGTGGTGGACCTCCCCCTCGGGGAGCAGCTGCCGCGTATCTGCTGACCACCGGACAGCAGGAGGGTCCCGCCGGTCCGCCGGCGGGACCCTCCTGCTGTCTACGCCGGAACCGGCTCGATCCCGGCGATCTCCAGCTCCCGGCCGCTGCGCAGGTCGCTGGAGGGCTGGTCGCAGCGCGGGCACCAGAAGAACGGGGGCATGCCCACCGCGAACTCCTCGGCGCACGGGCCGCACCAGGCCTGCGCGGGGACCTGCTCGACGACGAGCCGTGCCCCTGCGAGGGACGTACCGTCACGGGCCACCTCGAAGGCGAAGTCCAGGGCGTCGGGGACGACGCCCGCCAGCTCGCCGACCCGGACGGTCACCTTCGAGACGGCGTCCGTCCCGTCCGCCCGGGCCAGCTCGCCGGCCCGCTCGATGATCGCGGTCGCGATCGACAGTTCGTGCACGGCCGGCTCACGGGTAGCGGCGGCCGGCGCGGAACCCGCCCGCCATCCGCCAGATCCGCATCTCGCGCCTCAGACTGGGCCACTCCCAGCACAGCAGGGCCAGGGCCGCGCCGCCCACCAGGACGGCCTCGGTCTTCAGCACCCGCTGCCCGCTCATCCCGCCCCGCCTGCGCATGACGGTGCTGCGTGCTCGTTTCATTGCGGCGACTCCCTGCTCGTTCGCATCACGGTGTTCATCCCGGCGAGATGTTCGGCATGGTCTCGACGAGGGCGTCATGCCGCTTCCAGTGGATCCCCGTGGAGCGGCGCGCGTCGGCGGTGCCGTCCACGTGGTGCCCCTTCTGCCGCTCGCGCGGTCCCTTGTTGCCCTGGTGCATCCCGACGATGTGCCGGGGCGTGTCGGGCTTCGCCTGAGGCCGGCCCACTCTGATGCTGCCCATGGGGTGCTCTCCTTTCTCGCCTCCGACCTGCGGAGTGCGTGGCTATGGCCGCTCGGTGAGGTCCTCGAAGAACTGCTGGACGGCCGGCCATACCCGGCCGCCGCCGGACAGACCCCGCCACTCCCGGCGTACGACGGCGACCATCCGGTAACAGTCGTCGATCGGCACGATCCAGTGGTGGTCGAGGCCGTGGACGGTGTTCACCAGCAGCGCCTCCACCTCGGGTTCCACGGTCTCGAGCGGTGGACACGTCCGGGCCAGCTCCTGCCAGGCCGCCGCGTCCACCTCCCAGCGCATGGCTCCCGCGGGGCTCGGGCCCTCGGCGATGACGGTGCCGTCGGCCCGGGGCACGAAGAAGACCAGGCCGACCGGTACGCCCAGCGCGGCCGTGTCGACCTCGGGCAGCCGGATCCGGCGCCGGGGCACGGGACGGTACGTACCGTCCCCCGCCGCCGCGTCGGCGAACAGCACGGAGCAGGGGCCGCAGGCGCAGCGCACCTCCTCCTGCCCGGTGTCGTACAGGTGGGCGTGCTCGTCGGCGACCGGCGCGGCGCACAGGTCGCACACCTCCCTCTCGGCCGCCGCCGTGCGGTCGGCCGAGGAGCGGATGAGGCGGGCCAGTGCCCCGTCGGTGGTCACGGTGCGCTCCGGTGCGTCAGTGAGGTCAGCGGGACGAAGGCGGGGGCCGTCTCGGTCAGGGGCTCCACCTCCGTCAGCTCGGGGGCCACGGCGAGCACCGCCGCGCGGACCGCGTCGGTGACCTCCGAACCTCCGCCGCCGCAGCCGGACCCGCATCCGCCGCCGCCCGTCGTCAGACGGACCCGGGCGACCTGCCCTTCGACCCCGGCCCACTCCACGTCGCCGCCCCGCTCCTGTACGGCGGGCCGAAGCCGTTCGACCGCGCGGGCCGCCCGGCGTTCGGCGGGCTCGGGGTGGATGTCGTGCAGCACCATGAGGTGCCCGAGCAGCTCGTCGTCGGCGAGGCGCTCGGCCAGTCGCTCGTCCGCCTGGTCCAGGACGCGGGCCAGGGCCTCGCCGTAGACCTCGGTCAGCAGGGCCACCGCCTCGGTCGCGGAGCGGGTCGTGGGGCCGGGGGCGGACTCGAGGCTTTCCAGCGCCTGGTCGAGCCGGGCGAGCCGGGCCTCGACATCCGGGTCGGTCAGCCGTGCGCGGGCGGCCTCAGCCATGGTTCGCCCCGTACGTCGGCGAGTGCAGGGTCGTCAGCGTCTTGCCCTTGCCGACGTACATGTGCACACCGCACGGCAGACACGGGTCGAAGCTGCGGACCGTGCGCATGATGTCGACGCCCTTGAAGTCGTCGGGCCCGTTCTCCTCGAAGATGGGCTGGCCCTGGACGGCGTCCTCGTACGGGCCGGGGGTGCCGTACATGTCGCGGGGGCTGGCGTTCCACGGGGTGGGCGGGTACGGGTGGTAGTTGGCGATCTTCTTGTCCTTGATCACCAGGTGGTGGGAGAGGACGCCGCGCACCGCCTCGTGGAAGCCGCAGCCGATCGCCTCGTCGGGCACCTCGTAGTTCTCGAACACCTTGGTCTCGCCCGCGCGCACCATCCCCATGGCCTCGTCGAGGAACTGCAGGGCCATGGCGGCCGCGTACGCGATGAAGTAGGGCCGGGCGCGGTCGCGTTCGATGGTGTTGCTCCACTGCGGGATGCGCCACTCCAGGGTGGTCTCCGGCAGGGACTCGCCCTTGGGCAGGGAGATGCGCACGCTGTGGCCGGTGGCCTTGACGTAGGGGGTGTCGACCAGGCCGCTCAGCGCGGTCGACCACAGACGGGCCAGGGGGCCGCCGCCGGTGTCGAGGGCGAGGTGGTCGCCGGTGCGCTGGTCGAACCAGCGGGGGCTCATCACCCAGCTGTACTTGTCGTCGAAGTTGCGCTTCTGCGGCACCGGGACGGTCGTCTGGTTCCACGGGTGGCGCATGTCGACGGGGTTGCCGAGCGGGTCGTGGGTGACGAACGGCTGCTCGTTGACCCAGTCCTCGTAGTAGGAGCTGCCGAGCATGATGCGCAGGCCGAGGTTGATGTCGACGAGGTTGTTGGTGACCAGCTCGCCGTCGACGATGATCCCGGGGGTGACGTACATCGCCTTGCCCCAGGTGTTCATCGTCTCGTAGCGGTAGTCGACGACCTTGGGGTCCTGGAAGGCCCCCCAGCAGCCCAGCAGGGTGCGGCGGCGGCCGACCTCCTCGTAGCCGGGCAGTGCCTCGTAGAAGAAGTCGAAGACGTCGTCGTTCATGGCGACGGCCTTCTTCACGAAGTCGATGACCCGCATGAGGCGGCTGAGGTAGTCGGTGAAGACGGTCGGCTGCGGCATCGTGCCGACGCCGCCCGGGTACAGCGTGGAGGGGTGGACGTGCCGCCCCTCCATCAGGCAGAACATCTCGCGGGTGACCCGGCTGACCTTCAGGGCCTCCTTGTAGACCTCGCCCTCGAAGGGGTTGAAGGCCTTCATGATGTCGGCGATCGTGCGGTAGCCGTGGATCTCGCCGCGGGGGGCCTCGGTCCGCTCGGCGCGGGCCAGGACTCCGGGGTTGGTGGCCTTGACCATCGCCTCGCAGAAGTCCACGAAGACCAGGTTGTCCTGGAAGATCGTGTGGTCGAACATGTACTCGGCGGCCTCGCCGAGGTTGACGATGTGCTCGGCCAGCGGGGGCGGTTTGACGCCGTAGGCCATCTGCTGGGCGTAGTCGGAGCAGGTGGTGTGGTTGTCGCCGCAGATGCCGCAGATCCGGGACGTGATGAAGCCCGCGTCGCGCGGGTCCTTGCCCTTCATGAACACCGAGTAGCCGCGGAACAGCGACGAGGTGCTGTGACATTCGACGACTTCCCGGTTGGCGAAATCGATCTTCGTGTAGATGCCCAGGTTCCCGATGATCCGTGTGATCGGATCCCAGGACATGTCCACGAGCTGTGGCGGCTTGCGGTCCGTGGGCCGCGCCTCGGTGGTGGTCATCTGCGGTACTGCCCCTCGCTGTCGATGGTGTGTGGGGTGGTGGGCTTGCTGCGGGAAGGCCTCATCAGGCGCGCCAGTGGGGGTCGTAACCGCTGGTCAGCTTGCGCTTGTTGTGGCGCCATCTGGGCTCGTGGTTGACCAGCTCGTTGGTCATGCCGCGCAGCCGGCGGACGACGGCCCCGTACGGCTTGATGACCAGGGACGACAGGGTGCTGCCCGGGGGCTCGTCCATGAACGGCATGAACGCGTCGGGGAAGCCAGGCATCGTGCAGCCGATGCAGATGCCGCCCACGTTGGGGCAGCCGCCGATGCCGGCCATCCAGCCGCGCTTGGGCACGTTGCAGTTGACGACCGGACCCCAGCAGCCCGTCTTGACCAGGCACTTGGGCGAGTTGTAGTCCGTGGCGAAGTTGGCCTGCTCGTAGTACGAGCCGCGGTCGCAGCCCTCGTGGACCGTCTTCCCGAACAGCCACTGGGGGCGCAGCATGTGGTCCAGCGGCGGCGGGGGTGCGGAACCGGCCGCGTGGTAGAGGACCCAGATCAGGGTCTCCATGAAGTTCTCGGGCTGGATCGGGCAGCCGGGCACGTTGACGACGGGCAGGCCAGCCTGGGAGGTGTAGTCCCAGCCCAGGTAGTCGGCGAGGCCCATGCAGCCCGTCGGGTTGCCGGACATGGCGTGGATGCCGCCGAAGGTGGCGCAGGTGCCGGCGGCCACCACCGCCCAGGCCTTGGGGGCCAGTTGGTCGATCCACCAGTTGAGGGTCTGCGGCTCGCCGGTCTCCGGGTCGTTGCCGAAGGACGTCCAGTAACCGTCGCCCTCGATGATGTTCTGGTTGGGGATCGAGCCCTCGATGACGAGGATGAACGGGCCCAGTTCGCCGCGTACGGCCGCTCGGTAGGGCGCGAGGAAGTCCTCGCCGCCGAGGCTGGGCGAGAGAACCTTGTTGACGAGGTTCACCTTCGGCAGGCCCGGGATCAGCCCGAGCACCAGGTCCTCGATGGAGGGCTGGTCGGCGGCGGTGAGCGAGACGGTGTCGCCGTCACAGCTCATGCCCTCGGAGATCCAGAGGATGTGGATCTCGTCGATGCCCTGCCGGTCCTCGGACCGTTCGGGTTCCTTGCTGACTTCTTCGGTGCTGCTGTGGGTGGTCATGTCACTCGGCCTCCGCTGCGGGGGTCTCGGAGTCGGTCGTGTGCCGCGCGGGAGCTGCGGCGGGAGCCGGTGCCGACGGCTCGTCCGGGGATCCGGCGGGCTCGAGGGGTTCGAGCTCGTCGGGCCGGAAGTAGTGGAAGCGGCCGTACCAGTTGTTCAGTTCGGCGGCCGGGTCGTCGTCGAGGGTGACGGCGAGGTGCACGCTGCCGTCCACGTCGTGGAAGACGGCGGCGACCTCGGCGGTCCGCCCGGCCAGGAACATGTCCTGGGCGTCGGCGCCGCGTCCCCGGGGGCGCAGCCGGACCCGGCTGCCGCCGCCGAGCCGTACGCCGTCGACGAGCACGGTGTCGGTGGTCGGGGAGAGACCGTCGTCGCCGCCTTCCTGCCACCAGGCGGGGCGGTCCGCGGACGCCGTGGGGGTGACGAGGGTGACGGGACGGTCGGCCGGCGTGGTGGGGGTGACGCGGGTCTTGGGGTGATCGGCCGGCGCCGTGGGGGCGGCCGGTGTCAGGGAGCGGACGGCGCCGTGCAGTCGCTCGAAGACCTCCTGCGGCATGGTGTCGACCCGGTCGAGGATCGCCGCCGCCCGCGGGTCGGTGGCTCGCGCCTCGCGCTTCTCCTCGTCGGTCAGCAGCATCGTGCGCAGGGTGAGGATCTCGTCGATCTCCGCCGCGTCGTGCAGGTCGCCGGGGCTCTCGGGGGCGACCTGGGGGTGGTCGGGCAGGATGATCGGCGCGGACAGCAGGACGGGTGCGGTGTCCCCGGTCTCGCCGCCGAGCACCGGGAAGGTGAACTCGTTGCGGCACGCGCGCACGGGTGCGTCCAGGTCCGTCGGCGGGTCGATGAGCGAGACGAACTCCACCCCGTCGCCGCCGATGAGGGTGTGCGTCGCGATGAGGGCCTGGCGCAGTGCCTCGTCCCGGGGCGTGTGAGGTGGCGGGGCGGGCGCGGTGTTCGTGGTCCGTACGCGGATCCGGCACAGGTCGTCGGAGAGCCGCTCGGCGGTGACGGTGGTCTCGGCCAGGATCTCCTCGCGGCTGCGCACCACCCGCCCGGCGTCGTCGGGCAGCGTCTCGACGTCCTCACCCGCCGCGGCGCTCACCGCGACGACCCGTGCGTCCCGGAGGAGTTCGTCGAGCGGGGCCCCGACCTCGCACTCGCGCGGCAGGGCCTCGTCGAAGGTCAGATGCACCGCGCCGTCGCCGGTGCGCAGGGACTCGACGGGCCGGCCCGCCTCTTCCACCTGCTTGCGCTGCATCTGGAGGTAGCGCACCCGCACCCGGACGCGGGCGCTGTCCGGCCGCCGGATCCGCAGCAGGCACTCGGTCTGCTGGTACCAGGAGTCGGCGGAACCGGAGACACCGGGGGTGACGGGACCGTCCGCCTCCACCCAGTCCCGGGGGAAGAGCACGCCGAACTGCCAGCGGACGCGGTTCTTCGTGGAGGAGCGGCGGTAGGGGTACAGGAGGTAGCCCTCGTAGAGGACGGCGTCGGCGACGGCGCTGAGCTGCTCGAAGACGCCCGGGCAGGGGTCTGCGCCGTCCGTCGTGGCAGCGCCTTCCGTGCCGCCCTCGACCAGTGCCTCCGCCATCGCGCCTCCTCGTCCCTGTGTGCACGCGCATCCCTTCCACCACGGTCACACCGCTGATCTCAGGTCGCCTCCTCCGGCGCAGCGTGATTGGGCCGTTCGGGGTGGTCGTCCAGTCGTCACCGTGCGGCTGCGCAGGACGGGGGGGCACGCCGACGGGCCCGTCGGCGCCCAGACGCGCGACGGGTCCGTGCCGGTGGTGCGGGGTCAGCGACGCGTGTGGGAGAGCCTGCGCGCCGGCAGCGGGACGACGACCGCGGCGGTCACCGCATGGGACGCGGCGAAGTGACTTGGGTGGACGTGGCGGTGTGCGGTGCGACAGCCGGGCCGATGAGGGACAGCAGGGTGAGGGCGACGGTGGTCACCGTGAAGGTGCGGGCGGGCCGCCCGGCCCAGCGGGCGAGGACGATGCCGGCGACCGATCAGAACAGCACCCCGCCGAAGAAGCCGCCGGCCGGGATCTCCTCGGCCTCCGCGGCCCCGGGACTCGCCGCTTCCATCGGGACACCGGCGGCCCGCGCGACGAGCGCGAACGCCTCCGTCACCACGGCTCCGGCGAGGACCGCCGGAATGCCGGCCGGCCACTCGGGGCGTGCGGAGAGCAGGCCGGGCCCGGTCCGCCGAGCCCGGGCCTGAGGTGTCGTCACACTCATGCCACCTTCTTCTGCCGGGGGTTGGGTGCGCGGTGGGGCGTCCGGAGAGGTGGACCGGAGGGCGGCGCGGAACTCGTCGGTGCCCGGGGGACGTTTTCCCGGGGCCGGTGGTTCGTCCGGATGGCACACGTCACCCGCACGAACCGGCGCGTCACGGGAAGGCGTCCCCTCATGGACCAGCCGACACATCACCCCCGCCCCACCACCAGCCCCGCCGTCACGACCCTGGCCGACCCGCTGGTCAACCGGGGCACCGCCTTCAGCCGCAGCGAACGCGAAGAGCTCGGGATCGACGGGCTGCTGCCGCCCGCCGTGGAGACGCTGGACGAGCAGGTCGCCCGCGCCTACGAGGCGTTCCACGGCTACGACAAGCCCCTGAACCGGCACATCTACCTGCGGCAGCTCCAGGACACCAACGAGGTGCTCTTCTACCGTCTGGTCACCGAGTACCTGGAGGAACTGCTGCCCGTCGTCTACACGCCGACGGTGGGCGAGGCCTGCCAGAAGTTCAGCGAGATCTACCGGCGGCCGCGCGGTCTCTTCCTGACCTGGGAGGACCGGCACCGGTTCCGCGACATCCTGCGCAACCGCCCGCACCGGGACCACGACGTGGACGTCATCGTCGTCACCGACGGGCAGCGCATCCTCGGCCTCGGCGACCAGGGCGTCGGCGGCATGGGCATCCCCATCGGCAAGCTCAGCCTCTACACGGCGATCGGCGGCATCCACCCCGCCCGCACCCTGCCGGTCCTGCTCGACGTCGGCACCGACAACGAGACCCTGCTCCACAACCCCCGCTACCTCGGCCGGCGCGCCCGGAGGCTGACCGGCGCCGAGTACGACGAGATGATCGAGGCGTTCGTCTCGGCGGTGGAGGCGGAGCTGCCCGGGACGCTGCTGCAGTGGGAGGACTTCGCCACGGCGCACGCCCACCCGATCCTCGCCCGCTACCGGGATCGGCTGCTCACGTTCAACGACGACATCCAGGGCACCGCGGCCGTCACGCTCGGCGCCCTGTCCACGGCGGCGGACGTGGCCGGCACCCCGCTCACCGGGCAGCGCGTGGTGATCCTCGGAGCGGGGTCTGCCGCCATCGGCGTCGCCGACATGATCCGTACGGCCATGGTCGACGAGGGACTGCCGGAGGACGAGGCGACGGCGCGGTTCTGGATCGTCGACGTCGACGGACTGCTGGTGTCCTCCCGTGCCGAACTGACCCCGCAGCAGCGGGTGTTCGCGCGCGACGACAGTGAGGTGGCCGACTGGGACGGCACCGGCCTCGCCGAGGTGGTGCGCCGAGCCGAGCCGACGGCGCTCATCGGGCTGTCGACGGCGCACGGCGCGTTCACCGAGGAGATCGTGCGGCAGATGGCCTCCACCTGCGAACGGCCCGTCGTCTTCCCGCTGTCCAACCCCACCTCGCACTCCGAGGCCGACCCCGCCGACCTCACCCGCTGGACCGACGGGCGGGCGCTGATCGCCACCGGCTCGCCCTTCCCGCCGCTGAAGGTCGACGGGCGTGAGGTGCCCGTGGCGCAGTCGAACAACGTCTACGTCTTCCCGGCGATGGGCCTCGCGGTGACCGCGAGCGGGGCCACACGGGTCACGGACCGCATGCTCGTGGCGGCCGCCCGGGCCGTGGCGCGGTGCGCGGTGCGGGCGGCGGACGGCGACGACCTCCCCGTGCCGCTGCTGCCGCCGCTGACCGGCATGCGGGAGTCCGCCCGCGAGATCGCGCTGGCCGCGGCCCTCGCCGCCGTCGAGGACGGGGTGGCCCCGCGGGCCACGGAGGAGGAACTGCGAGAGGCCGTCGCCCGGGCGCAGTGGACGCCCCGGTACGAGGACTAGGGGCCGTGTGCCGGTCCTCCGGGACGTGCTGTCGGACCACACGACGGCCCATGTTCCTCACCCGACTCTGATGCCCACGATGCACGTGTCGTCGTCGGTGTCCGACTTGCTGTAGGTCAGGAGGCGGTCCAGCTGCTGGTCGAGCGAGCTGGGTGCCGTACGGGCGGTGGTCAGGAGGTGGGTCAGGGACTCCTCCACGGGCCGGTCCCGGCGCTCGACCAGGCCGTCCGTGTACATCAACAGCGTGTCCTCGGGGGCCAGTTGCAGCTCCGTCTCCTCGTACACGGCTTCGGGGACGGCCCCCAGCAGCAGACCCTTGACCAGGGGCAGGGGGGCCGCTTCGGTGTCCCGGACGAGGACGGGCGGCAGGTGCCCGGCCCGGGCCCAGCGCAGCGTCCGCGTGACCGGGTCGTACAGTCCGCACACCGCGGTCGCGGTGACGGCGCCGGTCAGGTGGTGCGCCACGATGTTGAGCCAGGACAGCAGCTGGCCCGGACCGGCGCCGGTCACGGCCAGACCGCGCAGCGCGTTGCGCAGGACGACCATGCTGGTGGCGGCCTCGATGCCGTGCCCGGCCACGTCCCCGACGCACAGCAGCACCTTGCGGGACGGCAGGACGACGGCGTCGTACCAGTCGCCGCCCACCAACTGCTCGGTCTCCGCGGGGCGGTAGCGCACGGCCACCTGGAGACCGGACATCTGCAACGGCGCCTGGGTGGGCGGCATGATGGCGTGCTGCAACTGCAGGGTCAGCCGGTTGCGTTCCGTGGCCTGCTGCTCGGTGTGCGCCAGCTGGTCGCGGGTCGCGGCGAGCGCCACCTCGGTCCAGTGCTGGGCCGAGATGTCCTGGCAGGCGCCGCGCACCAGGAGCAGCCGGTCGTCGGTGTCGAGCACCGGTTCGGCGACGATCCGGATGTGACGGGTCACCCCGTCCGGCCGCTGCAGCCGGAAGTCGGCCGCCGCCGGCCGCTGGTGGTGCAGCAGCGTGCGCAGGAAACGGCGGATGGAGACGCCGTCGTCCGGGTGGGCATGGGCCGGCAGCTCCTCCAGCGGCACCGGGGTGCTCGTCTGGGGGCGTCCGTAGAGGTCGAAGAGCTGCCCGTTCCAGGTGATCTCACCGGTGAGCACGTTCTCCTCGAACCCGCCGATGCGGCCCAGCCGCTGGGCGTGCTGGAGCAGGCTCGCCAGCCGGGCCGTCTCGTCCTCGATGCGCCAGATGAGGAGGACGGACATGCCGTGTCGGCTGATGCTGATGTCCGCGACGGCCGACAGGGGGACCTGGTCGACGAGGGCGGTGAGGTTCATCCGGCGGGCCCGGAACGGCTCACCCGTGGCGTAGACCCGCTCGACGCGCTGGAACAGTTCGCTGTCCCCGGCGGCCATCGGGTAGGCCTCCAGCAGCAGCGCCCCGTTCACGACCGCCCGCGGCCGGCCTGCCGGGTCCAGGAAGCGGCTGTTCACGTGCTGGATGCGGAAGTCCACCAGGTGCCCGTCGGCGTCCAGATGCGGAACCAGGACGAGGGCGGGGTCGTACAGCCCGTCGGCGAGGTCCATCAGCTCGGCGGCGTCCGGCAGCACGCGCGGCTCCTGGGCCGCTCCCTGCGGCGGCGTGTACATCTCCAGCGTGTGGGCGCACAGTTCGGCAAGCGCCTCCACCTGCCGGACGATCTGCGGGGGCTGCGGCTCCAGCGGGTCCGGCCAGGCGATCTCCAGCACACCGTGGATACGGCCTCCGGTGCCGGCGGGCAGCGCGGCCCGGCCGCCGTCCGGGTGGTGGTGCAGGCCGATGGTGGGCAGTCCGGTCACGCCGAGGGTGGTGATCCACTGCCCCTCGCGCTCGATGAGGCCCCGTCGCGCCACGGTCACCACGTCCGGCGGGACGTAACGCCAGCGCTCCGCCTCGGCTGGCGAGAAACCGGCGCTGCCCGCCAGGCTGAGCGAACCGTCGGCACCCGCGGCCCATACGGCCACGGCCACCGCGCCGAGCGGACGCAACGCCTGCTCCAGCAGGGCGTCGGCCACGGCCTGGGTGTCGTCCGCCGCCAGGACGCCGCTCTCGGCCGCGCGCAGGCGTACGGCGGCCGACTCGGTATCCGCCTCGTCGGCGGCCCGGGTGGCGGCGAGGAAGGCGTCCGTCACCTCGGACATCCGGTCCCGGGCGGCCTGGTTGATGACGTCGACGGCCAGCTCCAGGGGGGTGACCTGGGCCTGCTCGGCCAACTGGGCGAGCTGCCGGGCGGCCTGGGCCGGGCCGCACTGCAGCCGTTCGACCAGGACGCCCTTGGCGAGCTCGATCAGGGCGCGCCCTTCGGCCTCCGCCTGGGCGGCCCGCACCTCCCGGCTGAGCCGTTCCACGGTGGCGGCGAGCCGGCCCACGGGGGACGCGGCCGACGGGTCCTCGCGGTCGGCGGGCGGTTCGGCTCGGGACTCGGGCGGCCCGTCGGAGGTGACCGGCCCCCCGGAGGCCGCCGCCTCCTGGTCAGGGCCCTCGGGTACCCCGTCGGAAGTGCGGGACAGCGCGTCGGAGCTCACCGGTGACGGGGAGGACTCGGGACCGGCGGCCGAACCGCGCTTCGGCTCGCCGTCACCCGGCTCGCGCGACTGCTCGGACATGCTCACGGTGTGGATGCTCCTCGGCTGGAGTGCCCTGGGGCGCGGAACGACAGGCGCTGCGGGGCGCCCGGCCCGGCGGTGTACGGGTCGGACGCCGGTGTGCTCATGCCGGCAGCCAGCGGCGGACGCAGGCCATGAGGTCGCGCGTGTCGACGGGCTTGGTGACGTAGTCGCTGGCACCCGAGGCGAGGCTCTTGTCCCTGTCGCCCGGCATCGCCTTCGCCGTGACGGCGATGATGGGCAGCTCGGCGTACTGCGGCATGCGGCGGATCTCGGCCGTCGCGGTGTAACCGTCCATCTCCGGCATCATCACGTCCATCAGCACGAGGGCCACGTCCGGATTGTTCACGAGCGTCTCGATGCCTCTGCGCCCGTTCTCGGCGTGCAGGACGCGGAAGCCGTGCAGCTCCAGGATGCCGCTCAGCGCGAAGAGGTTGCGCGCGTCGTCGTCGACGACGAGGACCGTACGGCCGGCCGACGCGTCATGGGCGACGGGCGGCGTCAGCTGCTGCGCCCCCTCCGTACGGACGAGGGAGAGCACGTCCCCGGGTTCCTCGGCGGACAGATGCAGGGCGATGCGCTCCCGCAGTTCGTCGAGGCTGGACAGCAGCTCCAGTGCGCCGCCCTCGGAGCGGGAGCGCAGCGTCTCGTCCAGGGGGGCGTCCGTGGGGTGGCTGCTGTGCACCAGCACCGGAACGCTGGTCAGCGCCGAGTCGCCCTCCAAGGCCTGGAGGAAGCGGGAGGCCTCGTCGTCGCGCATGCCCAGCTCCAGGACGACGCAGTGGCACGGCTCGGACGCGAGGGCACCGGCCGCCTCCTGCGCGCCGACGGCGGTGATGATGTCGACCGCGGGCCGCTGGGCACCGTCCGTCCGGCCGTGCGTCAGGTCGGCGACCACGCTCTCCGCGACGAGAGTCAGCAGCCCGCGCGAGCGCTCCTCCACGACGAGCAGCCTCCGGGGCCGGGGGCCGGGCCCGATCTGGGGCACCGGCACCGAACCGGCCGGTCCCTCCGGTACGGGCTCCGCCGAGACGCGCTCCAGGGGCCTGCCGGAGTGGAGCAGTTCCTCGAAGTCGGGGCGTGCCACGGGCAGGAACAGCGTGAACGTACTGCCCTGGCCGGGCGTGCTGTGCACCGAGACGGCTCCGCCGAGCAGTTGGGCGATCTCCCGCGTGATGGACAGGCCCAGACCGGTGCCGCCGTACTTCCGGCTCGTCGTGCCGTCCGCCTGCTGGAACGCTCCGAAGATCGTCTCCAGGTGCTGCTCCGGAATGCCGATGCCGGTGTCCTTGACACGGAAGGCGACCACGGAGGCGCCCCGCACGACGCCTTCGGGCACCTCGTCGTCGCCCGCGGGCTCGATGCTCAGTTCCACGCCGCCCTGTTCGGTGAACTTCACGGCGTTCGACAGGAGGTTGCGCAGGACCTGGCGGAGCCGGGAGTCGTCGGTGAGCACGTCCGCCGGTGCGCCGGGCGCGGTCGTCACCGTGAACTCCAGGCTCTTCTGCGTCGTCATCGGCCGGAAGGTGGCCTCCACGTACTCGATGAGCTGACGC
This sequence comes from Streptomyces sp. NPDC047880, assembly GCF_040706515.1. Classification (NCBI taxonomy): domain Bacteria; kingdom Bacillati; phylum Actinomycetota; class Actinomycetes; order Kitasatosporales; family Streptomycetaceae; genus Streptomyces; species Streptomyces sp. NPDC047880. The sequence goes on along the minus strand of NZ_JBEZOK010000003.1, from coordinate 69,221 downwards.
AGCGTCACCCGCTCGGGCGTGACGTCCATCTTCCCGGCCTCGACCTTCGACAGGTCGAGGATGTCGTTGATCAGCTGGAGCAGGTCCGACCCGGCGGAGTGGATGATCTGGGCGTACTCGACCTGCTTGGGCGTGAGGTTGCGGGACGGGTTCTGCGCCAGCAACTGGGCGAGGATCAGCAGGCTGTTGAGCGGGGTGCGCAGTTCGTGGCTCATGTTGGCCAGGAACTCCGACTTGTACTTCGAGGCCAGCGACAGCTGCTGGGCGCGGGTCTCGAGCTCTTGGCGCGCCTGCTCGATCTGCAGGTTCTTCGCCTCGATGTCCCGGTTCTGCGCGACCAGCAGCGAGGCCTTCTCCTCCAGTTCGGCGTTGGAGCGCTGCAGCTCCTCCTGCTGGACCTGCAACTCGGTGGAGCGGGCCTGGAGTTCGACGGTGAGGCGCTGGGACTCGACCAGCAGCTCGTCGGTGCGGGCGTTGGCCACGATGGTGTTGACGTTGACGCCGATGGTCTCCATCAGCTGCGCCAGGAAGTCCCGGTGGATCTGGGTGAAGGGGGTGACCGACGCCAGCTCGATGACGCCGAGGACCTGGCCCTCGACGACGATGGGCAGCAGCACCAGCGCGCTCGGCACCACCTGGCCGAGGCCCGAGGAGATGGTCACATAGCCGTCCGGCAGCTCCTCCACCATGATGGTGCGCCGGCTGCGGGCGGCCTGGCCGACCAGGGTGCGGCCGAAGGCGATGCGGGAGGGACGGGTGCTCTCCTCGGGGTAGCCGTAGGAGCCGACGAGCCGCAGCTCGGGCCCGTCGTCGCCGTCCTCGGCGAGGTAGAAGGCGCCGTACTGGGCCGAGACCAGCGGGACGAGCTCGTCCATGATCAGCTCGGCGACCACGGGCAGGTCGCGGTGGCCCTGCATCAGACTGGAGATGCGGGCGAGGTTGGTCTTGAGCCAGTCCTGCTCCTGGTTGGCCCGGGTGGTCTCGCGCAGGGACTCCACCATCGAGTTGATGTTGTCCTTGAGCTCGGCGACCTCGCCGGACGCCTCCACGTTGATCGAGCGGGTCAGATCACCCTCGGCGACGGCACTGGTCACCTCGGCGATCGCGCGGACCTGCCGGGTCAGGTTGCCCGCCAGTTCGTTGACGTTCTCCGTCAGGCGCTTCCAGGTGCCGGAGACGCCCTCGACCTCGGCCTGGCCGCCGAGGCGTCCTTCGGTGCCGACCTCACGGGCGACACGGGTGACCTCGTCGGCGAACGCGGACAGCTGGTCGACCATCGTGTTGATCGTCGTCTTGAGTTCGAGGATCTCGCCGCGGGCGTCCACGTCGATCTTCTTCGACAGGTCGCCCCTGGCCACCGCGGTGGTCACGAGCGCGATGTTGCGCACCTGGCCGGTGAGGTTGTTGGCCATCGAGTTGACGTTGTCGGTGAGGTCCTTCCAGGTGCCGGCGACGTTCGGCACGTGCGCCTGGCCGCCGAGACGCCCCTCGGTGCCCACCTCGCGGGCGACACGCGTGACCTCGTCGGCGAACGCGGAGAGCGTGTCGACCATCGTGTTGATGACCTCGGCCAGCGCCGCGACCTCGCCCGCGGCCTCGACGGTGATCCGCTGCGACAGGTCGCCGCGCGCCACGGCGGTGGCGACCTGGGCGATGGAGCGGACCTGGCCGGTGAGGTTGGACGCCATGACGTTGACGTTGTCGGTGAGGTCCTTCCAGGTGCCCGACACCCCGCGGACCTGGGCCTGGCCGCCGAGACGTCCCTCGGTGCCGACCTCGCGGGCGACACGCGTGACCTCGTCGGCGAACGCGGACAGCTGGTCGACCATCGTGTTGATGGTGCTCTTCAGCTCGAGGATCTCACCCCGCGCGTCCACGGTGATCTTCTGCGACAGGTCGCCCTTGGCCACCGCCGTGGCCACCAGTGCGATGTTGCGGACCTGGCCGGTGAGGTTGCCGGCCATGAAGTTCACGGAGTCGGTGAGGTCGCGCCAGGTGCCCTTGACGCCCTTGACGTCCGCCTGGCCGCCGAGGCGTCCTTCGGTGCCGACTTCCCGGGCGACACGCGTGACCTCGTCGGCGAACGCGGACAGCTGGTCGACCATCGTGTTGATGGTGCTCTTCAGCTCGAGGATCTCACCCCGCGCGTCCACGGTGATCTTCTGCGACAGGTCACCCTCGGCGACCGCGGTGGTGACCTGGGCGATGGAGCGGACCTGGCTGGTGAGGTTGCCCGCCATGTGGTTCACGGAGTCGGTCAGATCGCGCCAGACCCCGGCCACGCCGGGCACTTGCGCCTGGCCGCCGAGACGTCCCTCACTGCCCACCTCGCGGGCGACACGCGTGACCTCGTCGGCGAACGCGGACAGCTGGTCGACCATCGTGTTGACGGTCTCCTTCAGCTGGAGGATCTCGCCGCGGGCGGGCACGTCGATCTTCTGCGAGAGGTCGCCCTTGGCCACCGCCGTGGCCACCTGGGCGATGTCGCGGACCTGGGTGGTCAGGTTGCCCGCCATCGCGTTCACCGAGTCGGTCAGGTCGGCCCAGGTGCCGGAGACGCCGGGCACCTCCGCCTGACCGCCGAGGGTGCCCTCGGTACCGACCTCACGGGCCACTCGCGTGACTTCGGAGGTGAACACGGACAGCTGGTCGACCATGCCGTTGAAGACCGTGGCGATGTCGCCCATGAGGCCGTCTGCGTCGTCCGGCAGCCGGGTACCGAAGTCCCCGTCACGGACAGCCGTCAGACCTGCCAGCAGCCGACGCAACTCCTGGTCGCCCGGCACCGCATCGACGACCCCAGTGCTGTCGCTGATCATGCGCACCCTCGTTCCGCTCCCCAAGAGCCCTCGACACCGAGGACTCGGAACCCCCGGGCCGATGAGCGGCGCCGGTTGTCGTGCATGCGTGTTCCACGCTTATAGATGTGTATGCGATGTGGAAATACGCCGCAGGTTAACCCACATTTCAAGCCCTGAACAAAGCAGGAGCCACCAACCTCGGCCGAACTCCGTCACCGCACCCCGGACCCCGTCGGCGACGGCGGCGGGAGGGCCGACGGACGGGTCACGAGAGCCGAGCAGGCCCGTTCAGGAGACGGCGGCGGCGTCGACGGAATCCCGTGCCTCCAGAAGGCGGTCGACTCCCGTGATCTCACAGAGGCGCTGGAGCTGCGGGGACGGCGCGACCACCCGCAGGGTTCCCGTCTGGTGCGTGAGGATCAGCAGGTTCAGCAGCGTCGAGTCCGCGAAGGTGATGCCGGAGGCGTCCAGGATCACCTTGGGGTACTTCCCGACGGCCGCCGCCATCGCGTCCGCCAGTGGCGTGATCGAGTCCATGTCGTAGGAGCCGCGGGCGATGATGACCCAGGCCCCGCGCCATGCGTACTGCAGCACCGCGGCCCCGTCGGGGGCGTGCGCGTGTCCCGCCGGCACCTCGGCGCCGGCGTCGCGCGTGAGTGCCGGCATGCCGGTCTCGTCCCAGGGCACCTTCGGGCTCCTTCTGTGACTCTCCCCGAGGGGAGCACGTCCTGTGTTGCATGAAAAGTATGTCACGTATCTACGTTCGGGCAACGGTGCCGCTTAAAATGCTGCGCATGGTCGCAGTGCCCGAGTCCCACAGCGGATGGACGTTCATCACCAGCCACGCGCGCGTACTGGCAGCCATCGCCGACAACCCGAACGTCCGCATCCGCGACATCGCCGCCCGCTGCCGTCTCACGGAACGCGCCGTCTCGCGGATCATTTCGGATCTGGAGCAGGACGGCTATCTCTCCCACACCCGGGACGGCCGCACGAACACCTACCGGATCGAACCGGACAAGGTGCTGCGACACCCGGCCGAAGCCGGACTCTCCGTGGCTTCCCTGCTCTCCCTGCTCGTGCAGGACGAGACCACCCGCGTCAGGAAGCCCGTCGCCCCGTAGCCTGGCCCGCCGGTCCCGGAGATCCCGCCCGGCCCCCGGCGCGGAGACCCCGGTACCCGGTCGCAGCGCGAAGCCCCTGCGTGACGTGGCCGGGCAGGGGCTTCGCTCGGGCCTCGTGTCAGCAGCTCATGGCCCAGGTGTGGGAATCACCCTGGTCGTTCGCCGCGCCGTTGTAGCCGGCTTCCTCGCCGGGGGTGAGACAGATCGTCATGTGTCCGCCCAGACTCGCACGGGAGTAGACCCGGACGTGGTCCTTGACGCCCGGCCCGGAGATCCCGTGGTTGGCCCAGGAGGAGTCCGTGTCCGCGATCCAGCTCTCCCACCAGTGGTCGTCACCGGACCAGTTGGCGCGCTGACCGGAGAAGTCGGCGTTCTGCCACACGCAGAACTCACCGCGCGGGCAGTCCGAGGCACCGGCCGTGCCGGCGGTGGTGAGCGCGCCGGTGAGGAAGAGGAAGACCGCCGCGAGGGCGGAGAACAGCCTGCTGTGCGTCATGACGGGACGGGACCCTTCCGGTGGGGGGTGGGGCGGTCGGCCAGCAGCCGTGCCGCGCGGTGCAGTGCGTGGTCGCGCAACCGCTCGTAGGTGGCGATGTCGTCACGGTGCGCGGCGCGGACGGCGGCGAGCCGGGCGGGCTCCAGCCGGGCCCTCAGGTCGCCGAGCCCGCTCTTTCGCGCACACCGGGTGTCTTCCTCACGGCAGGCGGCCCGGCGTGCGAGCGCTGCCCGGTAACGGGGATCCTCCTTGAGCCGGGCCTGCGCCTCGGGGCGCAGATTGTTGACGGTGACCTCGGCTCGGAACCAGCGGGCCTGGTCGCCGTAGAGGTAGCGGTGCGCCTGCGCCAGGCAGCCGTCCGTGTGGGTGCGGACGGTGTGTCCGGTGGCGAGGGTGACCTCCAGTTCGGCCGGGGCCGTCCCGAAGAGCGCGTCTTCCCGCGACGCGGACGGCCCCGCGGCGCCCCGGGCGGTCATGCACCGATCCACCAGCACCTGCTGCGCTGCCCTGATCAGGTCGCCGCGCGCCTGCTCCGATGCGGGCAGTACGGGTGGGGGCGGCCCGGCACAGCCTCCGGCCAGCAGCACCGTGAGTACGCCGGCCACCGCCGTCCTGCCCGCACCCCGGGCCCAAGCAGCGCTCGTTTCCACGTCACTTGGAACGATCAAGAACCCGCGCAGGTCACGGCATGGGAGGACATGGCGTCCCGGCCAGGCCGGCGGGTCGCCCGGTGTGCGATGGCCGACGCGCCAACGCCTTGCCTCGGAGGCCGGGTTGCCCCTCCTCGACGTCACGAACAGCGGTGGAGGTGGGGTCAGCCCCAGCAGGGACTCGGAGGGTGCCCCCACAGACCGCCTGCTCGCGGCCGCGCTAGCTTCTGTGCCGAGGGCTGCAGCTTTCCCGTCCCTCCGTCCGCGCGGAACGGCGTCGCCTCCTCCACCAAGGCCCCTTCATGAACAGTCACTTGTTCCACCCTCGCCTCACCACCGCGCCAGGGCGGCGGATCGGCGTGCTGACCGCGACGAGCGGAGCGCTGCTGGCCGCCTTCTTCGTCGTGCCGGGCACGCTGGCACACGACGGCGTCGACTCCGGAAACGTCGCAGCGTCCTTCCGCCGCGGCCTGGTCGCCTACTGGGATTCCGGCAGTCCGGACTTCCCCCGGCAACTGGACACCACGGTCGAGTTCTGGTTCCGCTTCCACCTGGTCAAGGCCGTCGTGTCCGCCCTGCTTCTCGCAGCGGTCGTCGTGCTCGGCGTCCTCCTCGGGCGGCTGGCCCGGCAGCGGGCGGACGGGCGGCCCGGCCGCCGCCTCCTCGTGCCGGCAGGCGCCCTGGTCGCGTTGCTCGGGCCGTTCGCCCTGGTCGCACTGGTGGCCAATGTGCAAGGCGCGGTGGCCCCCTTCGCTTCCTTGCTCCCCATGCTGACCGGTGGCGACGCGGACACCGACGGCGAACTGGCCGGCACCCTGGCGCAGATGCGGCAGCAGATCGCCGACCATCCCGCCGAAGGGCACTCGCCCCCACTCGCCGCGATGATCGGCGACTTCGCCCTGTACCACGCGGTCCTGGCCGCCATGGCCGCCACGGCAGGACTCGCCCTGGCCGGCGTCGCTGCCGCCCTGTGGAGGCGGCGCAGGGCGGCGCCCGGCACCCGGTCGAGACGCGCGATGAAGGCCGGCGTCGCGGCCTCCGCCCTCTGCGCCGCACTCGCCCTGGTCATCGCCGTCGCGAACACCACCAGCGCCGCACACTCGTCCCAGGCTCTCGCCGCCTTCCTCGACGGGGGCTGGTAGGACACCGGCCGCCGGTGCGGAGTGTCACCCGGTCACGAAGGTCGTCACGCTCTGAGCGGGAAGCCGACCGGTGAAGGAGCCGTTCGACACGGTGCTCCTGCCCTGGGGACGCGAGGGTCCTGCCGGAGTCCGTCAGCCAGGACGACACACCGCACGAGGTGTTGGATTGCAGGACGAACCGCTGACTCACGTGCGACGTCGCCTTGTTGACGGCGACGACGACCAGCCGGGAGCCGCTCCCGCGGTACGCCGAGACGTAGACGTTCGGCTGGGGGGGCACCGCGACCCGTATGTGTCCGGGGCGGACGAAGTTGGAGAGGTGCGCCATGGCGGCACCGCGTTTGCTGATCCGGCCGTCCTCCCGCAGGGGGCCGCCCCGCATCCTCAAGCCTCAGCCGCGCCGTACCGCACCGAGCTGGGCCCGGTGCAGTCCGGGGGCCGTGAACCGCTGCGCCACCGTGCGCAGGACGCGGGCCATCGCCTGGGCGGGGGGAGTTGCGGGGCGGGCCGTGGTGCGGGCGAGGAGGATGCGGCGGGTGGGGGCCGGCACGTCGGAGGCGAACGGCAGCAGTCGAACGTCGCTGCGACGGCTGGTGAGCGCCAGGCGGGGGGCGAGGGCGATGCCGAGCCCGGCGGCGACCATGGCCTGCGCCTCCTGGTAGTCGTGCGAGGAGTAGGCGATACGTGGCTCGAAGCCCGCCTGGCGACAGCTTCGGCGCAGGACATCGGCGACGGGGTGGTTGTCCGCGCGGATGATCCACTCCTGGTCGGCGAGGTCGCCGAGGCGCACGGAGGGATGGCCGCGCAGGGGCGAGTCGGCGGGGACCACCAGCACCGTGGGGTCGTCCAGCAGGTGGGTGAGGGAGAGCGCCGGATCGTCGAGGCGGTTCCACTCGTAGTCCCAGAGCAGCCCCTGCTCCACCTCGCCGGTGTGCAGCATTTCCCGGAGCTCGGCTAGGACCCCGGCGCGCACCTCGATACGGATGCCGGTGTGACGGCGCCGGAAGCGGGTGAGCGCGAGCGGCAGCAGGGACGCGCTGGCCGTGGGGAAGGAACCGAGCCGCAAAGTGCCCTGATCCAGGGCCGTGAAGGAGTCCAAGTCGGCTTGCGCCGCCCGCAGTTCACGGCGGATCGCCCGACCTCGCACGGCCAGCGCGGAACCCGCCGGAGTGGGGCGGATCCCGCGCGGCAGCCGCTCGATCAGGGGCTGTCCGGCTTCCTGCTCCAGCAGGGACATCTGCTGGGAGGCGGCGGAGGTGGTCATACCCAGGGCCTCCGCGGCGGCGGTGAGCGACCCGCGTTCGGTGGCCTCGGTGAGCAGCAGCAGTCGGCGCACGTTCAGCATGGCTGCGACTTTAGCTGGGCTTAACCCATGTGAAGCGAACTGCGATTGTTCCGAAGTCACGCCTCTGCGAGGGTCTCCGCATTCGCCGAGCGGTTCACCGGCCCGCAATGCGCCCGTCATCACCGCCTCGGCCCTTCCCTCCCTCTCGTTGATCAAGGAAGAGACCGGACGTGCACATTCCCGCGACCCTGGTGCGTGGCGGCACCAGCAAGTGCTGGCTGTTCAACCAGGTCGACGTCCCCGCCGGACGTGGCGAACTGGAGAAACTGCTGGTCTCCGCGTACGGCGCCACCGATCCCGTGGAACTGGACGGCGTGGGCGGGGCGACCCCCACGACCTCGAAGGCGGCGGTGGTGGGCGCTTCCCCCGAACCCGGCGTGGACGTGGACTATCTCTTCGCCCAGGTGGGCATCGGAACGGGCTCGGTCGAGTGGACGAGCAACTGCGGCAACTGCGCCACGGGGGTCGCGCTGTACGCGGTCGCGAAGGGCATGGTGGCCATCACCGGTGACCGGACTCGTGTGGTGATGCGCAACACCAACACCGGCGCGGTCCTCGAAGGGCTCGTGGACACCACCGGTGGCGTCGTCCACCACTTCGGCCGCCAGACCGTACCCGGCACCCGTGCCGGCGGGGTGGCCGTGGGCCTCACCTTCCGCGATCCGGCCGGCGGCACCACCGGTTTACTGCTCCCCACCGGGCAGGCCGCGCAGGACCTGCGGGTCGCAGCCGCCGAGCCGGTACGGGTGAGCATGGTGGACGCCGGAGCGCCCGTCGTCCTCGTCGACGCCCCCGGCGCCGGACGCACCGGCGCCGAGCCTCTGGAGCGGATGGGCGCGGATGTGCCCTGGCTGCGCACCGTGCGTCATGCCGCCGCACCGCTGATGGGGCTGCTCGGGCCGGGCGAGGAGCCCGGCGACGCGGTGCCCAAGGTGGGCCTGGTGGGCCCGGCGGTGCCGTACACCACCCCCCTCGGGGAGCGGCTCGCGGCCGAGGACTACGACATCTCGGTGCGCATGCTCAGCATGAACGCCCCGCACCCCGCGATCGGCCTGACCTCAGCCGTCGCCGTCGCGGCGGCCGGGCTCGTCGAGGGCTCCGTGGTCTTCCGGACCGCGGGCGGCCCGACCGAGGAATGGCTGCGTCTCGGCACACCCGCCGGCATCGTCGCGGTCCGCTGCACCGACCTGCGGGACGGCCTGCCGCGGCGGGTCACCGTGCAACGCGCGGCACGGCTGCTCGCCGACGCCCGTATCTACGTCCCGGAAACCGGCCGCGTCCCCGTCCCGCGACGGGGCCGCACGCAGGCCGCCTGAGCCGGGACATCACCTCGGTCGGCCGGTCCCCAGCCGTCCGCACCGGGATACCCTCGCGCCCCCGGGCGCGCCCCTCCCCCATCGCACCGAGGACAAAGATGTCTGCTGAAGTGATCTCCACAGGCGCGCTGCTGGTGATGTTCGTGGTCGGCACGGTGCTGCCGATCAATCTGGGCATCCTCGCCTTCGTCGCCACCTTCGCCGTCGGCACGGCCTCGCTCGGCCTCACCGAGGACGAGATCTTCGAGGGCTTCCCGGCGAAGCTCTTCGTCACCATCGTCGGGGTCACCTACCTGTTCTCCGTCGCCCGCCGCAACGGCACCATCGACCGGCTCGTCGCGGCCGGGGTACGGCTGGTGCGTGGCAGGGTCGCCCTCATCCCCTGGGTGTTGTTCCTGGTGGCCGCCCTGCTGACGGCGTTCGGCACCTTCACCCCGGCCGCGGTCGCGATCCTCGCGCCGATCGGCATGAACTTCGCCCACCGCTACCAGCTCAACCCGCTGGTCGTCGGCATGATGGTGATCAGCGGCGGGCACGCGGGCGCGTTCTCCCCGCTCGCCGTGTCCGGTGCGCTGGTGCTCGGCCTGGTCGACAAGACCGGACTGCACATCTCCGCGGTGACGTTGTTCAGCGCCAGCTTCCTGATCAACCTGGTGCTCTCGGCCCTCACCTATGTGCTGCTCGCCAAGCGCCCCGTCCCACTGGCCGAGGGGTCCGAGGAGGCGGCCGAGGAGCAGGACCTCGCCGTGTCCGGCAGGCCGGACTGGCGTCAGTGGCTGACCCTCGCCTGCCTGGCCGCTCTCGTCGTCGGCGCGCTCGGCTTCCATCTGGAGATCGGCTTCCTCGCCCTCGCGGCCGGTGCGCTGCTGGCCCTGGTGGACATGGAGCGCCAGGAGAAGGCCGTGGACGGCGTCAGCTGGTCCACCCTGCTGCTGGTGGCGGGCATGATGACCTACATCGCCATGCTGGAGAAGGCCGGCATCATCGAGAACATCTCCGAGCACGCGGCGGGCCTGGGCGCACCGGTCGCCGTCGCCCTGATGCTGTGCTTCACCGTGGCCGTCACGTCCGCGTTCGCCTCCTCCACCGCGATCCTCACCGCGATCATCCCGATCGCCGTGCCGCTGCTGCTCTCCAGCCACCTGAGCGCCGCCGGGCTGATCGCCGCGCTCGCCGTCTCCACGACGATCGTCGACACCTCGCCCTTCTCCACCAACGGCGCACTCGTCCTCAGCAACGCCCGCGGGGTGGACCCGCGCCGCTTCTACCGCCAGGTCATCGGCTACACCGGTGGGATCGTCGCCCTCGGCCCGGTCGTCGCCTGGGGCGCGCTGGTCCTGCCCTGGTCGTAGCCGCGTGACAGAGGGGCCGGGTCCGATTCGAGGGGCCACACCCCCTCGTTCCGTCGGCGGCGCCTGGAGCCCGGGACCTGGACTGCTGGTCGATCGACGCCGGCAGCACCGCCCCTCAACCGACGGCAAGACCATCTGGTGCGCTCAGAACTTCTCCCGGCCTGAGCTGCACCGAGAGGCCCCGAACCAACTCCCGCTCGGAGAATGCCGCCGACGGCCGTGTCCCCGCCCTGATCTCGGGCGGGGACGCCCTACCGGTCGAGCGGCGGGGTCAGTTGGCGTTCACCAGGTCGTGCGCCGGTACGGTGACCGTCCGCTTACCCGGCTCGCCGCCGAGCACGATCTTGCGGAGTGCGCTGTTGTTGCCGAGGTCGGTTTCCTTCAGCCGCTTCTCGGGGTTGGCCAGCACCTGGATGTAGTAGGTGCCGTTGGGCACGCCGGTGATGTCGAACGACTGACCCGGCAGGTCCTGGGTGTACGTGTCACCGGATCCGACGTCCAGCACCTCGCGGACGGAGATCGAGTTCTCCTCGCCACAGGCGGTGGCCAGGTCCGTGTTGTACGGGTGCCAGTTGGCGTTCTTCACCGTGTAGTCGATCGCGTCGGTGTTGGCCAGGCAGAACGCTTCCTTGCCGCTGCGCACGGCTTCCTTCTTGTCGGCCTTCAGCAGCCGGTAGCTGGCGAAGTCGGTGAAGTGCCAGTGCACGTGCCCCGGGCGCGGGTCCCACTCCATGGTGCCGGTGGGGGTGTAGCCGACCTGCTTGCCCTTGGCGTCGTAGAAGTACTGGAAGGCGTCCATCTTGGCCTTGCCGGGCTTGCGGAACCCGTCCACGACGAGCTGCGCCGGGCCGGCGTTCCAGACGTTGGCGCTGAACGCCAGGTAGTCCTTGCCCGGGATGTCCTTGTCGCCGTCGCTGATGGTGATGCCGTAGGCCGGCAGCGAGCGCAGGTCCGGCTTGGGGACGTCCGGGACGGAGGGCTTGCCGGTGGGCCGCTTCGACAGCGGCTTGAGAGCGGGCGCCTGACGCGAGCCGTCGGTCTGGCCGCCGCTGTCCCCGGCCTGCGGAGACTGTGCGGACATCTGCTTCTTCTTCAGCGCCCACGGCAGGGCCGGCGGCGCGGCCTTCAGCGGACCGTGGCCCACGTTGTACGAGGGACCCGCGCCGCTCGTCACCGGCGCGGCGGCCTCGGCGGGGGTCGGGGCATGCCCCGGCCCGTGACCGGCGTGCGCGCTCGGCGCCTGGTGACCGGCACCGTGACCGGCGTGCGCGGCGTGCTCTCCGGCCTTCGCGGAGCGGGGCACCGCACCGACGGAGCCCTCTTCGTCCTCGCCGCGTCGTTCCACCACGGTCACCTTGACCGTGGCCGCCTTGTCGGCGATGCCGAACAGGTCGCGGTACTTCTTGGCGACACCGACCTTGGCCGTGTACGTACCGGCCGGCAGCTGGACCGGCTCGGTGTAGGAGCCCGCGTAGGTGTTGGCCGCCCAGCCCTTCTCGACGCCCCACACCGAGCCGAGGGTGAAGGGGTTGGTGGGGCAGCTCTCCGGATACTTGGAGGTGGAGGGCGCGTCGGGCCGCACTCGGCCGCTGGCGTTGTTCGGGCAGAAGCTCTCGCTGCGGGTGAGTACCTTCTTGCCGGCCTTGTCGGTGAGGGTGATCTCCGAGAAGCCTGGCAGCCCGGAGAAGTCCTTCACGGTGCCCGTGGGCAGCTTCTTCGCCTTGGGCTTGCCGCCCTCGTACACGGTCTGAGTGACGGTCACCGGGTCCTTGTAGGACTTCCGGGTCACCTTGAGCTCCAGCGGCGTCCCCTCGGCGATGAGGTAGGTGCCGAGGTCCAGGTACACGCCCGGCTCCTCCTTCCAGGAGGTGAGCGTCACCGAGTTGGTCGCCGCGACGATGCTCAACTCGGGGCCCTTCGCGGCCTTCGCGGGCTCCTGCGCCGCGGCCACGATGCCGGCCGTGACGGCCGTCACGGCGACGGCCGTGGTGCCGGCGAGCAGCGTACGCCGCAGCCGAACGGTGCGTCTTCTGGTCATGGTTGGCTCGTCCTCCGGTGCTGTGAGAAGGAAGCAGGCGGCACCGCGCGTCCGCGGGATACGGGCCGGGGCCGTCATGTGCGAGGCGTCTTGCTCCACCCGCGCTGTGAGAGGAACGGACCGGTCGCGCGGTTGTCCGGAGGCGGAAAGGGCACGGAGTGTTGGCCGAAATGCGTCGTAGTGGCCAGATCCTGCACGGCCCGACCTGCCACCGTGCAAGGCCTCGAGACGGCCCACGCACCACCCGCATAGGGGCTACACGCACACCCCGCCCCGAACTATGTAGTCTCACCACATTGACTTCGTAGAGCTAGGTCGCCTCGCCGTCGTGGAGGAGAAAGTCATGCCCGAGCCGGTCGTGGGCTGCGCGCCGGCCAGACTATGCATCCGCAGGCCTGACTTCCACGAATCCTCGGGGTCGACGCCTACTAAGCCGATCCCTGGAACGGCGTCCTGCCGATCACGCATCCGCCCCACACCGGCCCTCGCAGGCAGGAGGGCGCCTCAGGGGCCTCATGCTCGTCGGCCGTCTCTCCTGGGCGCGGTCTCCGTGCCTCGGTGATCCCACCCTCGACTGGTGCTCGGCGGCGCCGGCACGGCCATGCATCGGTAGGCCGACAGGCCACCTGATCCGTCACCGCGCGAGTGGTCCGCCCAGCACGTCCAGGACGGTCCCACCGAGTAGCCCGACTACGACAGATCCGATGGCTGTCCCGTAGGCGACAACGGCAGCTGATCTTGACATCACAACCGGATCACCCACGAGTCCGCGCGAGAGAAACGCCGGGGCGATCCAGCGCAGGTAGTAGAAGAGGGAAGCCACCGTGTTGACGGCCGCGACGACCGCTAGCCAAGCGTAGCCGCCGTCGAAGGCAGCGCTGAAGGCTTCCAGCTTGCCGAGGAAAACGGCGGTCGGGGGCGTGCCCACCAGGCCCAGCAGGCAGACGACAAGTGAGGCCAGCAGGGCCGGGTGCGCCCGTGCCAGGCCGCGATAGTCGTCGATGGTGTCGGCGCCGGGGAGTGCGCAGACGACGGCGAAGGCGCCGAGGTTCGTCAGCGCGTACCCGGCCAGGTAGTACAGCAGCGCCTCCTGGTCAAGGCCGGTGCGCCCGGCGACGGCCACTGGAAGCAGGAGATAGCCGACCTGGCTGATGGTGGAGTACGCGAGCAGCCGCTTGACGTCCTGCTGGAAGAAGGCCGCAAGGTTGCCCAACGTCATCGAGGCGACCGAGAGCACCGCCACCAGGTCGGCCCACGACAGGTCGGCGTCCACGAGGGGTACGGCGGCGAGGCGATAGAACGCCGCCAGCGCGCCGATCTTGGGGATCGTGGTGAGGAAGGCGGCGACTGGCGCCGAGCTGCCCTGAACCGCGTCCGGTACCCAGAAGTGGCCGGGAACGGCTCCGGCCTTGAACAGGACACCGGCGAGCAAGGCGAGCGTGCCGGTCGCGACCAGTCCCGGCGGTGCCTCGGTGAGTCCGGTGCGCAGCATCGGGTACGACGTGGCGCGCCCGGCGGCGAGGAGGACCGTGATGCCGGCGAGCATCACGACGCCGAGAAGGGCACCCACGACGTAGAACTTCAAGGCCGCCTCGGTGCCGGGGCCGTCCTTGCGGAACCCTGCGAGCGCGTAGGCGGGCACGCTGGCCAGCAGGTAACCGGCGGCGAGGAGGAGCAGGTCCTGGGCTCCAGCCATCATCAGGGCGCCTGCGGAGGCGAGCTGGAGCAGGACGAAGAACTCCGTCTCGCGCGGGTCGGCGTACAGGCGCGGCATGGCGAGCGCGAGGACCAGCAGCGTGGCGCCGAGGATGACGATCCGGCTGGTGGCAGTGAGCGTGTCCAGGGCGAAGGACTCGCCGAAAGCCGTCTCCACGGGACCGGCTGCGGCGATCCCGGCGGCCACGATCCCCACAGTGCAGGCCGCTACCGCCAGCGCGCCGGTCAGCCACTGCCGGCGGCGCGGAAGCCAGGCTCCGAGCAGGAGACCGAGCACGGCTGAGGCGGCGAGCAGGACCTCGGGCAGGAGGTCGAGGGGATTCTCGTTCATCCCGGTCATCTCGTTCATCGCGCCAGCAGCTCCAGCACGGTGCGCGAGGCGGGCTCGATGACGTCCAGGACGAACCGGGGAGCGAGGCCGAGAACGACGCCCAGAACCAGCAGCGGGACGATCGCGATCCCTTCGTGGAGCCGGATGTCCGGGAACGGCCGGTCGGTGCCGGGCGCGGCAACCGGTAGCCGCAGTGGCCCGAGGAAGACCTGCTGCAGGGCGCGGAGGAATAGGCCCGCGGTGAGCAGGATCCCGAGCACGGCCATGCCGGTGGCGACCGGCTCCGGCCCCAGGCTCCCGGTGAGGATCTGGAACTCGGCGATGAAGCCGGAGAAGCCCGGCAGCCCCAGCGAGGCGAAGGCGGCGACGCCGGTCAGCGCGGCGAAGACGGGCGCCCGCCCGGCCACGCCGGAGTATGCGGACATCTCGTACGTACGCCCCCGCTCGTACAGCACGCCGGACAACAGGAACAGCGCGCCGGTCAGCAGCCCGTGACTGACCATCTGGAAGACCGAGCCGGTGACGGCCAGACGCCGGGCCTCCTCCTGATTCACGCCGACGGCCCCAGCCGCGCCGATCGCCAGGATGATGTAGCCCATGTGGTTGACCGAGGTGTACGCGACCATCCGCTTGAAGTCGGTCTGAGCGAGGGCGACCAGAGCGCCGTAGAGCACGGAGACCACACCGACGACCACGAAGACAAGGGCGTACTCGCGCCAGGCGTCGGGCAGGACGGGCATGGCGATGCGCAGGAAGCCGTACGTCCCCATCTTCAGCAACACCCCGGCGAGGATCGCCGATCCGGCGGCCGGGGCGTCGGTGTGGGCGGGGGGCAGCCAGGTGTGGAAGGGCACGGTCGGGGTTTTCACCGCCAGTCCGACGGCGATGGCGAGGAGGACGAGGGTGCCGTACGTCGCGCGTCCGGCCAGTGAGTTGGCTGCGGTCAGTTCGACGATGTCGAAGGTGTGCGGGTCGGCTGCCAGGTAGAGGCCGATGAAGCCGAGCAGCAGGGCGAGGGAGCCGATGAAGGTGTAGAGGAAGAACTTCAGGGCAGCGCGGGCTGCGCCCTGGTGACCCCACCCGGCGATGATGAAGTACATCGCCACGATGGACAGGTCGAAGAAGACGAAGAACAGGATCAGGTCCAGGGCGACGAACAGGCCGAGGCACGTCGTCTGGAGGAAGAGGAACAGGGCCGCGAACTCCCGGGGCCGTCGGGTCTCGCGCCACGCGTACGCAGTGCAGGCGAGGAACAGCACGCAGGTGACGGCCACCAGAGGAAGGGACAGGCCGTCGACTCCGACGTGGTAGCTGATGCCGGCGCTGGGAATCCATCGGGCCTGCGTCTCGTACTGCATGCCGCCGTCGGCCTGGTACCCCGCCCAGACGATCACCGTCAGGAGCAGCTCCACGGCGGTGGTCACCGCCCAGGCCGTGAGGAACAGAGTGCGGGATGCGCTGCGCGGCACGCACAGCAGGAGGGCCGCCATGGCGGTCGGGAGCAGGACGATTGCCGTGAGCACGGCGGTCACCTCACGAGGACGAGGACGACGGCGAGGACGGTGAAGGCGGCGACCGCCTGGGCGAGGTACTGGTGCAGTTGCCCGGTCTGCGGCCGGCGCGCCAGGCGGCCGAGCGTGCGGGCACCGCCAGCCACGGCCTCCACAGCGCCGTCGACGAGCCGCTCCGCCTGAGCGTTGGTCCACTGGGCCAGCCGCACCGATCCGCGGGCGGTGTCCTCGACGGCGCGGTCCAGCACCCGGTCGTCGAAGGCCGCCAGTGCGTCGGCGAGGCGCAGCACCGGACGTACGAGGAGCGTGCGCGCGGCGGTCTCCAGACGAAACCATTCCAACGCCTGCACGGTGATCCGGCTGGGGAGGGTGAGGAGTTGAGGACCACGAAGCCAGATCACGGCCGAGACGGCAACCGCGAGCGCGCCGGACAGAGCGAACTCCCATGCATATGGGGTCGGTTGCTCCTCGCTGCCGAGCACCCGCTCCACCGCGTCGCGTACAGGCGGGAAGGACGTGACCGTCAGGGCGGCGCAGGCGACGGCCAGGGCCACCAGCGGCAGCCGGGTCACGTACGGCAGTGGCTCCTCATGGCCGTCCGCGACGGGAACGGGTTGCCAGACGAACCAGAGGGCCTTGGCGCTGTAGATGGCGGAGATCACCGCGCCGGCGAGCCCGACAAGGTACAGCGTCACGTTGTCCTCGAGGGCGCCGGCGAGGAGTACGTCCTTCGCCGCCCACAGCGCCAAGGGCGGGACGCCGGCCAGAGCCAGGGCCGCGACGCTGAAGGTGATCCCGGCCGTACGGTGCCGCCGGGCCGCGCCCCGCAGGGCGGGCAGCGCCTTGGTGCCGAGGGTGGTCAGCCAGGCGCCCGCGACGAGGAAAGCGAGGCTCTTCGCGGCGGCGTGCGCGATGAGTTGCAGGGTTCCGCCGGTGACCGCACCGGACCCGGCGGCGAGCACCATGAAGCCGATCTGTGCGCAGGTCGAGGCGGCGAGCAGCTGTTTGAGGTCGGTCTGCGCGACGGCGACCAGGCCGAGCGCCACCGCCGTCACCGCACCCGTCCACGCCACCACGGGCCCGCCCCATCCGGACTGCGCGAGCAGCGGCTCCAGCCGCAGCAGCAGATACGCGCCGGCCACCACCATGGTCGCCGAGTGCAGCAGCGCGGAGACCGGACTCGGGCCCTGCATGGCCCGAGACAGCCAGAAGCTGAACGGCAGTTGGGCCGACTTGCCGAACGTGGCCGCGATGACGCCGGCGGTGATGACCGCCGACCACGCGCCGGTCTCGTCCGGGAGCTCGTCAAGTGCGAGTGAGCCGACCTGCCCGCTCGCCAGCGCCGCCCCGGCGGCGAGGTAAAGGCCGAGGTCGGCGGCGCGGGTGGTGAGGAAGGCCGTGCTGGCGGCATCGGCGCGCTCGGGGTCGCGCCACCAGTAGCCGATCAGGGCCCAGGAGGTGGCGCCCATCACCTCCCACGCCATCAGCAGAACCGTCAGTGTGGTCGCGGTCACCGTCGTCAGCATCGCGCCGCTGAACAGCAGCATCAGCCCGAAGAAGCGGGCACGAGCCTCGCCCGGCCCGATGTCCGCGACGCTGAACAGAAGGACGGCCGCGGTCACCGCCGTGACGGTCACGACCATGAGGCCCGACAGCCCGTCGACCGCGAGTCCGGCGGGAAGCCCTTCGAGCAGCGGCGCCTCGACCCGAGGGTGCTCGAACGCCACCGTGACGGCGAGGCCGAGGGCGGCGGTCGTCGTGCCGACGGCGACAGCGGGAGCGTACCGGTCCGCCGGGCGGCCGAGGACCGCGAGCAGCGTCCCCGTGGTCAGCGGCAGGGCGACGAGCGCCCACAGCAGCGCGCTCACTCCTTCAACTCCGCCGCCATGTCGGTCATGTCGACCTCACGGGATCGGAACAGCGCGGTCACCACGGCGAACCCGATGGCCATCTCCACCGCCATGACCGTGACCGCCAGGACGACCAGGACCTGCCCGTCGGCGGCGGCCGGGGCGATGTAGTGCCAGACGGCCGCAGCGCCGACGATGATGCCGCCCAGCATCAGTTCCAGCCCCATCATCAGCATCACGATCGACTGCTGGGTGAGCGCGCCGAACAGGCCGATGCTGAACAGCGCAGCAGCAAGCAACAGGAACAGCTCAAGGCTCATCGGCCCACCCCTCCCCGTACCGCGTCGTCGGCGGTCCGCGCCTTCAGGTCGTCGCCGAAGCGGTCGTAGCGACCCCGACGAGTGGCCAGGACGACGGTCGCCACGATCGTGGCGAACAGGGCGAGGCCCAGAGTCATCATGGTGAGCATCTGAGGACCCATCAGCGACAGGCCGAGGTCCATGGTCGGATCGGGCGACGGTTTGCCGCGCCGGGACGGCCACGGGGCGAGCAGGATCCCGGCGACGAGGACGGTGAAGACGGCCGCGCAGATCGCGGCCGCGCCCTTCTTGTTGTGGACCATGGTCATCGGCATGAGTCCGGCCGGGTTCATCATGTACATCACCATGAACACGGCCATGATGGCCATCTCGATGGTCATCATCAGCACGATCACGACGCCGAGGTAGTCGAGCCCGAGCAACAGCACCTCGCCGCCTGCGCAGAGCAGCGAGGTCAGCAGCGCGTACGTCGCCCGGGCCATGGAGTCGAACCGGAACACCATGCCTCCGGCGGCCACGGCCAGCAGAGCCAGCACCCAGAAGATCACGTCATCGAGCATCGGCGGCGCAGCTCCCTCTCATCGGTTCAGTACGACGACAGCCACGAACAGCGCCTGAAGCAGCGTCAGCGGTACCAGCACCATCCAGGCCACCTCCATGTACCGCTCCATCCGCAGCACGGGCAGTGCCCGACGCCCGGCCACCAGCAGCGCCAGGACTGCGGCGGTCTTGATCAGCGTCCACGCCCAGCCGGGCAGCGACGGGCCGTGTCCGCCGCCGAGGAACAGCGGCACGCTGAATCCGGCGGTCACCACCAACAGCAGCCACCGTCCGCCCAGCAACACCAGCCGGTCCACGCCCGCGAGTTCGGCGGCCGCACCACCGGCCGCATCCCGCGACACCGGGTACTCGAACGGCCCCCAGAAGGCCATCGCGAGCGCACTCAGCAGATAGACGACGAACGCGGCCGGCATCCATACTGCGAACCACAGGCCGTCTTGTGCCGCGACCACGTCACCCACCCGCAGGGACTCAGCCCCAAGGGCCGCCGTGGTGATCGCGAACATGTGCGGCAGTTCGTACGCCAGGCCCTGGGCCAGGAACCGGTACCCACCGATCAGCGACAGCGCCGAGTTCGGTCCCCAGCCCGCCATCCACACCGCCGCCCAGGCCAGCGCCTCCATCGCGTTGAACCACACGATGCCGACGGACGGATCGCTCACGGCCCGGAAGCCCCAGGGCAATACGGCACCCGCGAGCACGGCCGCCACTGGGACGAAAAGCACGCCCAACCTTCCGAGCAGCCGGTCCGCGGCCGTCGTACGACGAGGCTGCTGGACGAGCAACCGCAGGGCTTCGCGTAAGGGGGCCAGCGCCCGCAGCCCGGCCTCCCGGACGCTCCCGACAGGCCCGCGTTCGGCTGACCCGGACAGGACCGCGTCGAAACCGGCCGCGACCGCGGCCGCCACGGCCAAAGCGACGGGAAGGACGACGGTCGCCCAGAGGGGCGCTGCATCAGGCACGGGCCGCTCCGGACACGGGCGCGAGGGAGAGTTCGTCGAGGTCGGGGTCCAGGCTGGCCACGATGATCCGAGCGCAGGCGAGCTCGGCGCCGGTCAGCAGTTCGGGGAGGACGTCGAGCAGCGCCCGCGACGGCGGCTGCGGCCTGTCCAGCCGGCCACGCGGGCCGGACCGGTCATCCGGCGTCAACGGCCGCGCGTCGTCAAGCTCTTCGAAGCCGCGCTCGATCTCGCTCAGCCACATCAGCAGACGGTCGTACGCGTCCCCGTCCGCAGCGAGCGCGGGTCCGGTCACTCCGGCCGCCCGCGCCCTGTCCGCCGGCAACTCCCCCAGTCCGGCGATCGACCAGCGCAGCGGCCGGGACCGCCCGATTCTGCGAACCGTACGGCGCAGATCGCCATCAATCCCCTCACGCGACGCCCCCGACAGCACCTCGTCCCGCATCCGACGGCACCGCGCCGCAACGTCGTCCCAGCCGACGACGGCAAGGAGCCGTCCCGCGCTGTCCAGATGCGCGGCACAGCGCCGCCGGGCCGCACTTCCCCGTGTGACCTCCTCACGCTGTGCTGCCCGCAACCACGGCTCGCCCCAGAAGGGCAGCCGATGGCCGGGCGGTAGTGGGAGGTGGTCCACCTCGACTACCTGCACGACGTCTCCCTGCAGGGTGAGACGGAGAATGAGCCCCGTCGGCCAGTCGCTCAGCGCGGGACCGATCGGTACATGCAGCTGGTCGAGCCTCAGCTCATCTCGGTCGTCGCCCCTCAAGGCCATCGGAAGACCTGCCACCTCGCCCATGGCGTGCATGTCGTGACCCATGTGATCCATATGGTCGCCATGGCCTTCGTGACCCATGTGATCCATATGGTCCATGCGCGCCCCGTGGTCAGCGGGTTGGTGGTGCCCATGCTCCTCGTGGCCGGGCTGAGCGGCATGGTCACTCCGGCCGTGGTCCATGCGGGGGTGGTCATGACTTTGATCGTCGGATGCTTCAGGCGGCCAGCTGTCGTGGTGCGTGCCGCGGCCGTGCCCGTCACCGTGGCCCTTTCGACCGCCGTGCCCACGAGCACCAGGCTCGTTCACCACGTCGGCCTCGCGTCGAGTCGCCGTCCTGACCATCAGGTCTTTCCGAGCCACGTCGAGCGCGGCGCCGATCCGCCCACGCTCACCTGCCACGAAGCGCTGGGCGGGCTCCGGCATCGACCGTTCGATGCCGTCCAACCACTCCGCATCCTCGGGCGCCGGGACGCCGCAGACGAGCAGCAGATTCGCGGCTGCGGGAGCATCTACGACGGGCCATCCCCGCCGACGTACCTCCGCCTCGGCCTCCAGCCGGAGCTCTGTCGCTCCGGGCAACGTCACCGCCAGCACCGCGGGGCGGTTCATCGCCGTACGCCGAAGAGCGCCTCTCAGGTCCACCTCAGAGCCCCCTCGCGCCAGGCGTATGCCACCGCCGCGAACAGGATGCCGAGAAAGAGGAACATCTCCACGACCGCCGGGGTGCCTACCTCCGAGACGACCTTTGACCACGGGTACATGAAGAGCATCTCCATGTCGAAGGCCAGGAAGATCATGGTGACGGGGTACCAGCGCACATGGAACCGCGACGCGGCGTGCTCCCCCGGCTTGAGACCCCCGGTGAAGGGACCGGTTTCGAGAGGAGCCCGCGCCGCCGCCAGCCAGAGGCTCAGCCCGTAGAGGGCAGCCAGACCGGCCCCGACCACGCCAAGAAGCACCAGCATCGGTTGCCATGCGTCCATCGCGCCCGACCTCCGTCCTCGTCTCCTCGCTATGGTGCGCGACCGGCTGGTTCCGGCCCGGGAGGCGGCGCCTAGAGTTCGTGGGGGCGGGTCTGATCAGCGGCGCCGTGGTCCACCATCCGCTCGACCCCGACCGGTACACGACAATCGCCCTGATCGGTGCCGGCGTCTTCCTTTTCGCGACCGTGCTGAACGAGTTCGTGCTCAAGCGGCAGCGGCCCAGCGCTTCGAAAGTGGTCGCGATCGTCCTGTCCTCGTTGGCGCTTTCCTTCGGTATCGGCATGCTGAGCGGCGGGCTGCAGCACTTCGAGGACTTCCCCGAACGGGCGGCGATGCTCATTCCGTTCGGATTGGCACTGTCCTTCGTGGCGTACGTGCTGCGTCACGACAGCACGCGCTGGCGCAGCATCGTCGGACCGACCGGGCTACTGGTGCTGGTCACCGCAGCGATGGCGTTCTTCGGGCTGCGAGGTACCGCCTCCGACATGGCCGCGGAGTCCGTGGGCGGCGGCCACAGTCACGGCGAGGAGAGCAGCAGCGAGCCGGAGACGGCGAAGACGGAGGAGAACCACACCGAAGAAGGCCACAGCGGGGGCGCCGGCACGAAGGCTCCCGATGCCTCACCCGGCATTCAAGGCACCGGAAGTGGAGCAGGAGGGGAGGAAGACAGTCACGCGGAAGACGGGCACACCCACTGAGTCGGAATTCTGTGGACGGGTGCCGTCTCGCACTGAGCCGTGGCGGCTCCCGGCACACCGAGGACCGTCCAGGGCTGGTCGCTCTTGTCGCGATCAGCCCCGGACAGCGCACATGCCGGCTAGTGGTTGTGATGGGCGTGGCTCAGGGTCGTATGAAGAGCGGCGGAGTCCCAAGCGCCTGGCGCAGTTCGTGGAGCTGCTGCGCCATGAGCAGGCCGTCGCCCACCGGCTGGAGGGTGTCGTACTGCGCCGGGTTGACGATGCTGGGGTGCCGGTAGTCCTTGATCAGCCGCTCACTCTCCGGTCGCACCCAGGGGCGCGTCCTCCCCGAGCCGTCCCAGGGCTGGAGCCTGCGCACGTACCACTCAGGGTTGCCGGGATCGTCCCCATATACCGTGGCGGGGTTGAGCCGGGCGGCCGGATCCTCGTACTGCCACATGACGAAGAGACGGTCCACGTTCGAGCGGATCAGGTAGACGAACGGGTCGCGGAAGGGGGTGTGGGGGTTGCCGATCCGAGACGCTCTCACCTCGGAAGGGATCGGCATCCGGGTCGTAGAAGCCGGCGCTCCGCCACGGCTCGCCCTCTTCCACTCCCTCACCAGGCGACCTCGACTGGTCCCGGTGCGCGATCGACTCGGTGAACATGCGGGCGATGAAAGGGGGGGCACTGACCGGTCCGAATCCCGTAGATCGCGGCAAGAAAGGGTCAAAGATCCACTTGATCACCGAGCGGTCCGGACTGCCCCTCTCCATTGGGATCTCCGCGGCGAATACCCACGACGGTCTGGGACTTGAGCCTCTGGTCCGATGCATACCGCCGATCCGATCCCGCCGCGGACCCCGGCGGCGCCGGCCCGCCAAGCTCCACGCCGACAAGGGCTACGACTACCTGCGGAAATGGCTTCGCACCCGCAACATCACACCCCGCATCGCCCGCCGGGGCATCGACTCCTCCTCCCGCCTGGGGCGGCACCGCTGGACTGTCGAGCGCACGGTGAGCTGGCTGGGCAGCTTTCGCCGCCTGCATCGCCGCTACGAGCGCAAGCCCGAGCACTTCCTCGCTTTCGCCGGCATCGCCGCAGCCCTCATCTGCTGCCGCCGACTCGCCAGGTAGCCGCACCGGCCGACGTTCCAGGTCAGCGCCACTCGGGCGGAATGTTGGCGAGCTGCTTCAGCAGATCCCAGCCGTCCGGCCGGAACTTCGGGTCATGCCACAGGGTCCCACTGGCGACCCAGTATCCGCGCAGCTCGCGGACCTGCGTCACGTTGTCGTCACCGATGCCGGACTCGTTGTAGCAACAAGGACAGATGACGTACTCCGGGACGCCGTACTCGTTGAACACTGCCTCGCCGTCGTCGTACCCGCAGATCCGGCAGGCGGTCTCGGTCTTGTCTTCCCCGCTCATCTCGGCTGCAGCCTACCGGCCAACACCAAATGCAACGATGTCCAAATGGCCGCTTGAAGCGTCTCAGGTCCGAGAATCTTGCTGCTCATCCTGGATTTGCAAGCCGTTGCAAGGAATCACGCGAGCACGACTCCTTGCGGCGGCACTCAGGCTCGGCGGCAAGGAAGGAGCGTTATCTTCGGCACCGATCCGCCATAGTCGGCACCCTAGGACTTGGTGACGCTTCAACAGACGTAGGACCTGTTTACTCAAGAAGGATCGATCCCATGCTCGCGTCGTCATATCTGCGGTAATACTGCAAAATTGAAGAAGTGACCTGCCGTCTTGCGTGACGTCCGGCAACGCCTTTCCGACCTACAGAGGAAAGAGTCTCAAGCATGCCCACTGAGTCGGAAGTCTGTGCCGGGAGCCGTCTCGCAGCTGGGCCGTGATGGCTCCCGGCACAACGAGGACCTTCAGCGCTGGTTGCTCTTGTCACGACCAGCTCTGGTCAGTGCACATGCGGGCCGCCGGTCGACTGCGGTTTGCCTGGCGGGACGAGCCCCAGGGACACGACGGCGCCGATCGCGGCCGCCACGGCGCACACCGTGAACGCGTCGCCGAAGCCTTCCACCGAGCCACGCTCGAAGCCCGAGGCTGCCACGGTCGAGACGACGGCGACGCCGACCGAGCCACCCACCTCGTGGAAGGTGTTGACGACTCCCGAGGCGAGCCCTGCCTCCCGGTGCCCGACCATGGCCAGAGCGGTCGTGGTGGCGGTGACGAAGACCGCGCCGAGGCCGAGGGAGGCGATGACGAAGCCTGGCAGAAGCCCGCCGTACACACCGCCGGCCTCGGACAGCCGGGTCAGTGGGATGGTGCCGACGGCCGCGACGGCCATCCCGGCGACGGCCGTCGGACGGCTGCCGACCCGGCCCACGAGCCGGGAGGCGAGGTGGGCGCCGATACCGGTGGCCACCGCGACGGGCAGGAAGGCCACGCCGGTCTTCAGTGCACTGAAGCCGCGGATGTGCTGGAGATAGATCGACCCGAGGAAGAAGTACGCGATCAGCAGGCCCGTGGCGATCAACATCAAGAACGCTCCCGCCAGCACCGGCCGCCGAGCAAACATCCGCAGGTCCATCAGAGGGGCGCGACTGGTCCGTTCGACCCCCGCGAAGGCCACGTATGCGACCGCCGCACCTGCCAGCGGCAGCAGGGTCGAGGCGTCCGCCCAGCCGGCGTCCCCCGCTTTCACCAGGCCGAAGATCAGGGCGGCCGTACCCGTGGTGACGAGGAGCGCACCAGGTACGTCGAGCCGCGCGTGCTGAGGGGCCCGGGCCGGCACGAGGGCGGGCAGGGCGACCAACAGGGCCAGTCCGACCGGCACATTGACGAAGAAGGCCCACTGCCAGCCGGGACCGTCGGCCAAAGCCCCGCCGAGGAGCACGCCGGCTGCCGAACCGGTGCCGCCGATCGCCGCCCAGACACCGAGGGCCTTGTTGCGTTCCGCACCGTGGAAAGTCGTGGTGACGATGGACAGCGCGGCCGGGGACAGCAAGGCCGCGCCGACGCCCTGGCCGATCCTGCCACCGAGCAGTGCCGGGGCGCTCTGGGCCAGACCAGTGGCCAGTGAGGCGGCGGTGAAGAGAGCGAGGCCGACGAGCAGGGTCCGGCGGGCGCCGAGAGCGTCGGCGAGTCGGCCGCCGAACAGCATCAACCCGCCGAAGCAGAGGGTGTAGGCGGTGACCACCCAGGTCAGCGTCTCCCGGCCGAGGCCGAGGTCGGCCGCCATGTCGGGCAGGGCGACGTTCACGACGGTGACGTCGAGGATCAGCATGAACTGGGCGAGGCAGATCAGTGCGAGGGCTGCCCAGCGGCGCGGGTCGGCGGGCGGAGGAGTGTCGTGTTCGGCCGTGTGCGGGGCACCGGCTGCGGAGTGGGTCAT
Organism: Streptomyces sp. NPDC047880; assembly: GCF_040706515.1. Lineage (NCBI taxonomy): Bacteria > Bacillati > Actinomycetota > Actinomycetes > Kitasatosporales > Streptomycetaceae > Streptomyces > Streptomyces sp. NPDC047880. The sequence continues at coordinate 43,918 of NZ_JBEZOK010000003.1, read as the reverse complement.
GACGAGTCCTTCTGGTGCGTTGTTCCGGTCGTGTCCGCGCCTCGGGACGGCGCGAGGAGAAGGGCAAGGAGCACACCTGCCGCCGTGACGCCGGCTCCGGCGAACATCGCTGGTCCCATGCCGTCGACGAAGGCACGACGGGCAGCTTCGGCGAACGAGGCTCCGGCCTCGCCGGGCAGGCGTTCGGTGAGTGCGAGCGCGGTGCCGAGGGAGTCCTTGGCGGATTCGAGGAGTTCCTCGGGAACAGGGACAGGGGTGGCTTCGAGTCCGCTGCGGTAGCGGTCGGAGAGCAGGCTGCCCATGACCGCGACTCCGGTCGCCGCTCCGAGTTGCAGGGCGGCGCTGTTGGTGGCCGAGCCCACGCCAAGGTCGGTTTCCGGCAGCGAACCGACAATGGCGTCGCTGGTGGCAGTGATGACGAACCCGGCGCCCGCTCCCAGCAGGAGCATCGCCACAAGCGCCCGGTCGTAGCCGTCCGTTGCCTCGATGGTGGCGAGCACCGCGGCGGAGGCGGAGAGCAGGGCGAGCCCTGCGGCCGACACCGTGCGCATGCCGAGGCGCGGCGCGAGGACACCCGCCAGCGGGCCGGCGGCCAGCAGGGCGAGCGCGGCGGGGCCGAGCCGCACCCCCGTCTGCCCGGCGCTGTACCCGAGTACGAACTGGAAGTGCTGTACGGCCACGAAGAGCGTGCCGATCAGCGTGAACGCTCCCAGCAGGACCAGCAAGTCACCAGCCGGGAGCGCATGGTGCCGGAAGATCCGAGGCGGCAGCATCGGAGAGGCGGACTTGCGCTGCCAGGCGACGAAGGCGGCCAGCAGGAGGGCGCCCGCCGCGAAGGCGGCCTGCACTGCGGTGCTCGTCCAGCCGCGGTCGGGCCCCTCGATGACTGCCCACAGCACACTCGCCACGGCCACGACGGACAGCAGGGCCCCGGCCGGGTCCAGCCGTCCGCTCTCGGGGGCGCGAGAGTCGGGCACCACGAGGGCGGCGGCGATCAGACCCGCGATACCTATGGGGAGGTTGATCAGGAACACCGAGCCCCACCAGTAGTGGCTCAGCAGCCAGCCACCCACCATCGGCCCGATCACCGTCCCGACACCGACGGCCGCCGACCAAATGCCGATCGCCTTGGTGCGGTCGGCGCCGCGCGGGAATACGTTCCCGATGACGGCGAGCGTGGCCGGCATGATCAATGCCTCGCCGACACCCATGGCTCCACGCGCTAGCACGAGGGTGGTGACCGAGCCGGCATAAGCGGCAACCACGGACGCCACCGTGAACAGCGCCAGCCCCGACATGAAGATCCACTTGCGGCCGAGCCGGTCCGCCAGACTGCCGCAGAACAGCACCAGGCTGCCGGACATCAGCGCATAGCTATCGACAATCCACTGCAGCTGGCTGGTGGAGGCGCCGAGCTCACCTACGAGGGTCGGCAGGGCGACGTTCAGCACGGTGGTGTCGAGCCCGACGACCAGCAGACTCACGCTCACGACGGCGAGGGTGAGCCATCGCCGGACCGGCGGGTCGCCAGTCTGTGGTGAAGCGGTCACCGGATGAGTCACAGAAGGCACGGGCTCCCCTTTCGCGCGCACGGCCTTGCTCGACCGGCGCTCCCAGCTGAACCGTACCGTTCAGTTCATATGAACTCAACAGTTCAGTTCAGCTGAGTGCTAGGGTCGAGGTCATGAGCGTGGACAGCGTCAAACGGCCCCCCAGCGGGCCCCGCGCAGAGCTCAAGCGGCAGGCCATCCTGCGGGCCGCCCGCGAGCTGTTCCTGCGGGAGGGCTTCGGCGTGGGTATGGACAGCATCGCCACCGAGGCAGGTGTCTCGAAGGTGACCGTCTACAACCACTTCGGCAGCAAGGAAGCCCTGTTCACCGCGGTGATCACGACCGCGCTCGACGAGCCGCTCGCCGGAGAGTCGTCGGCCGCGCTGGAGGGCCTGGCCGAAGCCGGGGACCTGCGGGCCGCCCTCGTCGAGGCGGCCCGCACCTGGGTCCACGCCGTCCGCACCAACCACGAGGTCACCGCCCTGCGCAACCTCGTCGCCGCCGAGCTCCACCGCTTCCCCGAGCTGGGCGAGGCCTGGAGACACCGCGGCACGGAAAGCCACCACCCCGCAGTCGCAGGCGCCCTGCGCACCCTTGCGGATCAAGGTCGACTCGTGATCCCCGACCTACAGGTGGCGATCATCCAGTTCTACGGGCTTCTGGTCTTTCCCCACATGGTCTTCAGCTCCTACGGCACACATATCGACGAGGACCTGACCGACCGTCTCATCACCAGCGGCGTCGACATGTTCCTGGGCCACTACAGCCCACAGAGCACATAGCGGCAGACCCCGTCGAGACCACCGAGACGGCGCTACGACAGGCCCAGCACGCGCATCGCCAGACCAGCCGTCGGCTTGGGCCCGAACGAGGTGGACTTCCGGGGCAACAGCACGCCGGCGCCGGCCAGTTCCCACACCGTGTCCTGACTGATCACGGGCAATAGGAGCGCGCTGCCACTGCCCGGAGCGGACACGGCAGCCGTGGCCTGGTGGATGTCGTGGAGGTACGTCACAGCACCGGGCAGGTCGGGCACCGACCAGGCGTGGCGGAGCAGCAGGTGGTCGCTTACGGCGGCGGGGAGGTGCGCCCACTGGCTGGGGTGATCCGCCAGGGCTTCTTGCAGAGCCCGGGGGTCAGGATTTGTGATGCTCCAGGCCTCTCCGCCGCCGGTCAGTATGAGTTCACCGGGCTCGGGTGGACGCGGCCCTTGCGGCATCGGGAGCACCCGAGCCACTTCGGCCGCGTTGCGTGCGGCCTTCTCCGGTTCCAGTGCCGGCAGAAGTCGATGGATCGCGGAGAACCGCAGGGGAAACGTCACGATATCGACCAAGAGAGCGAGACTGCTGGTCCACGGGCCTGCCGCGTCTCTGCTCAGCTGGAGGCAGGCGGCGTGGCGGTGGTGGCCATCAGCGATGAGCACCTGCCCGACGGACAGACCAGTGGCCAGACGGGCGAGTTCCGCAGGGTCGTCGCAAGCCCACAATGTGTGGGTGATCTGTCCGGTCCTGGCAACGGCGACCGGCGTACGGCGGGTGGCGCGGTCCACGAGCTGTGTGGTCGTCGACTCCGAGCCTCGGTGGGCCAGCAGCAGTGGCTCCAATTGGGCGCGTAGCCCTGACATATGGGCGGCGCGCTGCCTGACCACATGAGCCGACACGTCTTCGTGCGGCAGCAGTTGTCCCGCCTGGCGTGGCAGCAACAGGTCGCCGATAAGGCCGCGTTGGAGGATCCGAGCGCCACACTGTTGCTGGTAGACGTACAGTGCGGGCCGCTCGTCCCGGCGGAGTACGCCGCGTCGCAGCCAGCGCCCCAGTTCGCGGGCGGCGCCCTGCGGCGCGTCCGAGTACAGCAGTCGCGCCAGGTGGTGCGGGTGGCGTCGGAGCGCGCGGACCTGGGCTGGGTGAAGGTCGTCGTAGGGCGAGGCGAGGAGCTCAGACGGGTCGCCGACACGGTCCGCGTCGTAGCGCACTGCCCGGAAGGGGCGGAGCTGCAACGGGGTCGGCTCGGGGAAGGACACCGCAGGAGTGGGCATGAAGGGACTCCCTGGAAGAGGGCAGGGCCCAGTAGGGGCGGGGCACCGTGCGGTGCCCCGCCCCTGGGCCGGAGGGCCGGTGGGTCAGACGGTCGCGGCGAGCGGCTCGGAGGCCGGCGGTGCCGCCAGTCGGCCGGTGCGGTGCAGGCCGTACAGGGCGGCCGCGCAGGCCAGGCCGAGCGCGCACAACGTGATCCAGGGCAGTGCGGGCATCCCGGCCGCGCGAGCGGCGTCGAGCGCGGCGCCCGTGCCGAGGTTCCCGACGGTGATGCCGATGCCGCAGATCGTGTTGTACAGCCCGTAGTGGGTGCCGACGAGGCGGTCACCGGAGAGGCGGACGATGGTGTCCATCTCGAACGGGTAGGCGATCATCGTGCCGATGGCCAGCAGCAGCGCGGTGAGCGTCGGCGGAACCGCCGCGAGCAGCCACAGCCCGATCCCGGACTCCGGTACCGGCACGGCGGTGGCGGAGAGCAGGGGCACGAAGGCCAGCCCCATCGCTGCCAGGCCGCGCACAAGTGCCTGCCCTGGCTCGTACCGCGTCTTGCACCACGCCGTCACTCGCGTCTGCCCGAGGATCGTGGTCAGCCCGGAGACGGCGAAGAGCACCGCCACCGCCGCCGTGCCGAACTCCCCGTCGCCGCCGAGCCGGCGCACCTCCAGCGGCAGCGCCAGGTAGACCTGGAAGGACAGGACGTACGAACCGATCATGGCGATGGAGAAGAGCAGGAACGGCCGGTTGGCGAGGATGCCGCGCCACTGGGCGAGCACCCCTTGGGCGGCGTCGCCGTCCTGCTGCTTGACGTCCTGTGACCTCCTGGCGGGCAGCGCGCGGATCTGTACGACGCTCAGCAGGGCGAAGATCCCGGCGGAGACCAGGCAGGTGATGCGGAAGTCCACGCCGGTCAGCACCATGCCGGCCAATGGGCCGAGCAGGATGCCTGCCTGGTAGAACACGTTGAACAGGGCGAACGCCTCGACCCTGCGCTCCCCCGCATCGGCCGCGAGGTAAGCCCGCACGGCCGGGTTGAACAGCGCCCCGGCCAGCCCGGTGGCCGCCGAGGCGGCGAGCAGGGCAGGCAGGGAATCGACCAGTCCGAGCGTCGCGAAGCCGAGGGTGCGCAGCACGCATCCGGCGATGATCAGCGGCTTGTAGCCGAGCCGGTCGGCGAGTGTGCCCCCGACCAGGAACATGCCCTGCTGGCTGAAGTTGCGTACGCCGAGGACGAGTCCGACGATCCAGCCGGCCAGCCCGAGCGTTCCGGAGAGGTGGGCGGCCAGATAGGGCATCAGCATGTAGAAGCCGAGGTTGATGGTGAACTGGTTGACCATCAACAGCTGGACGCTGCCTTCGTACGACCGGACCTGGGTGTACAGCCCCTTCACCGGTCCTCCTCCGAAGCGTCGGACTCGACGTCCGATGCGCCCTGAGCGTCTTGCAGGGTGAGGGGATCGACGACGGTGGTGCACCGGGTCCAGCGGGTGACCTCCTTCTCGTCCAGGCGGCCGAGCAGCTCCGGTTCGGGTGCCGGTGGCGATTCCAGCAGGCCGTGGGCGGCGCAGTAGTCGTCGTCGTAGACCGTCCCCAGGTATCGCTGCGGACCGTCGGGGAAGATCGCGACGATCCGTGCGTCCGCCGGCATCGTGCGGGCCAGCCAACCGGCCACCAGCGCGACCGCGCCGACGCTCCAGCCGCCGGTGGCGTAGTGGGACGATGCCAGTTGGCGGCAGGTCCACACGGCCTCGTGCGGGGCGACCCAGTGCACCTCGGAGAAGTTCTCGTAGGCGACGTTGCGGGGGTAGATGCTGGAGCCGAGGCCGCGCATCAGGCGGGGCCGGGCGGGCTGGCCGAAGATCGTGGAGCCGGTGGTGTCCACTCCGACGACGGTCAGTTCGGGGTAGAGCTGGCGCAGGACGCGGGAGACGCCGGCGGAGTGGCCGCCGGTGCCGACGCTGCACACCAGCACGTCGATGTGGCCCATCTCGGAAGCGAGTTCGAGGGCCAGCGGGGTGTAGGCGGCGACGTTGTCGGGGTTGCTGTACTGGTCCGGGCACCAGGAGCCGGGGTGCTGCTCCAGCAGCCGCTGCACGCGGTCGCGGCGGGCCTGCTGCCAGCCTCCGGTGGGGTGCGGCTCGGAGACGACGTTGACCTGGGCGCCGTAGGCGGTCAGCAGCCGGGTCATGGACAACTCCAGCCCCGGATCGGTGACCAGGGTGACCGGATGGCCGTACACCATTCCGGCGAGGGCCAGCCCCAGTCCCAGGGTCCCGCTGGTGGACTCGATGATCCGCCCGCCGGGCCGCAGGTCGCCCCGGGCACGGGCCCGCTCAACCATGTGCAGCCCCGGACGGTCCTTGATGCCGCCGGGGTTGAAGCCTTCGAGCTTCGCCCAAAAGCCACGCCCGGTCGGGGTCAGCGGCTCCGACACCCGCAGCAGCGGGGTGTTGCCCACCAGCCCGGACAGGGCGGACTGGCCGGAGGGCGTCGCGGCCTTGGTCAATGACTGCATGTCTTTGTGTTCACTCTCGCTCGATGAAATCCGGTGCGGTTCATCTCGCGCGTCCTGGTCATGGGCGGACGATGCGTCCGCGCTCAGGCCATGGGCACGCGGCAGCCGTGAAGTCGGTCGGCTGCGAGCGAGTGGTCTAGATCCGCCACCGCGACGTACGAGCGAGCGCCAGGCGGCCGGTGCGTGCGCTGCGACGTCTACGGCGGTCACGTCGCAGGAGAGGCCTCCCGGCCACCACGGACACGGCAAGAAGTACGACGGCCATCGCGCCGAGGGCAAGTTCCTCGGCGGGCTGGGCCGCGGTACGCACGATCACGTCCGCTGCACACTCCTCGGCCCCGTGTGGAGCGTGGGGCCCATGAGGGTCCTTGTCCGCTGCCGTCACCGAGAAGGCTGCAGGCACGGACACCGGCTCGTGCGTCTCCTCTGGCACACCGTGCAGGACGGCGCAGAGCACGAGCACCATCATGAGTGCGCCGCGGATCACCGGGACGAATCGGCGGGACAGCGGTGAGCCGCATGGGAACCATAGGGGGTGCGCGGGCATAGGGGAGTGGGTCGACACAGGTCCTCCGAGCTGCTGCCACGTCTCCGGCAAGGACGGAGTGAGGCGCAGACATGGGTGGGGGCAGGACGGCTTCGACGAACGTGACGCCCCATCATGAGCACGGGAAAGGACGCTCGTCGCGCGGTACCAGCCGAACCGGTGACATCCGGCGGGCCGGTTGGAGGAACTGCGTACCTCTAGACCTGCTGCACCACGGAGGCTGCTCTGAGAGCCACCGGAGATTCAACGTCCGTGGGGTCACCAGCGGTCGGCCCTCGGACGGTTGAGGCGTCGTAGGAACTGATCGATTCGCGAACCGACGCTGCAAAGCAGGGCGATGCCAGGGCAGAAGCCTGCTGAGGCTGTCCGGATGCGCAGTGCTCGCCAGGATGTGACGGCCCATGGCTCCCATGGTGATCATCGGTATCCGCGGCGGACAGTGTCGGCTCGGCGCCTGCATGGCGAACGCCGCCGTCCGACGGTGCGGTGAAGGCCGTTGCGCTGGTGGAGAGATGTCCCTGGACGCTTTCCACGTGCACGCCGTGCGTCACGAGGACGCCGAACAGGAGCACGGCCATGGCCAGCACGCGCAGCAGCGGACCCGCACCAGAGCGGGTCCTGACGATGCGCCAGGACGACCAAGCCGTAACCATGCCGTGATCCTAGCGGCTCTCTGGAAGTGATCGACCACCAGTGCCGAAACACTGGGTCAACTCGTCAGATGAATGGCTTGTTTGCTGCGGCGAGCGCTCAGGCGACCTGATCCGGTCGCCGCATTCGGGAGCGGCCCGCACCGGAACTGGGTGAGGGCTGCGCGCCTCAGTGTGTGTGCCCCGGCCTTTTCTCGGCCGACTCTGCCTGTGCGGGCTGCTCGGACTCGGCCACCACGCCGCCCGCATGCACCGTGAAGGCTGCCGTACGGACCTTGCCCTCGCGCCGGAAGTCCAGGAACAGGCGGTACGCGCCGGCGCTGGGCACCGTCGCCGTGCAGGAGACCTCGGGGCCGGACTCGGTATTGCCGTCGCCGGGCTCGCCGTTCGGGTGGACGTGCAGGGAGGCGAGGCCGCCGGACCGCAGGGCGACGAGGTGGCCGAATGCACCCAGGTAGGGCTGAAGGTTGCGGACCGGCTTGCCGTCCTTCGTCACCGTCAGCGTCAGGTCACTGGCCCTGCCCGGGATCAGGCCGCCGTCGAGTGTCACCTCGTACTCGTCAATCCTCGCCATCGTGTTTGCGCCCGGGTAGTGCGGCGGGCTGGTAGGACCCGGACGTCGCAGGATCCGCTACACAAGCACGATCACCACTCTGGACCTGGACGGAGCCGGCGCCCGGCTTCCGCAGAAGTGAGCCGTGGCTGCCGTGATCACCACGCGGGCCGGAGGTGCTGATCCTGGCGGGCATCGCCTACGACATCACTCGCAGCAAATGACTTGGCTTCGGCGGCGCACGTGGACCAGAACATCTTGACGAAGCAGGAACGGGCAAGTGCCCCAAAAGGAGAAGCCGTCCGATACCGGTCCCCCGGCATCGGACGGCCCTTCGATGGCTCTCTGGCCCTGTTGTTCAGGTGGTCTGCGACCTACACAGCCATACATCCGCTTGCTTCAGCAGGGTCCGTCGACGTCAGACGCCGGCCCGCTCGCCCCGCGTGTCCGGAGCGGCGGCCCGCTGCGCGGCGGCCGCGGCCGCCTTGTCGCTTCGCATCACCAGCAGGGTGACCAGCCCGCCCACCGCAGCGATCGCGGCGGCCCAGATGAACGCGGCGCTGAAGCCGTCCGTCATCGCGGACAGGTTGCCCAGCCGGCCCGCTCCCTGCGAGGTGGCCACCGCGGTCAGCGCCGCGAGACCCAGCGCGGAGCCCACCTGGTAGGTGGTGTTGACGATGCCGGACGCCAGGCCCGCCTGCTCCTGCGGAGCGCCCGACATGGCGGCCATCCTGGCCGGGATGTAGGCGAGCGACATGCCGAACGCGGCGACCAGGGAGGCGGGCAGAACGTCGACCACGAAGGTGCCGGTGGGCTCGACGGCGGACAGCCACAGCAGACCGGCCGCGAGGATCAGCAGACCACCGCCGATCAGTGGCTTGGCACCGAACCTCGCCAACAGCCTGGCGGTGATCGCCGTCATGAAGATCATCAACAGGCCGGTCATGGGCAGCAATACGGCACCCGACGCGAACGCCCTGTAGCCGAGCACATGCTGGAGGTACAGGTTGAGGAAGTACCACATCGGGATCCATGCGGCACCGAGCAGCGCCATGGCCAGGTTGGCCGAGCCGAGCCGCGGGACGCGCCAGATGCCGAGCGGCATCAGCGGCTCACGCACTGTCTTCTGGATCACGAAGAAGAGCACGAGCAGGGCGGCGGCGCCCACCAGCTGGAGCACGGTGCCGGTGGAGGTCCAGCCGACCTCCGGCGCACGGACGATGGCAAAGACGGCGAGCGCCAGACCAGCGGTGACCGCGGACGCTCCGAGCACGTCGACGGAGCCACGACGGCTGCCGACAGCGGGCAGCAGCTTGGTGGCCGCCAGGGTGGCGAAGCCGATCGGGATGTAGATGATGAAGATCCACGGCCAGCTCAGCCACTCGGTGAACACCCCGCCGAGGAACACACCGGCCGTGCCGCCCGCCGGAGCGGCGGCGCCGTAGAGCGCCATGGCCTTGCCGAGCTCCTTCGGGTCGTGCGCGAAGAGCATCATCAGCAGCGTCATCGCCGCGGGAGCGATCAGCGCACCGCCCACGCCCTGAACGGCACGGCCGAGGACCTCCACCCAGGCCGTCTGTGCGGCGGCCGCGACGACCGAGCCGGCGATCAGCACGACCCAGCCGGTGTTGAAGATCTTGCGCGCACCGAGCAGGTCGGACAGGCGTCCGCCGAGCAGCAACAGCCCACAAAGGCGATGACGTATGCGTTGAAGACCCACTGCAACTCACCCTGTGAGAAGCCGAGGTCTCTCTGCATCTCGGGGAGCGCCACCCCGATGATCGACGTGTCCATGATGACCATGAACTGGGCGGCAGCGAGTACGACCAGCGCCCACCAGCGCCGGGGATTGACGACAGGCATGGGTTCACCCCCTGCGACCGCCTCCCCATCCCGCACGGCGGGCAAGCTGATGTCTTCCGCGCGACCCACAAGCCGACCGGGGTAACAGTTGCCCTGAAACAACTGCGAGGCAGGCCTCCCGCTGAGCGGCAGATCGCGCGAATGCGCCGTGAAATCGTGGTCGGCCACCACCTCGATGGTCACCCGCACGCCATGCCCGTGCTGGACGCCGACCCGAACCACAGATGGTTCGTCATGCCCTACGCCGAGACCACAGCAGAGCACTGCCGTCCGGAACTCTCCGAACTTCCCGCTCTGCGTGCCTTGCTGGATGCGCTTTGCTCAGCACCAAACCAGCACGGGAGTCAGCACGGCATCTCCAAATCGTGTCCGAACAGGGCAAGTCAGACAGCGTCCTTGGCGGCCTCATTGCGGCCATCAACGACACCCCGTAAGCGCCTCCATGGTGTGCACGGGCACTCCAACGCTCAGAACTATGGTGCCTCACCACATACGCCTCTGACCTGCACGTTCCTAAGGTATGGCGACACACAAACGTCCCCGCCGAACAGCAGGAAGTGGTGCCGATGTCTTCCCCCGCGACCGCTCCCCCACCCCCCGCCAGCCTCAAGCGCATCGTCGCCGCCAGCCTCATCGGCACCACCATCGAGTGGTACGACTTCTTCCTCTACGGGTCCGCCGCGGCCCTCGTGTTCAACAAGCTGTTCTTCCCGGACTCCGACCCGCTCGTCGGCACCCTGCTGTCGTTCCTGACGTACGCGGTCGGGTTCGCCGCCCGGCCTCTGGGCGCGCTGGTGTTCGGGCACTACGGGGACCGGCTCGGGCGCAAGAAGCTGCTGGTGCTGAGTCTGCTGCTGATGGGCGGGGCGACCTTCGCGATCGGGCTGCTGCCGACGCACGCCTCCATCGGGACGGCGGCGCCGGTGCTGCTCACCGTGCTCCGGCTGGTCCAGGGATTCGCACTGGGCGGCGAGTGGGGCGGGGCCGTCCTGCTGGTGTCGGAGCACGGCGACGCGCGGCGCCGCGGTTTCTGGGCGTCGTGGCCGCAGACCGGCGCGCCGGCGGGGCAGCTCCTCGCCACCGGTGTGCTGTCCCTGCTCACGGCCCTGCTGTCGGACGCCGCGTTCGGCAGCTGGGGCTGGCGGGTGCCGTTCCTGCTCTCCGGGGTGCTGGTGATCGTCGGTTTGTGGATTCGTCTGTCTGTCGATGAATCACCCGTTTTCCAGCAGGCGCTGGCGCAGGCCGAGGCCCGCAAGGCGGACGTGGCGGCGGACGCCGAGAAACTGCCGCTCGTCTCGGTGCTGCGGCACCACTGGCGTGACGTCCTGGTCGCGATGGGGGCGCGGATGGCGGAGAACATCAGCTACTACGTGATCACGGCGTTCATCCTCGTCTACGCCACCACCTCGGCCGGCGTCTCCAAGCAGACCGCGCTGAACGCGGTGCTGATCGCCTCGGCCGTGCACTTCGCCGTCATCCCGGCGTGGGGCGCCCTGTCCGACCGGATCGGCCGGCGGCCCGTGTATCTGGTGGGCGCGGCCGGTGTCGGGCTGTGGATGTTCCCGTTCTTCTCGCTGATCGACACCGGGGGCTTCGGCAACCTGCTCCTCGCCGTCACCGTCGGCCTGGTCCTGCACGGGGCGATGTACGCGCCCCAGGCCGCGTTCTTCTCCGAGATGTTCGCGACGCGGATGCGCTACTCCGGCGCGTCGATCGGCGCCCAGTTCGCCTCTGTCGCGGCGGGCGCGCCCGCGCCGCTGATCGCCACCGCGCTGCTGTCCGACTACGGCAGCTCCACACCGATCGCCCTGTACGTGATCGCGGCCGCCGTGCTCACGGTCATCGCGGTGGCGGCGGCCGAGGAGACCCGCCACCGCGACCTGGCCGACGTCGCTGTTCCCGCCGGGCAGGAGGCGGGCCGGGCGGCGGCCGTGGAGGACGCCCGGACCGTCTGAGCCACCAGGAATCCACGGCCGCGCCGCGGCCGGCGACCCCCGTGCGTCCCGCGTGCGGGGGTCCGTGGGGGGTCAGTGCCGCGTCGGCGCCGACAACCGGTGCAGGCGCAGAGCGAGTTGGATCTCCAGGGCCCGGGCCGGGTTCTGCCAGTCGTCGCCGAGGAGGCGCCCGATGCGCTCCAGGCGCTGGGCGACCGTGTTCACATGGACGTGCAGTTCGTCCTTGGTGCGCACCGGGCTCATGCCGCAGGTGAAGTAGGCGTCGAGGGTGCGCAGCAGTTCCGTGCCGCGTCGCCGGTCGTAGGCGACGACCTCTCCGATGGTGCGGTCGACGAAGCCCGGGATGTCCCGGTCACCGGCCAGGAGCAGTCCCAGGAACCCGAAGTCCTCGGCGGCCGCCCCGTCCCCGCGGCGGCCGAGGACGCGCAGGGCTTCGAGGCAGCGGCGGGCCTCCGCGTAGGCCGTGGCCACGGCCCCGGGGCGGGTGGCGAGGTCCTCGGCGGGTGCGGAGGCGCCGACCGTGACCGTTGCGTGGACCGCTGTGCCCAGGTCCCGGGCCGCGCGGCGGGCCAGATCGGTCGGCGTGTCGCCGGGGCCGAGCGGCAGCAGCAGGACGGTGCCCCCGTCGCGGGCTGCGGCCAGGCCGTGCCGGGTCGCGGCCAGGTGGGACGCCGCCGCTGCCAGACGCCTGCGGGCGTCCGCCTCCTGGTCGGCATCGGTGGGCTCGCCCTCCAGTCGCGCGGCCAGCACCACGTGGAGGGCGTCGAGGTCGGCGTGGAGCCGGGCCGCGCGCTCCCTCAGCAGACGCGTGTCACGGGCCCGGGCGTCGAGCAGGTCGTCCAGCAGCTCACCGCGCACGCGCTGTTCGGCCTCTGCGGCGGATCTGCGGGCCAGGAGCAGCAGGGAGGTGACCATGGCGGCACGCTCCAGAGTGCGCTGGTCGACGGGGTCGAGCCCCGGGTGCCCGCGCAGCACCAGTGCGCCGAGCAGTTCGCCGCCGGCGGCGACGGCGGCGATCCAGTCGTCCTCGTGGAGCACGGCGTGTCCCTGCGCGCCGGACTTCTCCAGGGCCGCGGAGGGTGCGGCGGCGGCCTCGGCGAACTCGACGGTCCCGTCGAGGATCTCGGAGACGGCCGCGGCCACGTCGTGCACTCCGCCGCCGCGCAGGACGAGTTCGGCGAGCCGGTCGTGCACGTCGGAGGCGCGCTCGATGACGCCGCTGCGGTCCCGGATGATCTCGTTCGCCCGCTCCAGGCCCGCGAGCGCCGAGCGGGTCTCGGCGAGCAGGTTGGCGGTGTCGATGGCGGCCGCGGCGAGGGCGGCGAACGATCCGAGCAGGGCGATCTGCTCCCGCTCGAAGACGCGGGCACGCCGGTCGGCGGCGAACAGCACGCCGATGACGTGGTGCCCGAGCGTCAGCGGCACGCCGAGGATGGCCACCAGTCCCTCGTCCCGCACGCCCGCGTCGATGGTGAGGGTGTGCTGGAAGCGGTCGTCCTTGAAGTAGTCGTCGGTGACGTAGGGGCGGGCCGTCTGTGCGACCAGACCGCCGAGACCCTCCCCCATGCCGAGCCGCAGCTGCTGGAACCGGGCCGCGACCGAGCCCTCGGTGACCCGCATGTAGGTGTCGCCGCGCTCCGTGTCGTTCAGGCTGAGGTAGGCGACGTCCGTGCCCAGCAGCGAGCGGGCGCGCTGCACGATCGCCTGGAGCACCGCGTCGAGGTCGCGCAGCCCGGCGAGGTCGTGCGCGGTCTCGAACAGTGCGGACAGCTCGGCCTCGCGCCGGCGCCGCCCCTCCAGCTCGGCGCGGACGCGCAGGGCGAGCGGCTTGGCCTGCCGGAGCAGGGCGACCCACTCCGCCGGGCGCCCTTCGGCCCGCGCGAGCAGTTCCGGCTGCTCATAGGCGTCGGCCGATGCGCCCCTGGCCAGCAGCTCGAGGAACGGCACTTCGGCGGACTGCACGTGATCGCTGGACATGCTCACAGGATTCCCCATGACCGGGCCGGCCCGTCAGCCCTGTGGACAACTCCGCGGGCCGACGGGAGCGGCCGCTCAGTGGGCGGTCCAGCCACCGTCGAGCACGAGCGAGGCGCCGGTCACGAAGGACGCCTGCGGACTGCAGAGATACGCCACGGCCTCGGCGACCTCCTCCGGTTCGATGAGCCGTTTGACGGCGCTGTCCTGCAGCAGCACCTCGGACAGGACGCGTTCCTCGGGGATGCCGTGCGCCTGTGCCTGGTCGGCGAGCTGCTTCTCCACCAGTGGGGTGCGCACATAGGCGGGGTTCACACAGTTCGAGGTGACACCGTGGGGCGCGCCTTCGAGGGCGGTGGTCTTGGACAGGCCCTCCAGCCCGTGTTTGGCCGCCACATAGGCCGACTTGTAGGCCGAGGCGCGCAGCCCGTGCACGGAGGACACGTTCACCACACGGCCCCACCCCTGCCCGTACATGTGGGGCAGGGCGCCGCGGATGAGCCGGAACGGTGCCTCCAGCATCACGGTGAGCACCGTGTGGAAGACCTCGGGCGGGAACTCCTCGATGGGGCGGACCAGTTGGAGCCCGGCGTTGTTGACGAGGACGTCGGTGCCCGCGGCGGCGAGCTCGGCGGCGTCCAGGTCGGTGAGGTCGAGGACGTGCGGCTCCACCGTTCCAGCGAGGCCGTGGGCCTGGCCGGCCAGGGCCTCCAGACCCGCCGCGTCCCGGTCGACGGCTCTCACCTTGGCCCCGGCCGCCGCGAGCCGCAGCGCGCAGGCACGGCCGATGCCGCCGGCGGCGCCGGTGACGAGCGCGGTGCGGCCACCCAGGTCGAGCGGGGAGGCGTGGGGGGCGGGGAGGGCACGGTGCGCGGTCATGGTTCGACCCTAGGCAGCGCCCGCGCCCCACCCCATGTGGTCATGCCCCATAGTTCAGCTGGAGGCAGTGGGGTCGAACCATGTGGGGGCACCCGACAGGGCTTGCTTGATCCGGTGCAGGCCGAACTCGTTCAGTTCGGGCAGCGCGTCGATGTCGAACCAGGCCACGTCCAGCGACTCGTCGTCGTTGACCCGTGCCTCTCCGCCGACGGCCCGGCAGCGGAAGGTGATGTCCATGTACTGGCAGATGTCGCCGTTCTCGTAGGTGACGGGGGCCAGGGCCTGGACGACGACGACCCGTTCGGCGACGCAGCGTACGGCCGTCTCCTCGTAGACCTCACGCACCGCGCAGGCGGCGGGCTGCTCCCCCGGGTCGGGGATGCCACCGAGCACGGACCACTTGCCGGTGTCGGCACGGCGGTTGAGCAGCACTCTCCCCTTGTCGTCGAAGACGAGGGCGGTGACTCCGGGGAGCCAGAGCAACTGCTGACCGGCCGAGGCGCGGAGGGTGCGGATGAAGTCGGGAGTAGCCATGCCGTCGACCCTAACGGGCCGCTCACGGCGTCCTGGCGCGCTTCAAACGGCGTGCGACGGGCGTACGGCTACACGCCACCGGCGCGTCGCCCGCGCAGCCCGGCGCCGACGGCCCATCCGAGGCCGCCGGCCGCGACCAGGACGAGGGCGATCTCCGGCAGGGTGCCGAGCCGCGTGGCGGGGGTCTGGGACGACCGCAGCGGCACCTTCTGCACCAGGGAGTCGGCCACGAACATGCCGGTCCTCTGCGTGATGTTGCCGTCCGGCATGATGATCGCGCTGACACCGCTGGTCACGGGCACCGTCACGGTGCGGCTGTGCTCGACCGCGCGGACCCGGGACATGGCGAGTTGCTGGTAGGTCATCTCGCTGCGGTCGAAGGTGGCGTTGTTGCTGGGCACGGAGATCATCTGGGCGCCGTCGGTGACCTCGGAGCGCACGGTCCAGTCGAAGGCCGCTTCGTAGCAGGTGACGAGGCCGACCTTGGCGCCGTCCATGGTGAAGACGCCCGGCTCGGTGCCCCGGCTGAAGTCCTGGCGGACCATCGACGCCCAGTTCTTGTTGACGGCGCCGATGAGCGAACGCAGCGGCAGGTACTCGCCGAAGGGCTGGATCTGGCGCTTGTCGTAGGTGTTCACGGGCCCCTTGGCCGGGTCCCAGAGGATCTGCTCGTTGTAGAGCCTGCCGTCCCGCTCGACGACGCCGCCGACCGAGACGGGCACGCCGATGGACTTGGCGGCCCTGTCGATGACGGCGCGGGCGTCGGGGTTGGCGAAGGGGTCGATGTCGGAGGAATTCTCCGGCCAGAGCACGAAGTCGGGTCGCGCGACCTTGCCCGCCTCGACCTCGGCGGCCAGCCGTTCGGTCTCGCGCGCGTGGTAGTCGAGTACGGCCCGCCGCTGGGAGTTGAAGTCGAGGCCGGCGCGCGGCACGTTGCCCTGGATCACGGCGACGGTGGCAGTGCCGTCCTCGGCCGTGTCGCTGACGAGCGGCCGGGCCGCGACGGCGCCCACCACGGGGACGGCCAGGCTCAGCAGGCCCACGGCCGCCGCGCCACGCCGCACCGCACCGGTCCTCCGCCATCGCACGGCCAGCCGGACCACGTCGTACAGCCCGAAGCCGCACAGGACGACGGCAAAGCCCAGCACGGGGGTGCCGCCCACCGCGGCGAGCGGCAGGAACACGCCGTCGGCCTGGCCGAAGGCGATCTTCCCCCAGGGGAAGCCGTTGAAGGGCGCACGCGCGCGTGCCGCCTCGCCGGCGATCCACACGGCCGCCGCCCACACCGGCCAGCCGGGCAGCTTCGAGACGGCCGCGATCCCGGCGCCGACCGCGGCGACGAAGAGCGCCTCGATCGCCACCAGGGCGAGCCAGGGGCCCGGGCCCACCTCCACTCCGGTCCACACCAGCAGCGGCAGCAGGAAGCCGAGGCCGAAGAGGTAGCCGAGGCCGAGTGCCGCCTTCCAGCCGCGGCCGCGCAGCAGCCAGCCGAGGACGCCGAAGGCCGGCAGGGCCAGCCACCACAGCGTGCGGGGAGGGAAGGAGACGTAGAGGAGCAGGCCGGAGAGCGCGGCTGCGGCGGCCGGGACGAGACGCACGAGCCGCTGGGCCCACGTCCGCGCCCCGGGCGTGGTGCGCGGCTCCAGCTGGTCCGACTCGCCGACGGAGGTTGCGGTGACGGTCACTCCCGGAGTCTAAGGCGCGTGACCTGGGAGCCGACAGCGCGGTACGCGCGACGGACTTCCTGTTCAGTTCGTCACGACACATCCCCAAACCGTCCACCAGCCGTTACGGTGTGCCAAGCCTCGCTCGTACGGCCCTACGGCCGGTGCGACCGGGGTCTTCACGAGTCGGGGGCGACGGTGCGCCGGGGGGGCGGGCGGGGTGGGTTCCAGCGGGATGACGTCCGCGTCCGGACCGGACGCGGACGGTGACAGACGAATCGTTTCCGACGCGGCGGGCGTCGCGGTGCTGGGCGCCTGTGCCGCCTGGTCCTTGATCACGGCGGCCGTGCACGACGGCAGGCCCGAGGGGGTGCTCCTGGCGGTGCTCGCCGTGGCCGCCGGGTACGCCGCCGGGCGGATCAGCGGGGCGCTGCTCCCGGTCGGTGCGCCCTTCGCCGGAGCACTGGCCGGCATGGCGCTGACGGTGGCCGTTCCCCATCTCGCCCCGGGCCCGCAGATCGCGGCGCCCCTGGGGCACGCGGGGGCCACCGCCGCCGTACTGACCCTGTCGGCCGGTGCCGCGTGCTGCGCGGCCTGGGCCTCGCCGGTTCCGGCCGTTCGGTTCACCCTGCGGCTGCTGGCCGCCGGGACCGTGGTGCTGGCCGTCGTGCTCGGCTCCACCAGCGGCTCGGTGACCTGTCTCGCGGTGCTGCTGTGCTCGCTGGCCGCCGGCCGTACGCGTCACCGGGGCGCCGGGATGGCCGTGCTGGCCGCGGTCGCCGTCCTGGTGACCGGTCTGGTCTGGGCGATTGCCGCGCGGGCCGTACCGGGCGGCTTCGTGGCGGCCGCGGAGGGACGGCTGACGCCGCACCGCGTGCGGCTGTGGCAGGACGCGTGGCATCTGCTGGGGGACGACGCCCTGGCCGGGGCCGGCCCGGGCCGCTTCGGGGAACTGAGCACGGCGACCGCGCAGTCCTTGCTGTCCGACGACAAGCCGCACTCGGCGCCCCTGCAGCAGGCCGCGGAACAGGGGATCGTCGGGGCGGCCCTGCTCGCGGCGGTGTTCGGCTGGGTGCTGTACGCCCTGTGGCGCGGCCCGCGCCCGACCCCGGTGGCGCTCACCGCGGGCGCCGCCCTGACGGCGCTCGCCGCGATCGCCGCCCTCGGCAACGCCCTGAGCTTCACGGCGGTGTCCGTCGGTGCGGGCCTGCTGGCGGGCATGGCCACGGCGCGGCCCCTCGCCGACGAGTCGTCGAGCCGTACGGCGGGAATCCCGGCGCGCGGAGCGGGACGCACCCCCGCGCGGTGATGGGCGGACACCTGGCGTCCGGCACCGCGGGCCGGTGATCACAGCCGTGACCGTCCCCTCGGGCCGGCGGCTCAGTGCGCGGGAGCGCCCGGCTTGCCGGGCCGCAGCCGAGCCTCGATCACCCGTACGGCCGCCTCCGCGTCGTCGACGGTGATCGTGAAGGTGTGCCCGTCCCACAGCTCCAGTTCGACGCCCTCACCGCGTCGTACGACCACCGCGGTGCCCTTCTCGGGCCGCCACCGGTAACCCCAGCCGCCCCAGTGGCGGGGGGTGACATGGGAGATGTACGTGGCGCCGACCACGCTGGAGAGCGGGATACGGCGACGGGGGACGCCGATGTGGCCGCAGCGCACCTCGAGGTTTTCCTGGTCGACCCGCAGGGCGACGTGCACGAAGGCGAGCGTTCCGAAGAGGACCAGCAGCCCGGCGGCGATGCACCCGACGACGGCCATCACCAGCGGGGCGACGCCGGACGTCCACGCCGAGTCGACGGCCAGCTCGATGCCGAGTGCCATGCAGGCGGCGCCCACGAGCGCCAGCAGCCACTGCACCCGGTTGGTGGCACGGCCGGTCCAGACGTCCGTGTGCGGCTGGGGAGCGTTCTCGCCGTGGCGGTGGTCCCTCATGCTTTGAGGGTACTCAGGTTTCGCTCCGCTGGTACCTCGTGGCGGAGCGTGACTGCGCCGGGTGGGCGCCGCGCGGTACGGGTCGGCCGGTGACCGCCGGCGACCGCGGCTCCGGTCAGCCGGCGGGCGTGACCGCCTGCAGCAGACGCCCCTCCGCGTACGCCAGCGCCGGGGCGGGCAGGGTGCCCTCGCGTCCGCTGAGCAGCACGGTGAGAGTGCCGTGGGGGGCGGCTCCGGGCGCGGGCTGCCGGCCGAGGCGGCGCAGGGCCTGGGCGGCCACGGCCCCGGCGGAGCCGTGGAGCACGAGAGGCGGGCGGCCGGGGCGCTGGACGGCGGCCCGGATGCGCTCGGCCACCAGCTCGTAGTGGGTGCAGCCGAGGACGACGGTGGTCACCTCGGCCGGGGTGAGGGCGGCGGCCGCGGCCACGGCCGCGTCGATCGCCTCCTCGTCCGCGTGCTCCACCGCCTCGGCGAGGCCCCAGCAGGGCACCTCGGTGACGGGCACGCCGCCGGCGAAGTCCTCGATCAGGTTCTGCTGGTACGGACTGCCCGTGGTGGCCGGGGTGGCCCAGATGGCGAGGTGCCCGCCGCCTGCCGCGGCCGGCTTGATGGCCGGGACGGTGCCGATGACCGGGAGCTCCGGCTCGAGCCGGGCGCGCAGGGCGGTGAGCGCGTGCACGGTCGCGGTGTTGCAGCCGACGATCAGGGCCTCGGGGCCGCGTGCCGCGGCGGCCTCCGCGACGGCCAGGGCACGCTCGGTCAGGTCCTCGGGCGTGCGCGGCCCCCAGGGCATGCCGTCGGGGTCCAGGGAGAGCACGAGATCGGCGTCGGGGCGCAGCCGCCGTACCGCGGCGGTGGCCGCCAGCAGACCGATTCCGGAGTCCATGAGCGCGATCTTCACCCGATCACGATAGACGATGAGCGGTACGGGACAGGTCCGGTGGGGCAGACTGCGGCCGTGAGCGCCGTTGTGTGGACCGCCGCCGGATCACTCCTCGCCTGGTTGTGGCTGCTGCTCGGCCAGGGCTTCTTCTGGCGCACCGATGTGCGCCTGCCGTCGCGTGCGGAGCCGGACGCGTGGCCGTCGGTGTGCGTCGTCGTCCCCGCCCGCGACGAGGCGGCCGTGCTGCCCGCCGCGCTGCCGTCGTTGCTCTCGCAGGACTATCCGGGGCGGGCGGAGATCTTCCTCGTCGACGACGGCAGCTCGGACGGCACCGGAGAGCTGGCGCGTGAGCTGGCGCGCCGGCACGGCGGGCTGCCGCTGACGGTGGGCTCGCCGGGCGAGCCCCCGGCGGGCTGGACCGGCAAGCTGTGGGCGGTGCGCCACGGCATCGGGCTGGCACGCGCGCGTGATCCCGAGTACCTGCTGCTGACGGACGCCGACATCGCGCACGCTCCGGACAGTCTGCGGGAGCTGGTCGCGGCGGCCCGTTCCGGTGGGTTCGACGTCGTCTCGCAGATGGCCCGGCTCCGGGTGGAGAGCGTGTGGGAACGGCTCGTGGTGCCGGCGTTCGTCTATTTCTTCGCACAGCTCTACCCCTTCCGCCGGATCGCCGCGGCGGGCCGGACCGCGGCCGCCGCCGGGGGCTGCGTCCTGCTGCGGGCGAGGACCGCGGAGCGGGCACGGATCCCGGACGCGATCCGGCACGCCGTGATCGACGACGTGGCGCTCGCGCGGGCCGTCAAGCGCGGCGGCGGCCGCGTCTGGCTGGGGCTCGCCGAGCGGGTGGACAGCGTGCGTCCGTATCCGCGGCTGCACGACCTGTGGCGCATGGTCTCGCGCAGCGCGTACGCCCAGCTGCGGCACGACCCGCTGCTGCTCGCCGGGACGGTCGCCGGGCTGGCGCTGGTGTATCTGGTGCCGCCGGTGGCGGTCCTGGCAGGTCTCGCCGCCGGCCGTACGGCGGCGCCGGTCCTCGGAGGTCTCGCGTGGCTGGTCATGGCGGGGACGTACGTCCCCATGCTCCGCTACTACCGTCAGCCGCTGTGGCTCGCCCCCCTGCTGCCGTTCACGGCGTTCCTCTATCTCCTCATGACCGTCGACTCGGCGGTGCAGCACTACCGGGGGCGGGGCGCGGCCTGGAAGGGCCGCACCTACGCGCGCCCGGACGCCGTGCCCGAGGAGGGGTGACGGCCCGGCGCAGGGGTCACTTGCGGCCGGGGGTCCAGTTCATGCCCCACCCGTAGGCGTGGTCGACGGTCCGCTGCGGGCTCACCCCGCGCTCGGGGACCAGGTAACGCGCCTCCCGCTGGACGACCAGGTCGCCGCCGGTGTTGGTGATCAGGGCGAGCGCGCACACGAGTGAGGGGACCGTGCACTCGTCGAGGGAGAACTCGATCGGCGCTCCGTGCTCGGGCCTGAGCGTGACCGAGGCGTGCAGATCGGCGAAGGAGCGGGCGCCTTCGTAGATGGTGACGAAGACGAGGATGCGCCGGAAGGCGTTCTTGTGGTCGAGATTGACGGTGAGGTTCTCACCCGTGGACACGGCCCCGGTGCGGTCGTCGCCGTCGAGGTGGATGTAGGGCGGCCGGTGCAGCGCTCCGAAGGCGTTGCCGAGGGCCTGTACGACGCCCTTGCTGCCGTCGTCGAGTTCGTAGAGCGCGCACAGGTCGAGGTCGAGGTCGGAGTGCATCGCCGTCGGGCGCCCGAACTTGCTGCTCCAGCCCGAGAACTGCTTGCGCACTTCCCAGTTGAGGTTGACGTGCAGCGCTCCGGAGGTGCCGCCCTGCTTGGTGAGGGAGACGGAAGGGGCCGCCTTGGTGAGTGTCACCTTGGTGAGGCGCACGGGCGTGGGAGGCGCGGCGGGCGGGGGCGGAGCGGTGGGCCGCGCCGTCGGCGGGGGCGGGTACGCGGCGGGCGGCGTGGCGGCGGGAGGCGCAGGCGCCATGGCCGGTGCCGGTGCCGGTGCCGGTGCCGGTGCCGGTGCCATGGCCGGTGCCGGTGCCGGTGCCGCATGCTGCGGCTCGTCCACCGTGATGCCGTAGTCCGTGGCGAGCCCTTCGAGTCCGCTGCTGTAGCCCTGGCCGACGGCACGGAACTTCCAGGCGCCCTGGCGACGGTAGAACTCGCCCAGCACGAAAGCGGTTTCAGTGGTGGCACCGGGGTTGTCGAAGCGGGCCACCAGGTTTCCCTGAGCGGCGTCCTGGACCTCGATGTACAGGCCGGGGACCTGCCCGAAGGCGCCGCCGTCGGCGGAGGCGGCGAGAACGACCGTCTCGATCGCGGGCTCCACGCGCGCGAGGTCGACGAGGAGCGTGTCGGTCACCCGCCCGTCGGTGGTGCGCTTGCCCTCGTGCCGGATCGCCCCGGACGAGTGCCGGGGCTGGTTGTAGAAGACGAAGTCCGCGTCCGAGCGGACCCTGCCGCTTGCCAGCAGCAAAGCGGACGCGTCGGCGTCGGGCACGCCCGCTCCGGCCCGCCACCCCAATTCCACCCGCAACGCGGCGGTCGGCACCGGAGTATTTGAACCTTTCAGCATTTGCATGTCCGCCCCCATTGCGTCGCACCGCGCCGGGCCCGTCCCGGCCGTCCGTCGAGTTCCGTGCGCACAACCTATTCCTTGGCGCGGCGAAGTCCCATGCGTGAGCACCCGGAAGAGCCGTCGGCCAACCGCCGGTAACCCGCCCGGAACTCGGCCTATACACGATCAGGACCCCGCTGTGCGCCCCTTTTTGGCGAGTTCGCTCGCATTGGGGGTCCCGGGTCACCGTGGACACGGAAAACAACCCTCTTATCGGTCTCCCCAATCAGCACATCGTTGGCTTAACTTATGTGCCATGACCTCCCCCCGCTCCACCTATGGCGGCGGCTACTACTCCGCCTCCTTCCCGGACACCCCGATCTACGACAAGCTCGTCGCCGAGCGGGGCACCCCGCAGATCGCGCCGATCCGGGTCCCCGCCCAGTACGACATGCCGGGCAGCAGCCTGCCCGCGCTCCCGTCGGCGCTGCCCGCTCTTCCGGCAGCCCCCTCCCAGTCCGCCTACGGCTATCCGCAGGCGCAGCAGCCCTCCCCGCTGCAGCAGGCGCCCGCGGCGTACATCCCGCAGCAGGCCACCGCTCCGCGCGGCTACCCCGGCCCGCAGCAACAGCCGCGTCCGGCGGCGCCCGCGGGCTACGAGGCGATGCGCCCCGCGGCTCCCCGGCCGGCCCCGGCTCCCTACCAGGACCCGTACAACAGCCAGCAGTACCGCGGGTACTGAGCCGCCCTACCGGGGGCCGTCGGCGCCGGCTGGCACGATGGCCCCATGGGGAACGCTCACCTGCACTCGATCCACGTCCATCCGGTCAAGGCGGTCCGGGGCCTGGCGCCCCGGGAGGCCGTCGTGGAGCCCTGGGGGCTGGCCGGAGACCGGCGCTGGGTGCTGATCGACCACGGGGGAAGGGTCGTCACACAGCGCCGTCATCCGCGACTCACGCGCGCCGCCGCCGGGCTTCTGCCCGGTGGTGGCGTCCGGCTGTCCGCGCCCGGCATGCCGGCGTTGTCGGTGCCCGTTCCCCGGTGCTCCGCCGCCGTGCCGGTGGAGATCTTCCGCGACAAGGTCGAGGCGATCCCCGCCGAGGGCGACGCCGCGCACGACTGGTGCAGTTCCTACCTGGGCGTCGACGCACGCCTGGTGTACCTGGACGAACCGGCCACGCGCCGCCCTCTCGACCCTGAGTACGCGCACCCCGGCGAGACCGTCTCCTTCGCCGACGCCTTCCCCCTGCTGCTCACCACGACGGCTTCGCTCGACGCCCTCAACTCCCTGATCGCACAAGGCGAGTACGCCGCCGAGGGCCCGCTGCCCATGAACCGCTTCCGGCCGAGCGTGGTCGTGGCCGGCACCCCCGCGTGGGCCGAGGACGACTGGTCGCGCATCGCCATCGGGGACGTGGTGTTCCGTGTCGCCGGGCCGTGCGGCCGGTGCGTGGTGACCACCACCGACCAGGGCACCGGCGAGCGGGGCCACGAGCCCCTGTTCAGTCTGGGACGGCACCGCCGGCTCGACGGCAAGCTGATCTTCGGACAGAACCTGGTACCGCTGTCGGGCGGCACGATCCGGCTCGGCGACCCGCTCAGGATCCTCGAGTAGCTCTTCGAGCGGAGCGGGAACCGTGACGCCGGACCGGGCGTTGAGCTTGTGTGAGAAATTCATGAGAGACCCTGGGGAGAGGTGACTTCGCTCTCTCTTCGACGGGTCCGTGCGTGGACGGCTCCGCCGGGGAGTATCACGGAGCGGGAAGGGGGTGCAGGCGGTGCGAGCGATCAGCGGACTCTGGCGCTGGCGGCGCAATCCGCTCTGCCGCGCGACCGACCTGGCCGAGGCCTGGGTGGCACTGGCCGCCCTGCTGCTGATCCTGCTGGCGGCGCCGGTCGTCGGCTCACTCGTCGGGGAATCGACTCAGGACGCGCTGCAGCGCTCCGTGCGGGCGCAGCACGAGGCGCGGCATCTGGTGACCGCCACCGTGGTCCGCAAGCTGGACCGCTCCCCGCTGGACGCCGATCCGGAGACCTCCTCGGGCCGGGATCTGCGCACCCGCGTCCTCGCCGACTGGACCGCGCCGGACGGCACGGCGCACCAGGGACCGGTGCTGTCGAGCCTCAAGGACCCGCAACAGGGCGATGTGTTCCGGATATGGACCGACCGGCACGGCCGGATGGTTCCCCGCCCGCTCGACTCCGCGACCGCCTCCACGCACGCGGTCCTCGCGGGCTTCGGCGCGGCCCTGGCGGCGGGCGGTCTCGTCGAAGGCGGCAGACGGCTGATCGTCTGGCGCATGGTCCGCCGCCGGTACGCCCATTGGGACCAGGCATGGGACAAGGCGGGCCCGGACTGGGGCAGGACGGGCGCCGGCAGCTGACAGCCTTCCGGCTCTGGTCAACCCACCAGCCGCGCGCACGCTACGGTGGTCCGGCCGAACCGTTCGGCAACAACCCGCGCGCGAGCGAGCCTCGAGGACGCGCCGGTGTCGATGCCGCGTGCGCGCCCAGGCCCCGAGGTCCGGGCTCGGTCGCGGTCGCGACCCCGGCCGAAGCGCCCCGCAGGCGGACGAGCCATCCGTACGACCGAGGTGGGGGCACAGCTACACCATGGCACAGGGCACGGTCCAGGTGACGCACACCGGCACGTCGCGGTGGCGGCGCCGCACGGGTGAGTACGCATCGCTCGCAGCCGCCCTGGAGGCCGCGACCGACGGCGACGTCCTCACCGTCGCGCCCGGCACCTACCGGGAGAACCTCGTCCTGCAGCGCGCGGTGACCCTGCGCGGCCCCGACGGCTCTCCCGGCTCGGTGCGGATCGCGCCCGTGGACGGCGTGCCGCTGACCGTGCGCGCTTCGGCGGTGGTGCAGGACCTGCACGTGGAGGGCCAGGACGCGGCCGCCCCGGCCGTGCTCGTGGAGGAAGGCACCCCGGAGCTGCGGGACGTGCGGGTCGTGACGCGGTCGGCGGCCGGCATCGAGGTGCGCGGCAGCGCCCGGCCCACGGTGCGGCGTTGTGCCGTCGACAATCCGGCGGGCGTCGGCATCGCCGTACTCGACGGCGCGGGCGGGGTGTTCGAGGAATGCGAGGTCGTCGCGGCCGGCCAGGCGGGGGTGGCGGTGAGCGGCGGGGCCCACCCGCGACTGGAGCGCTGCCGGGTGCACCACACCGCGGGCTCGGGCCTGTCGGCGACCGGGGAGAACTCGGCGCTGGAAGCCGTGGGCTGCGAGGTGTACGAAGTCCGGGGCAGCGGTGTGCAGATCACCGGCCGGGCCACCGCACACCTCACCGACTGCGATGTGCACCGCACGACCTCCGACGGCGTCACGCTCGACACGGACGCGGTGCTGACGCTCGCCGACTGCCGCATCCACGACGTCCCGGAGAACGCCGTCGACCTGCGCTCCCGTTCCGTTCTCACACTGACCCGCACCACCGTGCGGCAGTTCGGGCGCAACGGCCTGTCGGTGTGGGACCCGGGCACGCGGGTGGACGCCAACCAGTGCGAGATCTTCGACAGCACGGGCGACTACCCGGCGGTGTGGGTCAGCGACGGCGCCACCGCCGTACTGGACTCCTGCCGGGTGCACGACGTGCCGGACGCACTGTTCGTCCTCGACCGCGGCTCGCGCGCGGACGTCGTCGACACCGACCTGTCGCAGGTGCGCAACACGGCCGTGTCGGTGAGCGACGGGGCGACGGCGCAGCTCGACGACTGCCGGATCCGCGACGCGGCGACGGGCGCCTGGTTCCGTGACCACGGCAGCGGCGGCACGCTCAGCGGCTGCACGGTGGACGGCACCCAGACCGGCGTGATCGTCACCAAGGGCGCCGACCCCACGGTGGAGCGCTGCACGATCGACTCCCCCGCCGAGGCCGGTGTCTACGTCTCGGCCGGCGGCCGCGGAAGTTTCCTGAACTGCCGGGTGACGGGCAGCGGCGGCTACGGCTTCCACGTCATCGACGGCAGCCGGACGACGCTGCGCAAGTGCCGCACGGAGCGGTGCGCGCGCGGGGGGTACGAGTTCGCGGACAGCGGCGCCGACGCGACGTCCGGGGCGGGTCCGCTCGTCGAGGACTGCACGAGCGACGAGAGCGCGGGGCTGCGGGCGTCCGCGGCGCGGGAGACGGCCGTGCAGACGGTGAGCCACTCGGCGGGCCTGCTGGGCGCGGTCCCGGGACAGCGCACGGAACCGGAGCCCCCGGCACCGGTCTCCGAGCCCGAGTCACCGGCCCGCTCCTCCAAGGATGTCCTCGGTGAACTGGACGCGCTGGTGGGCCTGGAGAGCGTCAAACGCGAGGTGCGCGCCCTCACCGACATGATCGAGGTCGGCCGGCGCCGTCAGCAGGCCGGCCTGAAGGCCGCCTCGGTCAAGCGGCACCTGGTCTTCACCGGTTCCCCCGGCACCGGCAAGACGACGGTGGCGCGGCTCTACGGCGAGATCCTCGCCTCTCTCGGTGTGCTGGAGAAGGGCCACCTGGTCGAGGTGTCGCGGGTGGACCTGGTCGGCGAGCACATCGGCTCGACAGCGATCCGCACCCAGGAGGCTTTCGAGAAGGCGCGCGGGGGCGTGCTGTTCATCGACGAGGCGTACGCGCTCTCCCCGGAGGACGCGGGCCGCGACTTCGGCAAGGAGGCCATCGACACGCTCGTGAAGCTGATGGAGGACCACCGGGACGCGGTCGTGGTGATCGTCGCGGGCTACACGGCCGAGATGGAGCGGTTCCTGTCCGTCAACCCGGGTGTGGCGTCCCGCTTCTCACGGACCATCACCTTCAGCGACTACGGGCCCGAGGACCTGCTGCGGATCGTGGAGCAGCAGGCGGAGGAGCACGAGTACCGGCTCGCGCCGGGCACCGCGGAGGCGCTGGGGAAGTACTTCACCGTGCTCCCGAAGGGCCCGGCGTTCGGCAACGGCCGCACCGCGCGGCAGACGTTCGAGGCCATGGTCGAGCGGCACGCGAGCCGGGTCGCCCAGCTCCCGGAGCCGAGCAAGGACGACCTGACGCTGCTCTACGCCGAGGATCTGCCCGAGTTGCTCTGAGGACGCGCCCGCCTATGCGGCGGGCGGCTCGGGCTCGTGCCGTGGCGAAGGCACGTCCGGCGCCTCCGGTCGCTGCGAAGCCTCCCCTCCGGGGACGTCCGGGGCCGTCGGCCGCAGTCGGGCCAGCAGGGTGCGGCGTTCCTCGGCGAAGACCGGGTCGGCCTGGTAGTCGGAGTGGCCGAGGATCGGCGCGGGCAGTGGCAGGAGCGCGGTACGGCCATAGGCGAGGGGGTCCGTCAAAGGGGCGTGGTCGACCTGCGCGCCGGGCAGTCGCATCGGGCCGCCGATGGGGTCGGTGAGCCGGTACAGGTTGCGCCAGCAGTCGACGTCCCGGTGCAGGGAGCTGAGCGCCGCGGGCCCGAAGTGCGCCGGGAACCAGCGGCCGTAGAGGCGCTCCAGCGGGGAGCCGTAGGTCAGGAGCGCGACGCGTTTGCGTGCGGAGGGGGCGAGTTGCCAGGCCGCGGCGGCGGCGAGCACGCTGCCCTGCGAGTGCCCGGAAATGACCAGCCGTCCGCCGGTGGTCCCGGTCCACGTCGCCATCCGCCAGGTCAGGTCCGGCACCGCGCGCTCGGCGTAGCAGGGCGGGGCGAAGGGGTGGGAGGCGCGTGGCCAGAACGTGCCGACGTCCCACAGGATGCCGATCGTGCGGCGGGCAGCGGCGTCCTTGTAGGCGCGCCGGCCCCAGGTGACGAAGAGTATGAAGCCGAGGCCGATCAGCCAGGAGCCGAGGGCCTGGGCGGTCTCGGCGGCGCCGTGGACGACGGGGTAGGTGCCCTGCGCGGCCTCGCCGGGGGTCTCGTCGGTGGCGAGGGCGCCCACGAGGGCTGCGGCGCCGAGCAGCAGGGTGACACCGGAGGTGACGGCGACGATGCGGGGTCCGCGGTCGGTGAGCGAGGCCATCGCCCGGGTGTAGGCGATGCGGCGGGTCCTGGCGCGGTCCTGGGCCTCGTCCGGGTAGTCGCGTGCCACCGTGACGCGCTCGGCGCGGGCGAGCTGCCAGGCGCGGTGGGCCAGCCAGCCGATCAGCCCGAGCAGCACGACCAGCAGCGGCGGGATCACCGACGCCTGCCAGGTCAGCAGCACCGGCGGGCCCTCGATCGACGCCCCGGTGCCGTCCAGCCAGTCGGACACGCGCTGGGAGACGCCGCCGGACATCACCCCGCCGAGCGCGCAGGCCAGCATCGCCACCGCGGGTCCGCCCAGGCCCCGCAGCACGGCCCGCCGGTCGGGATCGGTGCGGTGCAGGACATGGGCGACGACCCCGAGGACGATCACGAGCAGGCCCTGGACCAGGGCGATCCCGCCGAAGGTCGTGTCACCCGGCAGCCGGCCCTCCGACCTCCACCCGGGGCGCTCCCACCCGGCGTACACCACGGCGAGGGCGAGCAGGACGAGCGCGGCGAGCGGCAGGCGCCGTACGAAGCGCTCGTCGAGTGTGCGGTCCAGCCGTCTCTCGCTGCGGCCGCGGCGGCACACCACCCACACCACGGCGACCGCGCAGGCCGCGAGGGCCGCTTCCAGAACCAGTCCCAGGGTGTCGAGTACGGCGGGGCCGCCGGGGCGGCGGTCGTGGCGGGCGGCGGCGCTGCCCACGGCGGCGGCGACCGTGATCAGGCCGGCGGCGGTGTGCGCGGCGCGCAGCCGGGCCACGAGCCGGCGCCCGTACCAGAACCCGGGCCGGCCGAGGGCGGTCGCGCCGCCGTCACCCTCGGGCTCCGGCGCCCGTTCGATGGGCTGCTGGGACTCGTAGTCGCTCCACGTGCGCCGGGACAGGTACCACAGCAGGACGGTCAGGGCGGTGGGGACGACGGAGGCGAGGGCGAGCCGGCGGCCGGGGGCGCTCCACCAGCCGCCGTCCGAGACGGTGGGTGAGAGGAAGCCCAGCCAGGAGTGGCGGTCGGCGCACGGGGCCGTGCCCGCGCACTGCCAGGCCGCGAGGTCGAGGGCGACTTCGCAGGCGGCCGCGACGAGCAGCACCGTCAGGGTGAGTCCCGCGAGCCGCACCAGGAGGCCGTACAGGCGCACGGTGCGGCGGCGGCCGTGGGCGGTGGGGCGCATCCAGTGGGCGAGGTTGACGACCATGAACGGCAGCAGCAACAGCCACAGGGCACGGGTCCCGTTGCCGGAAGTGAGGTTGCACCACACGTAGGCCTCGGGCACCGGTCGGTCGCGGCGGCGGTCGGGGCTGTGCTCGGCGTCGACGTCGTCGGCGCGCCGGAAGACGGCCGCGATGTGGTCGCCGGTGATCCGCACCGTCCGCGGATCGTTGAGCATCTCCTGCGGCGTGGTGCCGCCCACGCCGTGGACGAGGAGTTCCAGGGCGGTTCCGCTCTCGCCGCGCCCCGCGGCGGGACCGTCCGGTCCCCCGGTCGACTCGTATTCGTGCGCGTGTTCCTGCGCGTGTTCCACTGCTTCGCACTTCCCCCATGACACGCCGTCGGCTCTGCCCGTGCGGGCACAAGGATCTCCGGTTCCACCGCGCCGCACACCCCCTGTCACGGAATCTCCCCGATCTGTGATGAAACCGGAGCGTGGAGACGAACGCCGGGTGGCGGGAGTGCGACGAGCGGGCGGTGGCGCTGTCCGGCCCTCGACATGCGAGGATGGGGCGTCCTCGCATCGCGGCCGGGAAGAATGTCCCGTAGGAGCCGGTGTGCGGGGTGTGTCGACGGCACTGAGGCGAAAGGACCGGAGCGTACGTGAGCGAGAATCAGAACCTCCTCGCGGAGCAGCGGCGATCCCTGATCCTCGACGAGGTCCGCCGCCGGGGCGGTGTCCGGGTCAACGAGCTGACCCGCAAGCTCGGCGTGTCGGACATGACGGTCCGCCGCGACCTCGACGCGCTCGCCCGCCAAGGCGTGCTGGAGAAGGTGCACGGCGGCGCGGTCCCCGTTGTCGAGGCGAGTACGCACGAACCCGGCTTCGAGGCCAAGTCCGGTCTGGAGCTGACAGCCAAGGAGGACATCGCACGCGCCGCCGCCAAGCTGGTCGCGCCGGGCTCGGCGATCGCGCTGTCGGGTGGTACGACGACGTTCGCGCTGGCGCATCAGCTGCAGGACGTGCCGGACCTGACGGTGGTCACCAACTCGGTGCGGGTCGCCGATGTGTTCCACGCGGCGCAGCGCACGTCCGGCCCGCGGCAGGGCGCGGCCACGGTGGTGCTGACGGGCGGGGTGCGCACGCCCTCCGACTCGCTGGTGGGGCCGGTCGCCGACCAGGCGATCGCGGCGCTCCACTTCGACCTGCTGTTCCTCGGGGTGCACGGCATATCGGTCGAGGCCGGCCTGTCGACACCGAATCTCGCGGAGGCGGAGACGAACCGGCGGCTCGTGCAGTCGGCGCGCCGGGTGGTCGTGGTCGCGGACCACACCAAGTGGGGCAAGGTGGGCCTGAGTTCGTTCGCCACGCTGGAGCACGTGGACACGCTCGTGACGGATGCCGGCCTGCCGGAGGAGGCGCGTGGCGTGGTCGCGGAGCATCTGCGGCGCCTGGTGGTGGCCGGGGAGCCCGAGGACGACGCGGACGCCTGACCGCGCCGGACCGGCCGTCGAGAGCCCGGGGGCCGGGCTCAGTCGGGCCAGACGCCCGTCTCCAGGAGCGAGTCGATGGCGGCCGTGTAGGGCTCGATGTCCAGACCCTGGGCGGCCAGCCAGGCGTCCGAGTAGTACTTGTCGAGGTACCGGTCCCCCGGGTCGCACAGCAGCGTCACGACGCTGCCCTGCCGGCCCTCGGACACCATCTCGGCGACGATCTTCAGCGCGCTCCACAGCCCGGTGCCGGTCGATCCGCCGGCCTTGCGGCCGATGGCGCGCTCCAGGGCCCGTACGGCGGCGACGCTGGCCGCGTCGGGCACCTTCATCATCCGGTCGATCGCGCCGGGCACGAAGCTGGGTTCCATACGGGGCCGGCCGATGCCCTCGATACGGGAGCCGCAGTCGCAGGTGACGTCCGGATCGCCGGTGGTCCAGCCCTCGAAGAAGCACGAGTTCTCGGGGTCGGCCACGCAGACGCGGGTGTCGTACTGCATGTAGTGGACGTAGCGCGCGAGGGTCGCGGAAGTGCCGCCGGTGCCCGCCGTGGCGACGATCCACGCCGGCTCGGGGAACCGCTCCAGCCGCAGCTGGCGGAAGATGGACTCGGCGATGTTGTTGTTCCCGCGCCAGTCCGTGGCCCGTTCGGCGTAGGTGAACTGGTCCATGTAGTGGCCGCCGGTCTCGGCCGCGAGGCGGGCGGACTCCTCGTACATCGTGCGGGGGTCGTCCACGAAGTGACATCGGCCGGAGTGGAACTCGATGAGGCGGATCTTCTCGGCGCTCGTCGTACGCGGCATGACGGCGATGAAGGGCACGCCGATCAGCTTCGCGAAGTACGCCTCGGAGACGGCCGTCGAGCCGCTGGAGGCCTCGATGACCGGCCGGTCCGGCCGGATCCAGCCGTTGCAGAGGCCGTAGAGGAAGAGGGAACGGGCGAGGCGGTGCTTGAGGCTGCCGGTGGGGTGGGTCGACTCGTCCTTCAGATACAGGTCGATGCCCCACCGCTGGGGCAACGGGAACTGCAGTAGGTGGGTGTCGGCCGAGCGATTGGCATCGGCCTGGACTCTGCGGACGGCTTCTTTGAGCCAGGTCCGATAGGCGGCGTCGCTGTGGTCGACGTCGAGGGTCACACCGGTGCGGATCTGCGGGGAAGTACTCACGGAGGGCTCCTATCGCTGCGCGCCGACGACGCGTCGCGCGGCCGACACCCCCGATCATAAGCACCTTGGGCACGCTTCTCACCTGCATAAACGCATCTTTGAGCCCCCCAAAGCGCCCCCAGGAGCAGAGCCGGGGCAAGGGGGCGCGTGGTCCCGGGGGCGCTTTCCCCGGCGTGCTGCGGGCGCCCCCCGGCAACGGGCTCGCGGACCCTGGTGCCGGGCGCCGGGCGGGGGCAGACTGCACGGCGGGACCAAGGCCCCGGACGGGTGCCCGCAGACCACGACAGACAGCGGCAGACCACGACCGTCAGCAGGATCCGGCTTCCGGGTACGAGCATCACGTTCCGGGACGGCGGGCCGGCGGGCGGGCCGGGGGTTCGGACCGGGGGTTCGGACCGGGCGGGGCACCGTCCCGGAGCGGACCACGCCTCCGGACGGGGCACACTGGATCGGGACACGAGCCCGTACCGGGCATCGCGCGAGCGGGGCCGGTACACCGACGCGCACTAGGGGGCGGGTGGCATGGGAGAGCCGGAGTTCAGGGCCACGGGCGTGCGGATCGGGAAGCGGCTGCGTTCGCTCACCCGGGCCGGCCAGGTGAGGATCAGCGACGGCCGGCTCGAGCTCCTGACCAGCTACGGCAGTGAGATCGACAGCGCGCCGGTACAGGCCGTGCGCGCGTCCCGGCCCTGGTTCGGCCCCGATGACCGGGCCACGGCGGATCTCAACGGCAAGCGGTACCTGCTCACTCTGGGCGAGCACGACCCCGCCCCGGGAGAGCCGGGTCCGCCGGCCGCGCGGCGCTTCATCGAGGCCGTGCGCAGGGCAGCGGGGCGTGGCGACTGAGATGACCGCGAGTTGCGGTACCTCACCCCCTGCGCCACTCTGGTCTCACGTCACTCTGGGTTTACCGGCGATAACGCTGCGAACCAGCCCGCCGGCCACGACAGCAGGCGGCAGTGTCACGCAGGCGCCCTGCTGGATCCGAATCCCGTGTTCTTCCGGACCTCACGTCGGGGAGTCGCAGCCGTGATCAGCTACCCAAGCAGGCACTGCACGGTGGAGCTCCAAGCCCTGCCGTCGCGGATCGGCCAGGTCCGCAGAATCGTATCTGCGCAATTGCGCTACTGGCATCTGGATCCCCTCATCGACCGGGCCTCGCTCGGCGTGACGGAGCTGTTGTCCAACGTCCACCGGCACGCCCAGCCCGACAAGACGTGCACGGTCGAGATAGAGCTGCTGCTCGACCGGCTCACGGTCTCGGTGCGCGACGGCGACCCGCGGATGCCCGTGGTCGACGACGCCGAGCCGCTGGCGACCTGCGGGCGCGGACTCGCCATGGTCGCCGCCGTGAGCGAGAGCTGGGGCGTCCGGCCGGACGGCGAGTCCGGCAAGGTCGTGTGGTTCACCCTGCCGACGTCCACCCCCCTGGTGACGGCACCGCCCCTTCGGTCGCGGCGCACGGTCCAGGAGAAGCCCGCGCGCAGGTTCGCCGAGGTCGGGGCGTCCGCCGAGGCGCTCCGGACCGACCATGCTCCCGCCCGGTCCGCCGTTGCCGGTTGACCGGGCGGTGACCACCGTCCCCTCGCGAACCTCAGGGCCGCACGCCTTCGGGTGTGCTCCCGAGGCGTACTCTGCTGTCACCCCGGCGGGACGGCGCGCGGCACATTCGCGCGTGCCGCGCGCCGGGCCGGTCGCGGACCTGCGAGGTGCCGGCCGCGCGTGATCACGCCGTGCCTCCCTTGCGGCCGAACTCCTCGTTCAGCACGGACAGCCGGCGCCAGTACTCGTCCTCGTCGATCTCTCCGGAGGCGAAGCGGTGGCCGAGTACGGCGATGGGCGAGTCACCCTCGGCCGTGGGCCGCCCCCAGGGGCCGCCACGCCGTCCGCGCCACACCGTGCGGCGCAGCAGCGCGATGCCGCCACCGATCGCGCATGCCCAGATCAGCGGGAAGAGCAGGATCCACGGGCCGGGCCCGCCGCCGTCGCCGAAGTTCGCCAGGGTCTGCATGTCGTCCAACTCCTCGGTCACGTCAGGTCCTGTGTCGCTTTCGAGCGTCGCGCCGCGAAAGCCCCGGGTCGTCGTACGGCCGGCGGCAGTCGGCCTGCTCCGCGGGGAGCAGGCATCCGGTTCGCGGACGTCGCGCGCGGCCTCGACTTCTGTAACTACTGGTATGTACAGTGACGGCATGAGCACCCCGGAACGGCTGATCGAGTCCACCCGCGAGCTGCTGTGGGAGCGCGGCTACGTGGGCACCAGCCCCAAGGCGATCCTGGAGCGCGCGGACGCCGGGCAGGGCAGCATGTACCACCACTTCAAGGGCAAGCCCGACCTCGCCCTGACCGCGATCCGGCGGACCGCCGAGGAGATGCGGGCCACCGCGGCGGCGGTACTCGACGGGCCGGGCACGCCGTACGAGCGGATCGAGGCGTATCTGCGGCGCGAGCGGGACGTGCTGCGGGGCTGCCCGGTCGGCCGGCTGACGATGGACCCCGACGTGATCGCGAGCGCCGAACTGCGCGCGCCGGTCGACGAGACGCTCGACTGGCTGCGCGGACGGATCGCCGGGATCGTCGAAGAGGGCAAGGCACAGGGCCAGTTCGCAGCCGGCCTCGACGCCGGGGAGATCGCGGCGGCGGTCGTCGCCACCGTCCAGGGCGGCTACGTCCTCGCCCGCGCCTCCGGCTCCCCCACCGCGTTCGACGCCGGGGTCCGGGGCCTGCTCTCCCTGCTGGCACCACGGACCGCGTGAGGAGACCTCCATGCACGCCATGCAGTACGAACTCACCCTGCCCGCCGACTACGACATGGACATCATCCGCGACCGCGTCGCCCGCCGGGGGCATCTGCTCGACGACTGGCAGGGTCTCGGCCTCAAGGCCTACCTGATACGCGAGCGCGGCCTGCGCGGCTCGCCGGTCAACCAGTACGCGCCTTTCTACCTCTGGAACACCGTCGACGGCATGAACGCCTTCCTGTGGGGCGGCGGGTTCCAGGGAGTCGGTGACGACTTCGGGCGGCCGCCGGCACACCAGTGGACGGGCCTCGCGTACGAGGAAGGGAGCGGCTCCCACGCGCGGTTCGCCGTGCGGCGGCGTCAACCAGTGCCCGAGGAAGGGCTGTTGGCCGACGCCGTGGCGGACGCGGTGCGCGAGGCCGGGCGGCTGGCGGCAGCGGACGGTGCCCTGTTCGCCGCCGCGGCCGTCGACACCAGCCGCTGGGAGTCGGTGCACTTCTCCCTCTGGGAGCACGACAATCCCGAGGCGGACGGCGAGCTCTTCCAGGTACTGCACCTGTCCGCGCCGGGCCGGCACCGGCTGCCCCGGGGACGCCAGTGGTGAGCGCGATCCGCACGGTGCTGGGGGACGTGAGCCCCGCGGACCTGGGAGTGTGCGACGCCCACGACCACCTGTTCTTCGGCAGTCCCCGGCTGCCCGGGCAGGAGTTGCTCAGCGTGACGGCGGCGCGGGCCGAGCTGGCCGCGTTCCGGGAGCAGGGCGGAGGAACCGTCGTGCAGTGGACGCCGTACGGGCTCGGGCGGCGGGCCGCCGATCTGCCTCCGCTGTCCCGGGAGACCGGCGTGCACGTGGTCGCGGCGACCGGGCTGCACCAGGCCGTGCACTACGACGAGGACACGCTGGCCGGGTTGCGGGGCCGGCTCGCCGAGGTCTTCGTCTCCGAACTCACCGAGGGCATCGGGACGTCGGGGGTGCGGGCGGGGCTGATCAAGGTCGCGGGCGGGTTCCACGCACTGGACGCGCACGCCCGCTGGACCATGACGGCGGCGGCCGAGGCGCATCACGCCACGGGCGCGACGATCACCGTGCACCTGGAGATGGGCACCGGCGCGCTGGACGTACTGGACCTGCTGTGCGCGGAGTTGGGGGTGCCACCGCACCGGGTGGTGCTCGGGCACCTCAACCGCTCCCCCGATCTCGTGGTGCACCGGCAGGCGGCGGAGTACGGCTGCTACCTGGCCTTCGACGGGCCGTCCCTCGCCCATCACGCCACGGACTGGCGGATGCCGGAGGCCGTACGGGCCCTCGCCGAGGCCGGGTTCGGGGACCGGGTGCTGCTGGGCGCGGACACCACCACGGCCGCCGCCCGCTCGGTGGACGGCGGCCCCGGCATGCCGTACCTGCTGCGCCGGGTGCGGCCCCGGCTCGCGCACGCCGTGGGCGAGGAGCTGGTGGGGCGTATCCTCACCGAGAACCCGGGCCGGGCCTTCGGCACCGAGTGGCACTGACCGGCGCGGACAGCGGCCTCAGCCGCCGGCCTGGTCGCTGTCCTTCATCGCACCCCAGCCGTGCCAGCGGTCGACCTCGATCCAGGCGCTGACCCGGGGGCGGACGCGGTCCGGGTAGGGCTTGCCGGTGTAGTGCCGGGCGAGCAGGTCGATGTCGGCCAGGTCCTCGTCGTCGTACATCTCGGTGACGCGGCCGATGAGGGTGACATGGGTGTACCAGTCGTCCCCGGCGAGGACGGTGAGGGTGACCCGGGGGTCGCGGCGCAGGTGTTTCAGGCGCACCCGGCCCCCGTCGAGGTTGACCAGGACACGGCCGTCCTTCCACGCGTACCAGGTGGCCGTGGAGACGGGGGCCCCGTCGGAGCGCAGGGTGGCCATGACACACGGGTTGGGCCGGCTCAGCAGGGCCTCGGCCCCGGGCGGCAGCGGCGGCTTGGACATGGGGGGACCTCCTAGGTGTCGGACTTCTCGTCGAAGCTGGCGAAGTAGGCCGCGACCATGTCCTCGTCGGCGTGGCCCTGGGCGGCGGCACGCTCCATGCGGGCGGCGGCCGCTTCGGCGACGTCCAGGCGGACACCGTTGTCCAGGCCGGCCCGGACGATGAGCCGGGCGTCCTTGGCGGCGGTACCCACCGCGAACTGGGGCGGTGTGAGCCTGTCCTCGAGGACGAGTTCGGACTTGGCTCGCAGATAGCCCATGTCGAGCGGGCCGCCGGCGACGAGGTCGAAGAAGCCCCGGGGGTCGACGCCGAGGGCCTTGGACAGGGCGAGGGCCTCGCCGGCGGCGGCGGTGACGGCCAGCACCCAGCTGTTGGCCACGAGCTTCAGCCGGGTGGCGCCGCCCAGCGCCCCGTCCTCGCCGTTCCATACGGTCCGGGCGCCGACGGCGTCGAAGACCGGCGTGACCCTGTCCCGGCCCTCGGTGGGGCCTGCCGCGAGCACGGTCAGCTTCCCGGCCTCGGCGGGCCGGCGGGTGCCGAGGACGGGGGCGTCGTAGAAGACCAGGCCGTGTTCGTTTGCGAAGGCGGCCAGTTCTGCGACGTCCTCGATGCCCGCCGTGGTCGACTGGACCCAGGCGGTGCCGGGCCGCAGGGCGACGGCTGCCTCGCGCATCGTGTCCAGGGTGGCGGGGCCGTCGTAGAGCATGGTCAGGACGACGTCTGCGTCCTGCACCGCCTGCGCCGGACTGCCGGCGATCCGTACCCCGTCGGTGGCCAGCGCCTCGGCCTTGGACCGGGTGCGGTTCCAGGCCCGGACGGTGTGTCCGGCCCGGGCGAGGTTGCGGGCCATCGCGGCGCCCATGATGCCGGTGCCCAGGACGCTCACGGTGAGCTTGTCGGTCATTGCGTCAACTTCCTCGGTGGTGCGGTGCGGGCGGACTGCCCCGAACCAGCCTGCCCGCTCAGCGGGTCGCCTTCCCGCGCGCGACGCGGACAAGCCTGATACCGGTGGGGTCGGTCTCGCGGCCGCATGCCCGAGGACCGCTCACGCCCTCGGGGCGAGCGCCCCCAGCGGGTCGTCCAGCACCGGCTGCCAGGCCAGTTCCGCGGCGCCGACCAGGCTGTTGTGGTCGAGGCTGCAGGGCAGGATGGGGACGCCGCCGCTCTGGCCCCACAGACTGCGGTCGGCCACGACCGCGCGCAGACGTCCGGGGTCGGCGTCGAGGAGCGTGCGGTGCAGGCCGCCGAGGACGATGCGGTCCGGGTTGAGGATGTTGACCAGGCCCGCGAGGCCGAGACCGAGGCGGTCGATAAGTGCCTCGGTGGCGGTGCGGACGCCCGGGTCGTCGTAGTGGTGGCGGATCAGGTCGATGGACTGCTGGAGCAGGGACACCTCGGGGCCCGGTTCGCGTCCGGCCTCCGTGAGGAAGGCCAGCGGGTCGGTCTCCACGTCGAGGCAGCCGCGGCTGCCGCAGTGGCAGGGGCGGCCCTCGGGGTGCACGGTGAGGTGCCCGACCTCCAGGGCCAGGCCCGAACTGCCCCGGTGCAGGCGGCCGTCGAGGACGAGCGCGCCGCCGACTCCGCGGTGGCCGGTGGCGACGCACAGCAGGTCGCGGGCGCCCCGGCCGGCGCCGTGCCGGTGCTCGGCGAGCGCGGCGAGGTTGACGTCGTTCGCCGCGAACGCGGGTCCGTCGATGCCGGCCGCGCGCACCTGCTCGGCGAAGATGTCCCGCACGGGCGCGCCCGCGGGCCAGGCCAGGTGGAGCGGGTTCAGTGCCAGTCCCTCGGGTTCGGCGACGGCGGACGGCACGGCGAGGCCCGCGCCCACACACCGCAGCCCCGTCGTGCGCAGCAGTTCGGCGCCGGCGGTGACGACCGAGGCCAGCACCTTGGCGGGGTCGGCGTCGACGATCTCGCAGCCGGGCGCGGTGGCGACGATCCGGCCGCCGAGTCCGACCAGTGCCGCCCGGAACCCGTCGGCGTGCACCTGCGCGGCCAGCGCGACGGGCCCGTCGTCGGCGACGGCCAGTTTGTGGGAGGGCCTGCCCTGCGAGCCGGCGGCCGCGCCGGGCCGGGCGTCGACCCGGATGAGCCCGAGTGCCTCCAGTTCGACGGCGACCGCACCGGCGGTCGCCCGCGTCACCCCGAGTTCGGCGGTGAGCACGGCCCGGGTCGGGGCTCGCCCGGTGTGCACGAGTTCCAGTGCGGGTCCGAGCGCTGCGCGCCCCCGGTCCAGCCGTGCCCTCGAAGTGCTCCCGTTCCCCGCCTGCCGGGGGTCCGCCTTCCCGCTCATGAGGGCGAGTCTCCCATGATCCGCCGGGTTGGTGGCCGAGCGTGCCCGCCGGGCGCCGCCGGGCCGCCGGGGTCGCCGGCCGGCGGGGGCTTCAGGCCGCTGACCCGGAGCGTGATGTTGAGCCGGCCGGTCAGCCCCAGCGCGGGCGGTGCCGTGTCCGCGTGGACGCGTGGGACGCCGTGGTAGGCGAACCGGGAGGGGCCGCCGAAGACGAACAAGTCACCGCTGCGCAGCTCGACGTCGGTGTAGGGCCGGGTGCGCGTCGCGGTGTTGCCGAAGCGGAACACGCAGGTGTCGCCGAGGCTGAGCGACACCACCGGCGCGTCGGACTTCTCGTCGCTGTCGCGATGCATGCCCATGCGGGCTTCGGCATCGTAGAAGTTGATCAGCGCGATGTCGTAGTCCGGCGGGGGTCCGCCGAGGGTGTCGTGGACCGCCCGGCGGCCGAGTTCGCCCAGCCACCGCGGGAACGGCTTGACGGGCGCGCCGTCGCCGTCGGCGACCGTGGGGGCGTAGGCGTAGGGGTACCAGTGCCAGCCGAGGCAGACCTGCCGGGCGGTCATGGTGCCGCCGCCGGGGGTGCGGACCGTGCGCAGGCCCGCGGGCGGCCGGGCCCACGTGCGGCAGGCGTCGAGCAGCGCCGACTGGCGCTCCGCGTCCAGCCAGCCGGGCAGGTGCACGGCGCCGGGCGCGACCTGCGTACGGGCCCTGGGGAACAGCTCGCCGTCCATGCCTCCATGGTGCCCGACACGCCCTGAGCTGCGGCTCGGCTAGCCTGGTCGCACGATGGACGACCGTATGACGACGCCGTGGGGCGAGCCGGCGCTGACCCGTTTCCCCGAGGACCCGCGCGACCGGCTGCGCGCCTGGGACGCCTCCGACGAGTACCTGCTGAGGTACCTGGCCGAGGAGCGGGTGCCGCTGGACGGCACGGTCGTGGTGCTCGGTGACCGCTGGGGGGCGCTGGTCACGGCGCTCGCGGCGCACCGTCCGGTGCAGATCACCGACTCCCACCTCGCGCAGGAGGCGACCCGCGCCAACCTCGCCCGAGCCGGGGCCGAGGTGGGCGCGGTGCGGCTGCTGACCACGCAGGACCCGCCGCCCGAGCGGATCGACGTGCTGCTGGTGCGGGTGCCGAAGAGCCTGGCGCTGCTGGAGGACCAGTTGCTGCGTCTGGCGCCGGCGGTGCACGCGGGGACGGTGGTCGTCGGTACGGGCATGGTGAAGGAGATCCACACCTCGACACTGACGTTGTTCGAGCGGATCCTCGGTCCGACCCGCACCTCCCTCGCCGAGAAGAAGGCCCGGCTGGTCTTCTGCACTCCGGACCCCGCCCTGGAACGGCCCGCCAACCCGTGGCCGTACGTGTACACGCTGCCGGACGGCATCGGTCCCGCCGCGCACGGCACCGTCGTCAACCACGCCGGGGTCTTCTGCGCCGACCGGCTGGACATCGGGACGCGGTTCTTCCTCCGGCACCTGCCCGCGGGGCGGGGTGGCCGGGTGGTGGATCTGGGGTGCGGCAACGGCGTGGTGGGTACGTCGGTGGCGCTGGCCGACCCGGGCGCCGAGGTGCTGTTCGTGGACGAGTCGTTCCAGGCCGTGGCCTCGGCGGAGGCGACGTACAGGGCGAACGGCGTGCCGGGGCAGGCGGAGTTCCGGGTCGGGGACGGGCTGGCGGGCGTGCCGTCCGGCAGTGTCGACCTGGTCCTGAACAACCCGCCGTTCCACTCCCACCAGGCGACGACGGACGCCACGGCCTGGCGGATGTTCACCGGGGCGCGCCGGGCTTTGCGGCCCGGC
This sequence comes from Streptomyces sp. NPDC047880, assembly GCF_040706515.1. NCBI lineage: Bacteria > Bacillati > Actinomycetota > Actinomycetes > Kitasatosporales > Streptomycetaceae > Streptomyces > Streptomyces sp. NPDC047880. The sequence goes on along the minus strand of NZ_JBEZOK010000003.1, from coordinate 3,284 downwards.
GGGGAGCTGTGGGTGGTCGGCAACCGGCACCTGGGCTACCACGTCAAGCTGCGCAAGCTGTTCGGCAACAGCCGGCTCGTGGCGAGCGACCCGAAGTTCGTGGTGCTGAAGGCCGTCAAGAGGTAGGGGCGCCGAGGGTCTTCAGGGTCCTCGCCACCGCTTGTGTCATCGCGTCCCGCGCGAGGGTCAGATACTCGCGCGGATCGACTGCCTCGGGCCGCTCGGCGAGGAACTCCCGCACGGCTCCCGTCAGTGCGATGTTGAGGGCCGTCCCGACGTTGACCTTGGTGATGCCGCCCGCCACGGCCGCCGTGAGTTCGTCGTCCGGGACACCGGAGGAGCCGTGCAGGACGAGCGGGACGTCCAGTGCGGCCGACAGGCGGGTGAGCAGGTCGTGGTCGAGGACGGCGGTTCGGGTCGTCATGGCGTGGGAGCTGCCGATGGCGACGGCGAGGGCGTCCACACCCGAGTCGGCGACGAACGCCCGGGCCTCGTCGGGGTCGGTGCGGGCGCCGGGGGCGTGCGCGTCCAGCGGCGGTCTGCCGTTCTTGCCGCCGATCTGGCCCAGCTCCGCCTCGATCCAGAGGCCTCGCGCGTGCGCCCAGTCGACCGCCGCCCGGGTCGCGGCGAGGTTCTGTGCGTAGGGCAGCCGGGCCGCGTCGTACATCACGGAGCTGAAGCCGGCGTCCGCGGCCTGGTGGAGCAGGGTGTCGCTCCGCACGTGGTCGAGGTGCAACGCGACGGGTACGGCGGCGCGTTCGGCCGCGGTGACGGCCGCGCGGGCGAGCGGGAGGAGCTGCCCGCCGCGGAACTTCACCGCGTTCTCGCTGACTTGCAGCACGACGGGGGCGCCCACCGACCCGGCGCCTGCGATGACGGCCTCGACGTGCTCCAGCGTGATGACGTTGAAGGAGGCGACGGCCGAGCCCGCCGCGGCGGCTCGGGTGACGAGGTCGCCTGTGGTGGTGAGGGACACGGGGTCTCCAGGGTCAGGGCGCGAGGATCACCGAACGGGTGAGGTGGCGGGGACTGTCGGGGTCCAGCCCGCGGGACGTGGCGACGGCGACCGCGAGGCGCTGGACGCGGATCAGTTCGGCGAGCGGGTCGAGCCGCCCCGCGATCCACAGCGCGCCCGTGCCGCGTACCTCCTCGGCGAGGCCGTCCGGCGCGTCGCCGAGCATCCAGGTCGCCGTGCCCGTGGTGCTGACGCTGATCGGGCCGTGCCGGTACTCCATCGCCGGGTAGGCCTCCGTCCAGGCCAGCGCGGCCTCGCGCATCTTCAGCCCGGCCTCGTTGGCCAGGCCGACGGTCCAGCCGCGTCCGAGGAACGTGAACTGCCCGCACGTCACCAGTCCTTCGGGCAGCGGCTCCGCCAGGGCGGTGCGCGCGTCGGTGACGGCGGTTCCCGGGTGCAGGCCGAGGTGGGCGCGGAGCAGGGTGAGGGTGGTGGTCGCGAACCGGGTCTGGACGACGGAGCGTTCGTCCGCGAAGTCCAGGACGACGAGGTCGTCGGCGGCCGTCATCACGGGCGTGTCGGGGTCGCCGGTGACCGCCGTGGTGCGGGTGCCGCCCTTCAACCGGTCCAGCAGGTCCAGGACTTCCGTCGTGGTGCCGGAACGGGTGAGCGCGAGGACCCGGTCGTAGCGGCGGCCGTGGGGGAACTCCGAGGCGGCGAACGCGTCGGTCTCGCCCTGGCCCGCGCCCTCGCGCAGGGCCGCGGCGGCCTGCGCCATGAAGTACGAGGTGCCGCAGCCGACGATTGCGACCCGCTCCCCCGGTGCCGGCAGCGCCTTCGCGTGCCGGTCCGCTTCCGACGCGGCGCGTTCCCAGCACTCGGGTTGGCTCGTCAGTTCGTCCTCGACATGCGTCATCCCGCACCCTCCGCTCCACTGCCCAACCGATCTGCTTGTTCATGCAAGATATAGCCAGCTTTCGAGCATCATCAAGCATTCTGCTCAGGACGGGGTGCGTTAGGGTCGCCGGAGATCGAGACGTGGAGGTGCGGATGTCGCGCGACGCGCGCTGGAAGGCGCTGCTGGAGCTGCTCGTGGAGCGCGGCCGGCTGGACGTCGAGGACGCCGCGGCCGAGCTCGGGGTGTCTGCGGCCACGATCCGCCGTGACTTCGACGGGCTCGCCGAGCAGCAGATGCTGGTGCGCACCCGGGGTGGCGCGGTCGTGCACGGGGTGTCGTACGAGCTGCCGTTGCGCTACAAGACGGCCCGTCACGCCTCCGAGAAGCAGCGCATCGCCACGGCGGTGGCGGATCTGGTGGCGCCGGGCGAGGCGGTCGGGCTGACCGGGGGGACCACCACGACCGAGGTGGCGCGGGCCCTGGCCGTGCGGGGGGACCTGGCGTCCGGGTCGCCGGCGCTGACCGTGGTGACGAACGCGCTGAACATCGCCAACGAGCTGGTCGTGCGGCCCCAGTTCAAGATCGTGCTGACCGGCGGGGTGGCGCGGGCCCAGTCGTACGAGCTGGTCGGGCCGCTCGCGGACGGGGTGCTCGGGCAGATCACCGTCGATGTGGCGGTGCTCGGTGTCGTCGCCTTCGACGTGACACACGGCGCGGCGGCGCACGACGAGGCGGAGGCGGCGGTCAACCGGCTGCTGTGCGAGCGGGCGGAGCGGGTGGTGGTCGCCGCCGACTCCAGCAAGCTCGGGCAGCGGGCGTTCGCCCGGATCTGCGCGGCGGAGGCGGTGGACACCCTGGTCACGGACACGGCGGCCGACCCGGAGACGGTGCGGCGCTTCGAGGAGGCCGGGCTGCGGGTCGTCACGGTCTGACGGCGGCGGTCTCACGGTGCCGGTCCGGCAACGGCGACGGTCCGGCCGTTCAGTGGTCCGAGGCGGCGGTCCGGCGGTTGGCGGTCCGACGGCGGCGTCCGGCCGTTCAGTGGTCCAAGACAGCGGTCCGGTGGTTTCGCGGTCCGACGGCGGACGGTCCGGCCGTTCAGTGGTCCGAGGAGGCGGTCCGGTGGTTTCGCGGTCCGACGGCGGACGGTCCGGCCGTTCAGTGGTCCGAGGAGGCGGTCCGGTGGTTCAGCGGTCCGCGACGGCGGCGGTCCGATGGTTTAGCGGTCCGCGACGGCGGCGGTACGGCGGTTCAACGGTCCGCGACGGCGGCGGTCCGGCGGCGCGGCCTTCCCTCGGCGGTTCTAGTGCCGCGGCAGGCCACGTTTGCCCGTGAAGGAGCGGCGTCCGGTGCGTGCTCTCGGCGTGCCGGCCGGAAGCCCTCGTACGGGGCGTACTCGGGCTTTCGGCCGGTGCGGCGAGAGGGCGTGCC
>NZ_JBEZOK010000002.1:345520-437276 GCF_040706515.1 Streptomyces sp. NPDC047880 | reverse complement strand
CTGTCCTTCGAGACACCGATGCTCTGGGCGACCGGCTTCCTGATCACCTTCACCTTCGGTGGTCTGACCGGTGTCATCCTGGCCTCGCCGCCGATGGACTTCCACGTCTCCGACTCGTACTTCGTGGTGGCACACTTCCACTACGTCGTCTTCGGCACCGTGGTGTTCGCGATGTTCTCCGGCTTCCACTTCTGGTGGCCGAAGTGGACCGGCAAGATGCTGGACGAGCGTCTCGGTAAGATCACCTTCTGGACGCTGTTCATCGGCTTCCACGGCACGTTCCTGGTCCAGCACTGGCTGGGCGCCGAGGGCATGCCGCGCCGGTACGCCGACTACCTGGCGGCCGACGGCTTCACCGCGCTGAACACGATCTCGACGATCAGCTCGTTCCTGCTCGGCATGTCGATCCTGCCGTTCTTCTACAACGTGTGGAAGACGGCCAAGTACGGCAAGCCGGTCGGCGTCGACGACCCGTGGGGCTACGGCCGCTCCCTGGAGTGGGCGACCTCCTGCCCGCCGCCGCGGCACAACTTCATCACCATGCCGCGGATCCGCAGTGAATCCCCGGCGTTCGACCTGCACCACCCGGAGATCGCCGCTCTCGACCAGCTCGAGAACGTCGGTCACGGCGAGAAGGCCATCGCTGGTGGCAAGGAGGCCGGCAAGTGAAGATCCAGGGCAAGATGTTCATGTGGCTGAGCGTCTTCGTCCTCGCCATGGCTGTGGTCTATGGCGTGTGGTCGAAGGAGCCGGCCGGTACCACGGCCCTCTTCCTGGCCTTCGGCCTGTGCATCATGATCGGCTTCTACCTCGGCTTCACGGCCAAGCGGGTCGACGTCGGTGCGCAGGACGACAAGGATGCGGATGTCGCGGACGACGCCGGCGAGGTCGGGTTCTTCAGCCCGCACAGCTGGCAGCCGCTCTCGCTGGGCATCGGCGGTGCCCTCGCCTTCCTGTCGGTCGCCATCGGCTGGTGGCTGATGTACTTCTCGCTGCCGATCATCCTGATCGGCATCTGGGGCTGGGTGTTCGAGTACTACCGCGGTGAGAACCGCACCCAGTAACACGCGCCGAGCGCCGAAGGGGCCCGGACACTCCGAGAGGAGCGTCCGGGCCCCTTCCTTCTGCCGTAATGCGTGTCACTCGTACGAGTCGTTCGGCGTGCCGCTGTTGACGCCCGTTCCTAGCGTGAGGTCATGAGCCACATAGCGATCTCCCGCCCCCGCACCGTCGTCAGCTGCACGCTGCTGTTGATAGCCCTCAGCGCGGGCGTCACCGCCTGCGGCTCCGACGGCAACCCGCTGGCCGCCCGCCCCTACGACGCGGCGGACCAGATCTCCTTCAGCGCCCCCGACGGGGGCCGTGAGAAGGCCGACCCCGACAAGCCCCTGGAGGTCGTCGAGGACTCCGACGGGCGCATCACCGACGTCACGGCCCACGACGCCTCAGGACGCTACGTGGCGGGCGAACTCGCCGCCGACGGCAGCCGCTGGCACAGCACCTCCCCGCTCGCCGCCAACGCCAGCTACACGGTCCGCGTGAGCACCGAGGACGAGGACGGGGCACCCGGCCGCAAGATTGTCACCTTCGACACCGGCAAGCCCACCACCCAGAAGCGCCTGGACGTGACCTTCGGCCCCAAGACGGGCACCTACGGCGTCGGCCAGCCCGTCACCGCCGAGCTGAGCCAGCCCATCAAGGACAAGGCCCAGCGGGCCGTCGTGGAACGCGCCCTGAAGGTCTCCTCCACGCCCGCCACGGACGGCGCCTGGCACTGGGTGGACGACAAGAAGCTGCACTACCGCCCGAAGGACTACTGGCCCGCCCAGGCCACCGTGCAGGTCCGCAGCAATCTGCAGGGCATCAAGATCGGCGACCGGATGTGGGGCGGCAAGGCCAAGCCGCTGACCTTCACCACCGCGGACAAGCTCATAGCCGTCACGGACGCCGCCGCCCACCAGATGACCGTCTACAAGAACGACGAGATCATCCGGCAGATACCGGTCACCACGGGCAAGCCCGGCTACGACACCCGCAACGGCGTCAAGGTCGTCCTCGCCAAGGAGGGCACCGTCCGTATGACCAGCGCGAGCATCGGCTCCTCGGACTTCTACGACCTGGTCGTCCACCACTCCGTGCGCGTCACCAACAGCGGCGAGTACGTCCACGCCGCCCCCTGGTCCGTCGGCTCCCAGGGCTCCGCCAACGTCAGCCACGGCTGCACCGGCATGAGCACCGAGAACGCCGCCTGGTTCTACGACACCGTCCGCGAGGGCGACATCGTCAAGGTCGTGAACTCCGGCGGAGACATGATGGCCCCGTTCGGCAACGGCTACGGCGACTGGAACCTCGACTGGGCGAAGTGGCGCACCGGCAGCGCCCTCCTGGGCGGCACCCCCGACGGCCCCACGGACGCCGACCGGGCCCGCCTGAGGCCCCAGAGCGTCTAGACGCCCTCACGGGCACGTCCTTCAGGGGCACGTCCTTCGGGGGCGCGGGGAACTGCGCGAACAACCCCCACGCGCCCGCAGCCGCCGGAAGACGACAACGAGAACCGAGCCCTCAGGCGTTCAAAGCCGCCTTGTCCCGCAACAGAGAAGCCAGCGCGGAGGCGAACTCCACCGGCTCCACCGGCAGCGTCACCGCCGCCTCCGCCCGGCTCCAGGTCGCCAGCCACGCATCCTGAGGCCGTCCGATCAGCAGCAGTACCGGCGGACAGCTGAACACCTCGTCCTTGATCTGCCGGCAGAGGCCCATGCCCCCCATCGGCACGGCCTCGCCGTCCAGCACACAGACGTCGACCCCACCCCGGTCCAGCTCCGTCAGCACCGCGGCGGGAGTCGCACACTCCACGAACTCCACCAGGGGGACGTCCGGGGCCGGCCTCCGGCCCGTGGCGAGCCGCACCTGCTCTCGGGTGTTGGAGTCGTCGCTGTAGACCAGCACCGTGGCGGTCGGCTGCATTGTTCCTCCGTGACGTCAACGTCGTAAGGACAGGCCCGTTGGGCCGGATGCTACTCCCTTGAACACCACGTCAACACCGGTACGACCGGTGAAGACACTCCGAACGGCACCCCCCGGAGTGAGGGCGGGATAAGCGACCGACATAATGTCGGTCGTGGCGACAGCAACGACAGTAGAAACCGGGCACGCGCACCCGTCGGTCAATCGGCCGAACCTCACCAGCGTCGGAACCATCATCTGGCTGAGTTCCGAGCTGATGTTCTTCGCGGCCCTCTTCGCGATGTACTTCACCCTGCGATCGGTGACGGGTCCCGATCACTGGAAGGAGATGGCTGCCCATCTCAACTTCCCGTTCTCGGCGACGAACACCACCATCCTGGTGCTCTCCTCGCTCACCTGCCAGCTCGGCGTCTTCGCCGCCGAGCGCGGTGACGTGAAGAAGCTCCGGATGTGGTTCATCGTCACGTTCGTGATGGGTGCGATCTTCATCGGCGGTCAGGTCTTCGAGTACACGGAGCTGGTCAAGGACGCGGGCCTGTCCCTGTCCTCCGACCCGTACGGCTCGGTGTTCTACCTGACCACCGGCTTCCACGGCCTGCACGTGACGGGCGGTCTCATCGCCTTCCTGCTGGTCCTGGGCCGGACCTACGCGGCCAGTAGGTTCACCCACGAGCAGGCGACGGCCGCGATCGTCGTGTCCTACTACTGGCACTTCGTCGATGTCGTCTGGATCGGTCTCTTCGCCACGATCTACATGATCAAGTAGCAGGGCCCGCATCCGCGCGTGCTCGACGAAGCGCGCATCCCAGAAGCATCGACGCAGAAGATCCTGACACCGGGGTAATCCGTGAAAAAGCTCTCCGCACGACGACGCCACCCGTTGGCGGCGCTCGTCGTCCTACTCCTCGCGCTGGCATGCACCGGGGGGCTGTACGCCGTGTTCGCACCCGCGGACAAGGCGCAGGCCGACGAAACCGCCCAGTCCCTCACCATCGAGGAGGGCAAGAAGCTCTACTCGGTCGGCTGCGCCAGTTGCCACGGCACCGGCGGTCAGGGCACCTCCGACGGGCCCAGCCTGGTGGGTGTGGGCGCCGCGGCCGTCGACTTCCAGGTGGGCACCGGCCGTATGCCGGCCGCCACCTCCCAGGGCCCCCAGGTCCCGGCGAAGAAGAACATCTACTCGCAGGCCGAGATCGACCAGCTCGCGGCGTTCATCGCCTCGCTGGGTGCCGGTCCGTCCGTCCCGACGGAGGAGCAGTACGGCCCCGAGGGTGCCGACATCGCCAAGGGCGGTGAGCTGTTCCGCACCAACTGCGCGCAGTGCCACAACTTCACCGGCAAGGGCGGCGCGCTGACGCACGGCAAGTACGCGCCGACCCTCGAGGGCGTCTCCCCGAAGCACATCTACGAGGCCATGCAGACCGGCCCGCAGAACATGCCGTCCTTCCCCGACACCACGCTGTCGGAGAAGAACAAGAAGGACATCATCGCGTACCTCGACGCGGTCAACAGCGAAAAGACCGAGAGCCCCGGCGGCCTCGAACTGGGTGGCCTCGGGCCGGTCAGCGAGGGCCTGTTCGGCTGGATCTTCGGTCTCGGCGGTCTGATCGCCGTCGCCGTGTGGGTCGCCGCCCGGACCGCAAAGGCCAAGAAGTCATGAGTAGCCAAGACATTCCAGAAGAGAACCTGCCTGCCGCGCAGTCCGCAGGACATGACGAGCACGGGCACGGCGCGGTGAGCGTCGCGGACGACAAGAACCCGTTCGCCGACCCGGGCCTGCCGCCTCACGAGCACCGGATCCAGGACATCGACGAGCGGGCCGCCAAGCGGTCCGAGCGTGCGGTCGCCCTGCTGTTCACGGTGTCGATGCTGGCCACCGTCGCCTTCATCGCCTCCTTCGTGGCGATCCCGGTCGACAAGGCGGTCTTCATCTTCCCGCTGGGGCACATCAGCGCGCTGAACTTCGCGCTGGGCCTGTCGCTCGGCATCGCGCTGTTCTGCATCGGCGCGGGCGCCGTCCACTGGGCGCGCACCCTGATGTCCGACGTGGAGGTCGCCGACGAGCGGCACCCGATCGAGGCGTCGCCCGAGGTCCGCGAGAAGGTCTTCGCCGACTTCAAGCAGGGCGCCAAGGAGTCCGCGCTCGGCCGCCGCAAGCTGATCCGCAACACGATGCTCGGCGCGCTCACGCTGGTGCCGCTCTCCGGCGTCGTGCTGCTGCGTGACCTCGGTCCGCTGCCCGGCACCAAGCTCCGCCACACGCTGTGGTCCAAGGGCAAGCTGCTCGTCAACATGAACACCAACGAGCCGCTGCGTCCGTCCGATGTCGCGGTCGGTTCGCTGACCTTCGCCAAGCCCGAGGGCCTGGAGGAGCACGACCACGACTTCCAGAACGAGATCGCCAAGGCCGCCCTGATGATCGTCCGGATCCAGCCGGAGGACATCAAGGACAAGCGCGAGCTCGAGTGGTCGCACCAGGGCATCGTCGCGTACTCGAAGATCTGCACCCACGTCGGCTGCCCGATCTCCCTGTACGAGCAGCAGACGCACCACGTGCTCTGCCCCTGCCACCAGTCCACCTTCGACCTCTCCGACGGTGCCCGAGTGATCTTCGGTCCCGCCGGTCACGCCCTGCCGCAGCTCCGCATCGGCGTGAACGACGAGGGCTACCTCGAGGCGCTCGGCGACTTCGAAGAGCCCGTCGGCCCTGCTTTCTGGGAGCGCGGATGAGCACTGCACAGACACGCCGCAAGGCACCCGCGGGTGAGCGGGTCGCCGACTGGGCCGACGGCCGCCTCGGGATCTACTCCCTGGCCAAGGCCAACATGCGCAAGATCTTCCCGGACCACTGGTCCTTCATGCTCGGTGAGATCTGCCTCTACAGCTTCATCATCATCATCCTCACGGGTGTGTACCTGACGCTGTTCTTCCACCCGTCGATGAACGAGGTGGAGTACCACGGCAGTTACGTCCCGCTCCAGGGGCAGCTGATGTCGGAGGCGTTCGCCTCCACCCTGGACATCAGCTTCGACGTCCGCGGCGGTCTGCTCATCCGGCAGATCCACCACTGGGCGGCGATCATCTTCCTCGCCGGCATGTTCGTGCACATGATGCGCGTCTTCTTCACCGGCGCGTTCCGCAAGCCGCGCGAGATCAACTGGCTGTTCGGCTTCCTGCTGTTCGTCCTGGGCATGTTCACCGGCTTCACCGGCTACTCGCTCCCGGACGACCTGCTCTCCGGCACCGGTGTCCGCTTCACGCAGGGCGCGATCCTGTCCGTGCCGATCGTGGGCACGTACATCTCGATGTTCCTGTTCGGCGGGGAGTTCCCGGGTACCGACTTCGTCGCCCGGTTCTACTCGATCCACATCCTGCTGCTGCCGGGCATCATGCTCGGGCTCGTGGTCGGCCACCTGATCCTGGTCTTCTACCACAAGCACACCCAGTTCGCGGGTCCCGGCCGGACCAACAAGAACGTCGTCGGCATGCCGCTGCTGCCGGTCTACATGGCCAAGGCCGGAGGCTTCTTCTTCCTGGTCTTCGGCGCCATCGCGGCCCTCGCCGGCATCGCGACGATCAACCCGATCTGGGTCCTCGGCCCGTACCGGCCCGACCAGGTGTCGACCGGTGCCCAGCCCGACTGGTACATGGGCTTCGCCGAGGGTCTGATCCGGGCGATGCCGGGCTGGGAGATCAACTTCTGGGGTCACACGCTCGTCCTGGGCGTGTTCATCCCGCTGGTGCTCTTCGGTGTCTTCCTCGCGATCATCGCCCTGTACCCGTTCATCGAGTCCTGGGTCACCGGGGACAAGCGCGAGCACCACATCCTGGACCGGCCGCGCAACGCCCCGACCCGCACCGGTGTGGGTGTCGCCTGGGTCACCGGCTACATCATCATGCTGATCGGCGGTGGCAACGACATCGTCGCCACGCACTTCCACCTGTCGATCAACTCGGTGACCTGGTTCGTCCGGATCGGGTTCTTCCTCGGCCCGGTCCTCGCCTTCGTCGTCACCAAGCGCATCTGCCTCGGCCTGCAGCGCCGGGACAAGGAGAAGGTGCTGCACGGCCGCGAGTCGGGCATCATCAAGCGCCTGCCGCACGGTGAGTTCATCGAGGTGCACGAGCCGCTCAGCCAGGAGCAGATGTACACGCTCACGGCGCACGAGCAGTACAAGCCGGCCGAGATCGGCCCGACGGTCGACGAGAACGGTGTCGAGCGCAAGGTGAAGGGTTCCGAGAAGCTGCGCGCCAAGCTCAGCGACGCCTACTACGGCGAGGGTTCCCAGATCCCGAAGCCCACCGCCGAGGAGTACCGGGAGATCACGAGCGGCCACGGCCACCACTGATCACTGCTTCGCCACGCCACAGAAGGGTCCCGTCCGATGATCGGACGGGGCCCTTCGCCCTGCCCCGGGCTGGATAGGGTGGACCCCGTTGAGAATCTCGTCCCGTGGTGCGGGACGCCTGACCCTGGAGCGGCTTATGAGCGCTGTGACCCCCGCTGGAGGCGACACCGCGGCGGGCCGCTCCTGGCCCCTGCTGCTGAACGGCCTGCTGGACGGCAGGCACCTGAGCGCGGACGACACCGCCTGGGCGATGGACCGGATCATGCGCGGCGAGGCGACCGAGGCGCAGATCGCCGGGTTCGTCGTGGCCCTGCGGGCCAAGGGCGAGACCGTCGAGGAGATCAACGGCCTGGTCCGCACGATGTACGCGCACGCCAACGTGATCGAGGTGCCCGGCGCGACGGTCGACATCGTCGGCACCGGCGGCGACGGCGCGAAGACGGTCAACATCTCCACGATGTCCTCGATCGTGGTCGCCGGCACCGGGGCGAAGGTCGTCAAGCACGGCAACCGGGCCGCGTCCTCGGCGTCCGGGGCCTCCGACGTGCTGGAGAAGCTCGGCGTCAACCTGGAGCTGCCCCTGCACCGGGTCACACAGGTCGCCGAGGAGGCCGGGATCACCTTCTGCTTCGCGGTGAAGTTCCACCCGGCGCTGCGGCACGCGGGCGCCGCCCGCGGCCAGTTGGGCATCCGCACGGTGTTCAACGCCCTCGGCCCGCTCACCAACCCGGCCCGGGTCCGCGCCCAGGCCGTCGGGGTGGCGGACCCTCGCATGGCGCCGATCGTCGCGGGCGTCTTCGCCGAGCGCGGCAACTCGTCCCTGGTCTTCCGGGGCGACGACGGCCTCGACGAACTGACCACCACGGCGACCTCCCGGGTGTGGATCGTCCGGGACGGCAAGGTCACCGAGGAGGCCTTCGACCCGCGTGACGTGGGCCTCGAACTGGTCCCCGTGGAGGCGCTGCGCGGTGCCGACGCCTCCTACAACGCCGAGGTCGCCCGCCGCCTGCTGGACGGCGAGAGAGGCCCGGTCCGCGAGGCGGTGCTGCTGAACTCGGCCGCGGCCCTGGTGGCCCTGAAGCCCACGGCCGCGCCCCTGGCCGAGCAGATCCGCGCCGCGATGACGAAGGCGGCCGAGTCGATCGACTCGGGGGCGGCCAAGCGCACGCTGGAGCGCTGGGTGGCCGCGAGCAACGCGTAGCGGATCCCGTACGGCGTCCCGCGATCCGGACTCGGGTTGCGGGGCGCCGATCTTTTCGCGTACGTTCCTGAACAGGTCATGAGTGACAGTCATGAGGCCCCGGCCGACTGTCCGGCAACCCTCCGTCCGTGGCGGGGTGCCCCGGGTGAAGACCGGGCCGCAGGCAGCGAGGTCTGCGGCAAGCGCGTGACGAGGAGTCTTCCGTGAACCAGCGAATGCGATAGGGCCGCAGAGCCCCGCCTCCGCATCCCCTTTTCTCCTTTCACCCCCGCTCGAGCCGTGCGCGCTCGCGGGCGGATTCCACCTGCCTTCACGGGAGTTCCGTCATGTCCGTCTCCACCCTTGCCGCCGACCAGTCCGTTTGTGCCCCGCTGCCCGTTCTGGGGCGAGATGTCACCGTGCCGCTCGTGACCGGCGGTGAGGTCACCTACGCCGCGCTCGACTACGCCGCCAGCGCCCCGGCGCTCCAGCGGGTCTGGGACGACGTCGCCGCCTACGCGCCGTACTACGGCAGCGTGCACCGCGGTGCCGGATATCTGTCCCAGCTGTCGACCGACCTGTTCGAGAACGCCCGCCGGACCGTCGCCGAGTTCCTCGGCTGCCGCGCGGACGACCAGGTCGTGTTCACCCGGTCGACCACCGACTCCCTCAACCTCCTCGCCGCCGCGCTCCCCGCCGGCTGCCAGGTCTTCGTCTACGAGAGCGAGCACCACGCCTCCCTGCTGCCGTGGCGGAACGCGCAGGTCACCTACCTGGACGCCCCGAGCAGCCCCCGGCAGGCCGTCGAGACCCTGGAGCGCGCCCTCGCCGACCGGGACCCCTACGGACCGGCCCTCGTCTGTGTCACCGGCGCCTCCAACGTCACCGGCGAGCTGTGGCCCGTGCGGGAGCTCGCCGCGGCCGCGCACGCCCACGGCGCGCGGATCGTGCTCGACGCCGCCCAGCTGGCCCCGCACCACCCCGTCTCCGTCACGGACCTCGACGTCGACTGGGTCGCCTTCTCCGGGCACAAGCTGTACGCGCCCTTCGGCTCCGGTGTCCTGGCCGGGCGGGCCGACTGGCTGCGCGCGGCCGAGCCGTACCTCGCGGGCGGCGGCGCCAGCCGCAAGGTCAGCCGGCGCCAGGACGGGGGAGTGGACGTGGAGTGGCACGACGGCGCCGCGCGCCACGAGGCCGGCTCGCCCAACGTCATCGGCGCCTACGCCGTCGCCTCGGCCTGCAAGGCGCTGACCGAAGCGGGCTTCGACACCCTCGTCGCCCGTGAGCAGCACCTGGTCCGCACGGTGCGCGAGGGCCTCGCCGGCGTCCCCGAGGTGCGGTTCCTGTCCCTCTTCGGGGACGACGCGCCGCGCGTGGGCGTGCTCTCCTTCGTCGTCGAGGGCTGGAACAGCTCCCACTTCGCCGCCGCCCTGTCCGCCGAGTACGGCATCGGCGTGCGGGACGGGCTGTTCTGCGCCCACCCGCTGCTGCGCACGCTGCTCGGCAGCGACCCGCAGGCGCAGGGCGAGTGCGGGTCGCCCGAGGCCGCAGCCGGGGAGAAGTCGCTCAACGCCATCCGGGTCAGCTTCGGCGCGGGCACCCCCGACGAGCACGTGGAGCGGTTCGTGCGGGCGGTGCAGGAGCTCGTGACGGACGGGGCGAAGTGGAAGTACCGCACCGAGGACGGCCGCTGCGTGCCGGACACCTCCGCCTGATCCGGCCCCCGCCGCCGGGGCGTGGGCCCCGGCGGCGGGGGCCGGGGTCCGTCGTTCGGATCAGGCCGCAGGAAAGTAGCGGTGCTGTCCGGTGCCGGCCCCACGCGTCCGCGGCGTGATCCTGACGGCAGACCCTAGTTGTCCAGGCCGATCGAGAACGCCGCCTCCAGGTCGTGCTGCGAGTACGTGCGGAACGCCACGTGCGTGTCCGTCCCCTCCACCCCGGGGATCTTGCTGATCCGGCCGGGGATGACCTCCGCGAGGTCCTCGTGCTCGCGCACCCGGACCATCGCGATCAGGTCGTAGGTGCCGGTGACGGAGAAGACCTCGCTGACGCTGTCCAGCGCCGCGATCGACTCGGCGATCTCGGGGATCCGGTCCACGCTGGTCTTGATCAGGACGATCGCGGTGATCACGGCTGGTTCTCTCCCTCGGGAGCCGGTGCAGGGGCGGCCCTCACTCTAGTGGGGCCGGTGGGGCGGCCGTAGCGGACCGACGCGTAGCCGAAGCCCAGACCGAAGCCGATCAGGTGGGCCAGGTAGGCCACCCCCGGCCCGTCCGAGGCCCGCCCCGCCGCCAGCCACTGCAGCGCCGCCCAGAACGGCAGCACGACCCACGCCGGGAAGCGCACCGGCAGGAAGAACAGGAACGGCAGGAGACTGGTCACCCGGGCACGGGGAAACAGGTACAGGAACGCACCGAGGACCGCCGAGATCGCCCCTGAGGCACCGACCAGGGACTGCTCGGAGTCCGCGTTGGCGACGGCGTAGCCCAGCAGGGCCAGATAGCCACAGCCGACGTAGAACAGGGTGAACTGCACCCGGCCCATCCGCTCCTCGGTCATCGCCCCGAAGACGTAGAGGAAGAGCATGTTGCCGAGCAGGTGCACCCAGCTGCCGTGGACGAAGAGCGCCGTCGCGGGGGTGAGGGCCGCGCCTGCGGACCCGTCGAACAGTTCTGCGGGAATCACGCCCCAGCGCCGGAAGTAGGCCCGCTGCACGGCGAGCAGCTCGTCGCCCGTGCCGTACGCCGGGTTCAGTCCCGAGGCGGGTCCGGCCAGGAAGGCCAGGCAGCACAGGGCGATCAGGGTGTGAGTCACCGGCGCCGACGACCCCCTCACCGATCGGCCGGCCCGGACGAGCGACGCACTCCACTTGCTGATCATGAACACAGAGCATGACGTAACCGGACGCAACCGTGCAGACCGCCTCGCCGCCGTGGACGCGCGGGCGGCGAGGAGCCGCCAGGCCGTAGGGTTACGAGCCACACGCACCGGGGATGCCGGTCGCGTCACGGACACTAGAAGGAAAGAGAACAGGTCACGATGACGGTTCCCCTGCCGACCGCCGAGACGCGGTGGCGCTGCACCCTCTGCGGCAACCTCACGAGGTTCGACGTGACCCGCTCGTCGAAGGTCGTCGAGTACGTCCACCTCGACCTGGCCGGAGAGCCGAAGGTCGAGGAGCGCGAGGTGGTCAGTGAGACCATCGAGTCGGTGCGCTGCCGCTGGTGTAACGCGGTGGACCAGGTGGAACTCGTGGACAGGCCGGGCTCCGGCTCCTGACGATGGGGTCCCTCCGCTCGAGCGAGGTCGAGAGCGGGGGAGGGCTCCGCACAGCATTGGGGTGTGACGGATGGTGGAGACCACAGGCGGGGGGCCGGGCGACGGCGCCGCCGAGGTGCTCGACCGTCCGCTGCCCGACGGCGTGCGCCGCAGAGTGGTGCAGATCGTCTCCGACGGCTTCGGCTCGCTGACGGTCGGCGAGCTGCCCGCGCAGCTCAGGCAGTACGCCCGGTTCGCGCCGAACCGCCGGGCCAAGTTCGCCGGCAACGCGATGGCTGCCGCGCTGGAGACCGATCCGCTGTTCCGCCAGCGCATCGGGGAGAAGCTGAGAGAGGCCCAGCCGGAGCTGACCGGCGCTCTCGACTCAGGCTCCCCGCCCCCGGCCGCGGACCCGCTCGATGTGGCGGCCGCGGCCTACGTGCTGCGGCCACCCGGCTGGGTGAAGCTGGTGGCCGCCGCCGGCGAGGAGGCCCAGCGGGCCGACGCCGAACGCGCCGACGAGGAGAACCGGGCCGAACTGGAGCGGCTGCGCGCGGACCTCGAACGGGCCCGTGACGACACCCGGGCCGAGACCGAGCGGCTGCGCGCGGAGCTGGAATCGGCCAAGAAGGAAACCGAGACGCTGCACCGCAAGCTGCGCGCCGCCCTCAGCGACGTGAAGCGCGGCGAGGCCGCCCTGCGCAAGGCACACGGCGAGATCGACGCCGTCCGGGCCGAGGGGCACGCCCAGGTGTCCGCCGCCGAGAGCGAGACCCGGCGGCTCAAGTCCCGGCTGAGTGAGACCGAGGCCGCCCTGGAAGCCGCACGCCGGGCCGCCCGCGAGGGCCGCAGCGTCGAGGACATGCGGGTACGGCTGCTGCTGGACACCCTCCTGGACGCCACCCAGGGGCTCCGCCGCGAACTGGCCCTGCCGCCGGTGTCGGTGCGCCCCGCCGAGACGGTGGACGCCGTCGAGCCGGGCCGGATGACCCCGAAGGACATCGCCGCCCGCGCCCTGTCCGAGAACGACCCGCAGGTTCTCGACCAGTTGCTGGCACTGCCCCAGGCTCATCTCGTCGTCGACGGTTACAACGTCACCAAGACGGGATATCCGCAGATGCCCCTGGAGAAGCAGCGCCTGAGGCTGCTCGGGCAGCTCTCCCAACTGGCCGCGCAGAGCGGCGCCGAGGTGACCTGCGTCTTCGACGGCGCCGAGCTCGTCGCGCCGGTCCTGCTGGCCCCGCCGCGCGGCGTGCGCGTGCTGTTCTCGAAGCCGGGCGTCACCGCCGACGAGCTCATCCGCCAACTGGTGCGCGCCGAACCGCCGGGGCGCCCGGTCATCGTGGCGTCCACCGACCGAGAGGTCGCCGACGGGGTGGCCCGGGCCGGTGCCCGCCCGGTGGCCTCGGCCATGCTGCTCAAGCGCCTTTCGCGCGCCTAGAGGGCGTACGCCCGCTGTGTAACCTCCGGGCGTGATGCCCGGATTGGTGAGACCTGTGGGCCACGGTGAGTCAAGTGGGTCTCACCGCCTGTGAGTCCAGGGGAAAAGATGGCCTACCGTGATGCAATTTTTCATCTGAGGATTTGAACTGATCACAGGAAGGTCACTAGGGTCGGGCCGAACCTCCGCTCGGGTGATCACTCATCGGGAGAGACGGCGGAGGGGCCAGAAGGAGCTTTTCACCCGTGGCGTCCCACCGTCGTCCTAAGCAGCCCAGCCGCGCACGTGTGACCGTGCTGACCACCGCCGCCGCCGCTGCCGTCGCCTTCAGCTCGCAGGCCGCCAACGCGGCCCCCAGTGAGAAGCCGAGCAAGGACGAGGTCAAGGCCAAGGTCGACAAGCTCTACGAGGAGGCCGAGCAGGCCACCGAGAAGTACAACGGCGCCAAGGAGAAGCAGGAGAAGCTCCAGAAGGAGATCTCCACCATCCAGGACAACGTCGCCCGCGGGCAGGAGGAGCTCAACGAGCTCCGCGACAGCCTGGGCCTCGCCGCCGCGTCGCAGTA
Source organism: Streptomyces sp. NPDC047880 (assembly GCF_040706515.1). NCBI lineage: Bacteria > Bacillati > Actinomycetota > Actinomycetes > Kitasatosporales > Streptomycetaceae > Streptomyces > Streptomyces sp. NPDC047880. Next base: position 423,519 of record NZ_JBEZOK010000002.1, on the reverse strand, counting down.
CCGCACCGGCTCCATCGACCCCTCGGTGCAGCTGTTCCTCTCCGCGAACCCCGAGGACTACCTCGACAAGGCCTCCACGCTCGACCAGTTGAGCAGTCAGCAGGTCGAGGCGCTGAAGAAGGTCCAGGAGAAGCAGCGCGAACTCGCCCAGGAGCGCGCCGAGGCCTCCGAGAAGCTCAAGGACCTCGCCTCCACCCGGACCGAACTCGGCAAGAAGAAGAAGGAAGTCCAGGGCAAGCTCTCCTCCGCGCAGAAGCTGCTCAACAGCCTCACCGCCGCCGAGAAGGCCGAACTCGCCGCCGAGCAGAGCCGCGCCAGCCGGGCCAGCGAGCGCGACGCCCTCGACGTGAACGTCCCGCCCGGCTCCGGCCGCGCAGCGGCCGCCTTCGCCTTCGCCCAGAGCCAGCTCGGCAAGCCCTATGTCTACGGCGCCACCGGCATGAGCTCCTTCGACTGCTCCGGCCTCACCTCCCGGGCCTACGCCTCCGCCGGCATCCAGATCCCGCGCACCTCCGAGGCCCAGTCCACGATCGGCACCAAGATCTACTCGACCAGCCAGCTCAAGGTCGGGGACCTGGTCTTCTTCTTCAACGACCTGCACCACGTCGGGCTCTACGCCGGCAACGGGCAGATCATCCACGCCCCGCGCACCGGCACGGTCGTCCGCTACGAGTCGATGAGCACCATCGGCGGCCCGTTCATGTTCGGCGTCCGGGTCTGACGACCGGTTCCGGGCCCGGCCGGCCCGGGACACCGTGTCCGCCGTCCGGGCGAATCACGACAGCTCCGAGTGAGCCCACGCCCCGCCATTGACCTGCGTCAGCGGCGGGGAGCACCGCTGCACACCCACGGATGGTCGTTGGCGACCCCCGGCTGCGGGGCTACTGTCTGCCGCGTTCCAAGTCCGCCAGCGGAAGGAGAGCGGTTTCCCGTGGGGTCCCATCGCCGCCTTGCACCGTCCGGTTTCGACCGGGGCGCCGGTGCCGCCGTCAGCATCCTGTCCGTCGCGGCCGCCGCCCTGGGCGCGGTACCGGCCGGCGCCGCACCGCACGACGACACCCGGGCCACGATGGACCGGCTCTTCGAGCAGGCCGAGAAGGCGACCGAGGCGTACAACGCGGCCGACGAGCGCGCCGACGGGCTGCGCGACGAGGTCGGCGCCGCCCGGGACCGCGTCGCCCGCCAGCAGCAGCGCGTCAACACCATGCGGGACTCGCTCGGTTCGCTGGCCGGTGCCCAGTACCGCTCGGGCGGAACCGACCCGTCCCTCGCCCTGCTGCTCTCCGACGACCCGGACGACTACCTCGACCACGCGTCCCGGCTCGACCGCCTCACCGCCCGCCAGACCGGTGAGCTCAAGAAGCTCCAGGACGCCCTGCGCGAACTCGCCCAGGATCGCGAGGAGACCGCCGGGAAGCTCCGCGAACTGGAGAAGAGCCGCAAGGCCGTCGCCGTCCACAAGAAGACCGTCGAGCGGAAACTCGCCGCGGCCCGGCGCCTGCTCGACTCCCTGCCGGACGCCGAGCGCGACGCCTACGACCGTGCCTCCCGCACCGGCCGCCCGGGCCTGCCCGGCCTCGGCGGCGCCACCGCGGCCTCGGGACGCGGGTCCGCCGCCGTCGCCGCCGCCCGCAGCGCGCTCGGCAAGCCCTACGTCTGGGGCGCCAACGGGCCCTCCGGCTTCGACTGTTCGGGCCTGATGCAGTGGTCGTACGCGCAGGCCGGGGTCTCCCTGCCGCGCACCTCGCAGGCCCAGCGGTACGCCGGCCGGCAGGTCCCGCTGTCCGAGGCGCGCCCCGGCGACCTGGTCGTCTACCGGGGCGACGCCAGCCACGTCGGGATGTACATGGGCAACGGCCAGGTCATCCACGCGCCCTACCCCGGCGCGCCCGTGCGCTACGACCCGGTCGGGATGATGCCGGTCTCCTCGGTCACCAGGGTCTGACCGGCACGGGCCGGCGCCCGTACGATCGGGAACGTGGCTGGTCGAAGGTCTGGTGCCGTTGTCTGCCGCGGCACTGGGGCCGCGCTGGTGGCGCTCGTCGTGCTGCTCGCCGTCCTGACGGGGTGCGGCGGGCGGTCCGCGGCCGACAGCGCCACGGCCGAAGTCCAGCGCCTCCTCGACCGGCGGGCCGCCGCGGTCCTCGACCGTGACGGGCGGGCCTTCGAACGGACGGGCAGCGGAGCGGATTTCGCCAGGCTGCGCGCGGTGCCCGTGGCCGCCTGGTCGTACCGGGTGACCGCACTGCACCGCACCGGCGACACGGCCACCGCCGACGCCGAACTGCGCTACCGCGTCGCCGGGTACGACCGGGCGCCGGTGACGGCCGGGCGCACCCTGCGGCTGCACCGGGACGCGGACGGGCGGTGGTCCGTGACCGCCGACCGGCCCGCGAAGAAGTCCGCGCAGCAGCTGTGGGACCAGGGGGCGGTGCAACTCGTCCGCGGGCGGCACAGTCTCGTGCTCGGCACCGGGCAGTCCGGGCGGTCGCTGCGGGACTTCGCGGACCTGGCCGACCGGGCGGTGCCGGCCGTGTCGGAGGCGTGGGGTACGGACTGGAGCCGGCGGGTCGTCTTGCTCGTGCCGAAGTCGGTGGAGGGGATGGCAGGGCTGCTCGGCTCACCGGCCTCCTCCTACCGCGGGATCGCGGCGGTCACCACCGGTGAGACGGGCGCACGGGACCGGGCGCCGGCGGACCGGATCATCATCAATCCGGACGCGTTCGCGCTCCTCGGCGGTCTGGGCGAGCAGGTCGTCGTCACCCACGAGACCACCCATGTCGCCACCCGCGCCCGCACCACCGCCGCCACACCCCTGTGGCTGTCCGAGGGGTACGCCGACTGGGTCGGCTACCGGGCCGCGGGCCGCACCCCCGCCGAGGCCGCGCCCGAACTGTCCCGGGCCGTACGGGAGGACCGGGTCCCCACCGCGCTCCCGGACGACGAGGACTTCGGCTTCACCGGCGACGCGAGCCGCCTCGCCCGCTCCTACGAGAGCGGCTGGACGGCCTGCCGGCTGATCGCCGACCGCTGGGGCGAGGCCCGGCTCGGCGCGTTCTACCAGGCCGTCGGGGAACACCGGGAGCGGGCCGGGGCGGTGGAGGACGCGATGCGGGAGGTGCTGGGGACGACTCCCGGGGCCTTCACGCAGGAGTGGCGGGCGTATCTGCGGGACCGGCTGGGCTGACTCCGGTGTCCTTGATCGGCCGGGCCCGACGGGATCGGCAGCGGTGGGGCGTCCCGGAGCCGGGCCGCCCGCATCCGCACCCTTACCCGGCCCGGGGCCGGGCCCGGCTTGCCCCACCCGGTGTCCTTGATCGGCTGGGCCCGACGGGACCGGCAGCGGTGGGGCGTCCCGGAGCCGGGCCGCCCGCACCCGCACCCTTGCCCGGCCCGGGCTCCCACTCGGCCTGCGCCCTCAGTCGGCCTGCGCTCTCAGTCGGCCTGCGCCCTCAGTCGGCCTGCGCCCTAAGTCGGCCTGCGCTCTCAGAGACCCTGGCCGTCTCGTTGCGCCGGACGCTGACGACCGGCCTGCCGATGTCCGCCGACTTCACCGTGCGGCAGACGGGCGCCCTGGTCCTGGTCGCGATCGTGGCGCGGCTCGGCGTGACGGCGGTGGCCGCGTACGCGATCGCCTACAAGGCCCTGTACGTGGCGACCATGGCCTTCTACGCCGTCCGCCAGGCGGCCGCCATCCACACCGCCCATCTGCGCGGGGCGGGGCGGGACGCGCGGCGGGCGATCGGGCGGCAGGCCGTGCTCCTCTCCGCGGCGCTCGGCCTCACCGCCGCCGTGCTGCTGGCCGCCGGCGCCCCCTGGATCATGGCCGCCTTCGGTGCCGGGACCGCGGTCACGCACGAGGGAGTGCTGTTCCTGCACTGCGTCGGGCCCTACCTCGTGCTGCTGGCGGGCCTGATCGCGCTCGGCGGGGTCTTCGAGGGCAGCGGAGGCGCCTCGGTGCTGCTGCGCGTCACGGTCCTCGGAACGGCGGTCCAGCTGGCGCTCGCGTACGCACTGACGGGGCTCGGGCTGCCCGGGGTGTGCCTGGCGCCGGCGCTCGCGACGGCGGTGCAGTGCGCCCTGGCGGGGGTGCTGTTCCGGTGGGCCCCGGCTCAGGAGGAGACGGGGGTCTCGCCGGCACGGGTCGGCTGAGGGGGCACCGGGGCCGGCGGTGTGACGGGCGGTACGGTCGCCCGCCACAGGGCCCGGGCCGCGATCAGGGCGGCGGCCACCAGCAGGCCGTTGCGCAGGAACAGCAGGGTGATGCCGAGGCCGCTGCTCGCCACCACGTCGGCGAACCAGAACGGGAACTCCAGCACCGTCACGAAGCACGCGACCAGCACCAGGACGACCGGCAGCCGCATCCGGCTGCCGGGGAAGTACAGGCACACCGCCGCGAGCCCCACCAGCCACACCATGTACTGCGGGCTGATCACCCGGCTGGTGGTGGTGAACATCAGCACCGCCACGAACGCCGCGTCGGCGAGCGTGTGCTCCTCGAAGCGCCGCGCCAGCAGCCGCCACAACACCAGCCAGCCGAAAGCCGCTCCCGTCAGGAACAGCGCGCCGGTGCTCACCTCGCTCACGTACGGCCCGAGGAACTCGATCGAGCCGTAGTTCAGCCGCACCTCGCCCTGCCAGCCGAAGTGCCGGGCGACATGGAAGACCAGCGCGCCCAGCGACTCCACCTCGGTGCCCCGGTCGCGCTGGAACGTCAGGAAGGCGAACGCGCCGGGCATGGCCAGGGCGAACGCGCCGGTCACGGCGACGCCGGTCACCAGGGCCGACACCCAGGCGCTGCGGCGGCGGGCAGCCAGGAGCAGCATCGCCGGCCAGACCTTCAGCAGCGCGCCGAAGGCGGCCAGGGCCCCCATGGCCCTCGGGTGCCGGGCGCCCGCGAGCAGCGCGGCCATGGCCACCGCCGTGACCATCACGTCGTAGCGGGCGTACACCGTCGGCCCGAGCAGCGGCACGCCGATCACCCACACCCAGGCACCGCGCAGCGACCGGCCCGGACGGCGTCCCGCGCAGGCCATGAGGGCCAGCACGGCCAGGTCGGTGACGCAGACCAGCACGAAGAACGCCGTCGGGTAGTCCAGGAAGGGCAGCAGGCCGGGGGAGAGGATCGCCAGGGCGGCGGCGGGCGGGTACTGCCAGGTGACGTCGGCCAGGGGGAAGGTCCCGCTGCTCAGGACGTGATACCAGCCCTGGTAGATCACGTGGACGTCGCTCGTGACGTCCGGGCCCGGGAAGACGTACACCTTCAGGACGAACAGCAGCAGCAACAGCCTCGTGAGACACCAGGCCACCGGCAGCCATGCCAGGGACCGCCTCGTGCCCGTCGTCTTCACCTGATCCCTGCCCGTCCGCGTGCCGTGTTGAGGGGGCCATGATGGGCCCGTCAGCTGTGAGCGTGCCACACCTGCCGCCGGGGACGGCGGTGAGGGCGGTTGGATAGGGTCGGCGGCGTGCGCAAGACCCTGATCGTGACGAACGACTTTCCGCCCCGTCCCGGGGGCATCCAGGCGTTTCTGCACAACATGGCGCTGCGGCTGGACCCGCAGCAGCTGGTCGTCTACGCCTCGACCTGGAAGCGGAGCAGGGAGGGCGTCGAGGCCACCCGTGCCTTCGACGCCGAGCAGCCCTTCACCGTCGTACGGGACCGTACGACCATGCTGCTGCCGACGCCGGGTGCCACCCGGCGGGCCGTCGGTCTGCTGCGGGAGCACGGCTGCACCTCGGTGTGGTTCGGTGCGGCCGCCCCGCTCGGCCTGATGGCGCCGGCCCTGCGCGCGGCGGGCGCCGAGCGGCTGGTCGCCACCACGCACGGCCACGAGGCCGGCTGGGCGCAGCTGCCCGCCGCCCGGCAGTTGCTGCGCCGGATCGGCGACGCCACGGACACGATCACCTACCTCGGCGAGTACACCCGCTCACGCATCGCCTCCGCCCTGACACCCGAGGCGGCCGCCCGGATGGCACAGTTGCCGCCCGGCGTCGACGAGAAGACCTTCCACCCCGGCTCGGGCGGCGACGAGGTCCGGGCCCGGCTGGGCCTGACGGACCGCCCGGTGGTGGTGTGCGTCTCCCGGCTGGTACGGCGCAAGGGGCAGGACACGCTGATCCGGGCCATGCCCCGCATCCTGGCCGCCGAGCCCGGCACCGTCCTGCTGATCGTCGGCGGCGGCCCCTACGAGCAGGACCTGCGGCGGCTCGCGCACGAGACCGGCGTCGCCTCCGCCGTCCGCTTCACCGGCGCAGTGCCCTGGTCGGAGCTGCCCGCCCACTACGGCGCCGGCGACGTCTTCGCGATGCCGTGCCGCACCCGCCGCGGCGGCCTCGACGTCGAGGGTCTCGGCATCGTCTACCTGGAGGCCTCCGCGACGGGCCTCCCGGTCGTCGCCGGCGACTCGGGCGGCGCCCCGGACGCGGTCCTGGACGGCGAAACGGGCTGGGTGGTGCGCGGCGGCTCCCCGGAGGAGGCAGCCGACCGCATCACCGCCCTCCTCGCCGACGCCGAGCTGCGCCGCAGGATGGGCGAGCGGGGCAGGGAGTGGGTCGAGGAGAAGTGGCGCTGGGACCTGCTCGCCGAGCGACTCGAAGACTTGCTGTAGAGCAATCGCCCCTCAGGGGCGCGGGGCTGTATCGATGTGCGGCTCCGCCGCGTGGGCGCGGGAAACGCGCGGGAACCCACGGACAACCCGCACCCGCCTACAAGGATCAAGCCGCACCCCACTAGGCGGAACCACAAAATCCGCCGATGCTGCGCGCATGACAGTAAAACTGATGCAGCGTCAGCTGACAAGACGTCAGATTCTGGGCATGGCAGCCCTCCAGACCGCAGCCACCCTCGGCTTCACCCGCATCGGCCTCGAAAGCGCCCGGGCCGCCCAGCCCGACACGGTCGACACCGCCCCGGCGATCGTCGTCGGCTCCGGCTACGGCGGAGCGGTCGCCGCCCTCCGCCTCGCCCAGGCCGGCATCCGCACCCTCGTCCTGGAGATGGGCCGCCTCTGGAACACCACCGGCCCCGACGGCAAGGTCTTCTGCACCACCGGCGCACCCGACCACCGCTCCATGTGGTTCCGCACCCGCACCGAGGCCCCCCTCGGCACGTTCCTCTGGCTGGACGTCGTCAACCGGGAGATCGGCCGCTACCCGGGCGTCCTGGACCGCGTGCACTTCGACCAGATGTCCGTGTACGTCGGCCGGGGCGTCGGCGGCGGCTCCCTGGTCAACGGGAGCATGGCGGTCACCCCGTCCCGGTCGTACTTCGCGGAGCAGTTCCCCACCATCGACGCCGACGAGATGTACGGCACGTACTTCCCGCGTGCCCGCGCCGCGCTCGGCGTCAACACCGTCGACCCGGCCTGGTTCGAGTCGACGGAGTGGTACCGCTTCACCCGCGTCTCCCGCAAGCACGCCGAGAAGGCCGGCCTGCGGACCACCTTCGTGCCGAGCGTCTACGACTTCGGCCACATGCAGCGCGAGGCGGCCGGCACCGCCCCGAAGTCGGCGCTCGGCGGCGAGGTCATCTACGGCAACAACCACGGCAAGCGCAGCCTCGACAGGACGTACCTCGCCGCCGCGCTCGGCACCGGCAACGTCACCCTCCACACCCTGGAGAAAGTGCGCGCGATCAGCCGCGCCCCGGACGGCACCTACGTCCTGACCGCCCAACGCATCGACGAGACCGGCAAGGTCGTCGAGACCAAGGAGTACGGCTGCACGTACCTCTTCCTCGGCGGCGGCAGCCTCGGCACCACCGAACTGCTGCTGCGCGCCCGGGAGACGGGCGCCCTGCCCGACCTCGACGCCCGTGTCGGCGCCGGCTGGGGCACCAACGGCAACGTGATGCTCGGCCGCGCCAACCATCTGTGGGACACGGTCGGGGCCAACCAGTCGACCATGCCCGTCATGGGCATCGACGACTGGGCCAACACCGCCAACCCGGTGTTCGCCGAGATCGCCCCGCTGCCGACGGGCCTGGAGCACTGGGTGAGCCTCTACCTGGCGATCACCAGGAACCCGGAGCGGGCGTCCTTCTCCTACGACACCGGCTCGGACCGGCTGCGGCTCGGCTGGACGGCGGCGCATTCCGCGGTCTCCGTCGCCATGGCCAAGAAGCTCTTCGACCGCATCAACGCGGCCAACGCGACGATCTACCGGTACGACCTGTTCGGTGCGAAAAGCAAGGTCTTCGCCGACGACTTCACGTACCACCCGCTGGGCGGCTGCGTGCTGGGCGGGGCGACGGACGACTACGGGCGGGTCCGCGGATATCCCCGGCTGTACGTCACCGACGGCTCGCTCGTGCCCGGGTCGCTCGGGGTGAATCCCTTCGTGACCATCACCGCGCTCGCCGAACGCACGATGGCGCGGGTCCTCGCCGAGGACACCGCGCCATAGGGCGACCGGGAGGTCACTTCGCGTAGATCGCCTCGATCTCGTGCGCGTAGTCCTTCGCCACCACGTTCCGCTTCAGCTTCAGCGACGGCGTCAGGTGGCCCGACTCCTCCGTGAACTGGGAGTTCAGAATGCGGAACTTCCGCACCGATTCCGCCTTCGACACCGCGGCGTTGCCGTCGTCGATCGCCGCCTGGATCGCGGCCAGCAGGTCCGGGTCCTCGCTCAGCGACGCCGCGGTGGCACCCGCCGGCTTGCCGTGGTCGACGCACCAACGGCCCAGGAACTCCTCGTCGATGGTGACCAGCGCGCCCACGAACGGCCGCCCGTCGCCCACCACCATGCACTCCGCGACCAGCGCGTGCGCCCGGATGCGGTCCTCGATCACGGCCGGGGCGACGTTCTTGCCGCCCGCGGTGACGATGATCTCCTTCTTGCGGCCGGTGATCCTGAGGTAGCCGTCCTCGTCGAGGGTGCCGATGTCACCGGTGTGGAACCAGCCGTCGGCCAGCGCCTCGGCGGTCGCGCCGGGGTTGTTCCAGTACTCCTTGAACAGGTGCTCGCCGTGCAGCAGCACCTCGCCGTCGTCGGCGATCCGCACCACCGAGCCGGGCAGCGGCTGGCCGACCGTGCCGATCTTCTGCCGGTCCCAGGGGTTGAACGCGGTCGCCGCGCAGGTCTCGGTCAGGCCGTAGCCCTCCAGGACCGTGAAGCCGATGCCGCGGAAGAAGTGGCCGAGGCGCTCGCCGAGCGGGGCACCGCCGGAGATGGCGTACTCGCCGCGGCCGCCCAGGACCGCGCGGAGTTTGCTGTAGACGAGCTTGTCGAACGTCTTGTGCTTGATCCGCAGGCCGAGCGACGGGCCCGAGGGGGTGTCCAGCGCCTTGCTGTACGCGATGGCGGTGTCGGCGGCCTTGTCGAAGATCTTGCCCTTGCCGTCGGCCTGGGCCTTGGCGCGCGCCGAGTTGTAGACCTTCTCGAAGACCCGCGGCACACCGAGGATCAGCGTCGGACGGAACGCGGCCAGCTCGTCGGTGAGGTCCTTGATGTCCGGGACGCAGCCGAGCTTGATCGGCGCCATCATGGGCGCGATCTGCACCAGCCGGCCGAAGACGTGCGCGAGCGGCAGGAAGAGCAGCACGGAGCACTCACCGGTGCGGAACAGCGGGCGCAGCCGCTCCACGATGTTGCCGCACTCGGCGAAGAAGCTGCGGTGGGTGAGCACACAGCCCTTGGGGCGGCCGGTGGTGCCGGAGGTGTAGACGATGGTGGCGGGGTCGTCGGCCTTGGCGAACGAGCCGCGCTCCTCGACCGTCTCGTCGGTGACGTCCTGGCCGAGCCGGCCCAGCTCGTCGATGCCGCCGCCGTCGATCTGCCAGACGTGCTTCAGCGCCGGCAGCCGGTCGCGCACCGACTCGACGGCGGCCGCGTGGGCGTCCGACTCCACGACACAGGCGGTCGCGCCCGAGTCACCGAGGATCCACTGCACCTGCTCCGCCGAACTGGTCTCGTACACCGGCACGGTCACCGCGCCCGCGCTCCAGATCGCGAAGTCCATCAGCGTCCACTCGTACCGGGTGCGGGACATCAGGCCCACCCGGTCGCCCGGCTGGACACCGGCGGCGATCAGCCCCTTCGCCGCCGTGTGCACCTCGGCGAGGAACGTGGTGGCCGTGACGTCCTGCCAGTTGCCGCCGACCTTGCGGGCGATCACGGCGACGTCCGGGTGCTGCGCGGCGTTTCTGCGGACGATGTCGGTCAGATTTCCGTCCGCAGGGACCTCGTACAAAGCCGGAAGGCTGAACTCGCGCAAGACTGCTGCTCCTCATAGGGCGCCGGCGCCACGACGGTGTGTGCTGCGACGGTGCGGTCCAAGGCTCGGGGAAGTGCTCGCGCATTCACTTGTTGAAATGCGCAGCACGACTGGACTGGCCGGACGTTACCCGCCGGTATGGCTTCTACGACAGGGGGTCCCGTCGAGATGTTCGCTGCGTCACACAGTTGGGTATTCCTTTGCGCACAGTAGTCCACCCTCTAACTGACTGACCAGTAACCGCAGGTAGGGCCGCCACTGTTCACAAGGGCAGCGCCCGACCTACGCTTGATCGTCATGGCACCCACACCAGCCGGAAACCACCGGACGCGCGTCCACGTGGTCAGTGACGTCCACGGCAACGCCCGCGACCTGGCCAGGGCCGGCGAGGGCGCCGACGCCCTGATCTGCCTGGGCGACCTCGTCCTCTTCCTCGACTACGCCGATCACTCGCGCGGCATCTTCCCCGACCTGTTCGGCGTCGAGAACGCCGACCGCATCGTCGCGCTGCGCACCGCCCGCCGCTTCGAGGAGGCCAGGGCGTTCGGGGCCGGGTTGTGGGCCGGCCTCCAGGGGGACCGCGCCACGGTGATCGAGAAGGCGGTGCGCAAACAGTACGCCGAGCTGTTCGCCGCGTTCCCCACCCCTACGTACGCCACGTACGGCAACGTCGACATGCCGGCCCTGTGGCGCGAGTACGCGGGCCCAGGCACGACCGTCCTCGACGGCGAGCGCGTCGAGATCGGCGGACGGGTCTTCGGCTTCGTCGGCGGTGGCCTGCGCACCCCGATGCGGACGCCGTACGAGATCAGCGACGAGGAGTACGCGGCGAAGATCGAAGCCGTGGGCGAGGTCGACGTGCTCTGCACGCACATCCCGCCCGAGGTCCCCGAACTGGTCTACGACACCGTCGCCCGCCGCTTCGAACGCGGCAGCCGGGCTCTGCTGGACGCCATCCGCCGCACCCGGCCCCGGTACTCCCTCTTCGGGCACGTCCACCAGCCGCTGGCGGCCAGGATGCGGATCGGGGCCACGGAGTGCGTGAACGTGGGGCACTTCGCCGGGACCGGGCGGCCCTGGGCGCTGGAGTGGTGAGGTCGCCCCAGGTCGGGTGAGATCCGCGAGGCCCGTGCGCGGTAGCCTTCACGCTGCACACTCGTGCGCACGACCTCATAACGGCCCGCATCTGGAGGAGCCACGGCGATGGCGGAACACACCAGCTCGAGCATCACCATCGAGGCGGCCCCGGCCGACGTCATGGCGGTCATCGCCGATTTCGCCCGCTACCCGGACTGGACGGGCGAGGTGAAGGAGGCCGAGGTCCTCAAGACCGACGCCCAGGGCCGCGCCGAGCAGGTCCGCCTCGTCATGGACGCGGGCGCGATCAAGGACGACCAGATCCTCGGATACACCTGGACCGGCGAGAACGAGGTGTCCTGGACGCTGGTGAAGTCCCAGATGCTGCGCTCCCTGGACGGCTCGTACATCCTCAAGCCCGCCGGTGCGGGGGGTACGGAGGTCACGTACGCGCTGACCGTGGACGTCAAGATCCCGATGCTCGGGATGATCAAGCGGAAGGCCGAGAAGGTCATCATCGACCGGGCGCTGGCGGGACTGAAGAAGCGGGTCGAGTCCGCCTGATCGCATGACGCCGCTGGGGCACCCGGGCATGGTCCGCTGCGGGCGCATCGTGGTCACCCGCGCCGTTCCCCGCGCCCCTCTGGGGCGTCTGGGTTAGCGTTCATCCCCATGCGCACCATCCTGATCATGGGCCCCGGCGGCAGCGGGCGCACCACACTCGCTGCTGCCACCGCGCTCACCGCCGCCCGCGAGGGCAGCCGCACCCTCGTCCTCGGCACCGACCGCACCGACACCCTCGGTGCCGTCCTGGGCGTGCCCACGGGGCCGAAGCCGGTCGGGGCCGCACCCCGTCTCACCGCCTGGCGCCCCGACCCCGCAGGGGACTTCCGCAGGGACCTCGCCGCCCTCCAGGACCGTGCCTCCTCCGCTCTGGACCTCCTCGGCGCCTCCCGCCTCGACCCCGAGGAGCTCACCCCGCTGCCCGGCGCCGGGGAACTCGCCCTGCTGCGCGCCCTGCGCGACGCCGCGCTGTCGGAGAAGTACGACACCCTCGTCGTCGACCTCCCCCCGGCTCCCGAGGCGCTCGCCCTCCTCGCCCTGCCCGAGGAACTCCGCCGCTACCTGCGCCGCCTGCTTCCGCCGGAACGCCAGGCGGCCCGCGCCCTGCGCCCCGTCCTCGGCCGCCTCGCCGGTGTGCCCATGCCCGCCGAATGGCTGTACGAGACGGCGGCCCGCTGGGACCTGGAACTGGGAGCCGTCCAGGCGGTCATCGCCGACCACGGCACCGTCGTACGCCTGGTCGCCGAGCCCGGCCCGGCCGGCGGCGACGCGCTGCGCACCGCCCGTCTCGGCCTCGCCCTGCGCGGTCTGCGCACCGACGTGGTGGTCGCCAACCGCGTCCTGCCCGAGGCGTCCCCCGACACCTGGCTCGCCGGTCCGGTCGCCCAGCAGCGCAAGACGCTGGATGATTGGCGCGAGTCCTACGACGTCCGCACCGTCGCCCACCTCGGACGCGACCCGCGCGGCACCGACGACCTCACCGCCCTCGCCGTGCCCGGCACCGGGCAGCCGGCCCCCGCCGCCGACTGGTCCGTGACCGACCGGCTCGACGTGGACGGCGTGCTCGTCTGGGAGATCCCGCTGCCCGGCGCCATACGCGAGGAACTCGACCTCGTCCGGCGCGGGGACGAACTCGTCGTCACGGCGGGGACGTTCCGCCGGGTCGTCGCACTGCCCTCCGTGCTGCGCCGCTGCAGGGTCGACGGAGCCGCCCTGCGCGAGGGCGAACTGCGGATCCGCTTCGCGCCCGACCCGAAGCTGTGGCCGCAGGACCGCTGAGAGCAGCGGCGGAAAGGGCGAACACGGCCGGTCCTGGCCCGTGAACCCGGTACGCCCGTTCGGGTAACGTCGTAGGGGCAAACCGTAGTCAGGAGTCCGTCATGAGCGAAGATCTCCCCCCGTCCGGCGCCGCCCGCGAAGAGGCCGCGGACGACGTGCGGGTGACCGACGCCGACGCCTGGGCGACCGCCTGCGCCGAGGATCTCCAGGCGGAGAAGGACCGCCGCCGCGCCGAGTACGGTACGCCCCCCGGCTCCGCCGCTGAGGAGCTGAGGAAACTCGTGGACGCCGTCGCCGAGAAGCTGTCCGGTGCCCAGTCCCCGCTGCTCGGCGCGGTCGCGGGCCCTGCGGCCCAGGAGGTCGTGCGGCAGGTCGTGCAGCAGGCCAAGGACGCCGTGGAACCGGTCATCGAGCGCAATCCGGACGTCTTCGACCACCTGGCCGCCGCCGGGAACGAGCTGCTCGCCGCCTACCGCTCCGCCGTCCAGGCCCAGGAACGCCGCTGGGCCGGCCGTGACGACCGGAACGACCCCCCTGGCCAGGGCGAACGCCGGGACGGCGGCGACGACGCCGGCCCCGGGGAGCGCATCGACCTGGACTGAGCCCCCGGACCAGGCCGAGCGACGGCCCCGGAGCGGCCCGGGGTGCCCACCGTGCGGACGACAGCGAACCCGACGGCACGCCTCGGGTACCGTTGGCCGTAGCGGGGCTCGACCGAAACTGAGGGATTCATGGGACTCACCATCGGCGTCGACATCGGCGGCACGAAGATCGCGGCCGGCGTGGTCGATGAGGACGGCAACATCCTCTCGACCCACAAGGTGCCGACCCCGGGCACGGCTGAGGGCATCGTGGACGCCATCGCTTCGGCGGTGGACGGCGCACGCGTCGGACACGACATCGTCGGCGTGGGCATCGGTGCCGCCGGCTACGTGAACCGGCAGCGCTCCGAGGTCTACTTCGCGCCCAACATCCACTGGCGCAACGAGCCGCTCAAGGAGAAGGTCGAGGCCCGCGTGGGCCTCCCGGTGGTCGTGGAGAACGACGCGAACGCCGCGGCGTGGGGCGAGTACAAGTTCGGTGCCGGCAAGGGCCACCGCAACGTCATCTGCATCACCCTCGGCACCGGCCTCGGCGGCGGCATCATCATCGGCAACAAGCTGCGCCGCGGGCACTTCGGCGTCGCCGCGGAGTTCGGCCACATCCGCATGGTGCCGGACGGACTGCTGTGCGGCTGCGGCTCGCAGGGCTGCTGGGAGCAGTACGCGTCGGGCCGGGCGCTGGTGAGGTACGCCAAGCAGCGCGCCAACGCCACCCCCGAGAACGCCGAGGTGCTGCTCGGCCTCGGCAACGGCACGCCCGACGGCATCGAGGGCAAGCACATCTCCATGGCCGCCCGCCAGGGCGACCGGGTGGCCGTCGACTCCTACCGCGAACTGGCCCGCTGGGTCGGCGCGGGCCTCGCCGACCTCGCCTCCCTCTTCGACCCGTCCGCCTTCATCGTCGGCGGCGGCCTCTCCGACGAGGGCGAACTGGTCCTGGGCCCGATCCGCAAGTCCTACAAACGCTGGCTGGTGGGCGGCAACTGGCGCCCGGTGGCCGAGGTCCGCGCGGCGGAACTGGGCAACAAGGCGGGCCTGGTGGGCGCGGCGGACCTGGCGCGGGAACCCGACCCGATCATGTAGTTCGCCCTCGGGTGACGCACCTCAGGGGCGCGGGGCTGTATTGATGCGCGGCTCCGCCGCGTGAGCGCGACAAGCCACGAACGACCGGCACTCGCGCACAACCCCGCGCCCCGACCCCTTTGGGCGTAAATTGATCACATGTCGCTGCTCCCCAACTCGCGTACAGAACCCGACGGTTCCGCAGTCATCAGGGTCCTCAGCTACAACATCCGCTCCATGCGCGACGACACCGATGCCCTGGCCCGCGTCATCAAGGCGTGCGAGCCCGACCTCGTCCTCATCCAGGAAGCCCCCCGCTTCTTCCGCTGGCGGAAGAAACTCGCCCGTCTGGCTCTCGCGTCCGACCTGGTGATCGTCACCGGCGGCGCGACCACCACGGGACCGGCGATCCTCAGCTCGCTCCGGGTGGGTGTCGAACGCACGGAGGACGTCCTCCTGCCCCCGACTCCGGGCCTGCACCGACGCGGCTTCGCCACCGCCGTCGTCCGCATCGCCGGCACGCGCCTCGGCGTCCTCAGCTGCCACCTCTCCCTGCAGAAGGAGGAGCGCCTCGAGCAGTCCGGCATGCTGCTGGACCGGCTCGCCGGCATGGGGGTGGAGCACATGATCGCCGGCGGTGACCTCAACGAACGCCCCGAAGGCCCGGCCTTCCGCCGGCTGGCCGCCGGCCTGACCGACTGCCGGGCCGCGGCCCCCTGGGGCGGCGAGCACACCTGGACGCCCGCCGACCCCTACCAGCGCATCGACGCGATCTTCGCGACGAAGGGCATCGAGGTGCTGGGTTGCGGTGTGCCGTCCGATCAGCCGGGGGTGTCCGACGCAGACCTGAGGGCGGCCACGGACCACCTTCCGGTCCTGGCCGCCCTCAGAGTCCCGGCGTCCTAGACGACCGCGCCCCTGCCTGGGTCGTCGTCCTCCTCGTCGTCCGTCCGCATGCGCATCACCAGCGTCGCGAACCCGCCGAGGAAACCGCCGATCCCCAGCGTGGTCAGCCACCAGGTCATGTCCCAGCCGAGCAGCACGGCCAGCAGGAGCAGCACCGGCCCGCCGAGCACACCGAGCCAGGCGAACTTGGCGGTGGGGTCGGCGGTGGGCAGCGGGGGCGGCTCCGGGGGCACGAAGTGGCCTTCGTCGTCCTCGTCGAAGTCGTCCTCGGCGGGCTCGGGCGTGGTGTAGTCGCGCGGGCCGACGCCGGGCGCGAAGGAGACCGAACCGCCCAGGGGCCTCGCCGGCTCGTCCCCGGAATCCCCGGCCTGCTCCGGCTCGGCCGGCTTCACCGCGTCCCCCGACTTCACGGCCGTGTCGCCCCGGTCGCCGTCCAGTACGGCGTCGTTGGGACCGCTCGCCGGCAGGGCCAGGTCCTCGACGGACTTGAACGGCTTGGCGCCCGGCGGGTCCGGCGGTTCCTCGCCGTACCCGGCGACGATCGCCGCCCAGGCGGCCTCCTCGTCGAAGGGGACGCCCTTCTCGTCCGGCTCCCGGCCCTCGCGGTCGGAGTCGTGCTCAGCCACCTGCGGTCGTCCCTTCCTTGCCGAGCCCGGGCTCCTTGCCGAGGCCGGACGCGATGCGGCGGATGAACGCGAGGCTCTCCTCATGGATCCGGTCCGCGTCATGGTCCAACGTGGCGACGTGGTAGCTCTGTTCCAGGATGACCTCCTTCACGTCCCTCGACGAGATGCGGCTGAGGATCCGGGCGCTGTCGGCGGGCGGCACGACATGGTCCTGCGGGCTGCGCAGCAGCACCACGGGCTGGGTGACCTGCGGCAGCTCGCCGTCGACCATCCGGAAGAACTGCCGCAGCGAGTGCGCCGCGTGCAGCGGCACCCGGTCGTAGCCGAGCTCCTTGCCGTCCGGCTTGGCGATGTCGCTGGCGATGCCCTTCGTCGCCGGGACGAGGTGGCGCACCACCGGCAGGGCGTGCGCGGCCAGGCCGTGCACCTTGTTCGCGGGGTTGACCACCACGACACCGCGGACGGCGTCGCCGTGCTTCGCGGCCAGCCGCAGGGCCAGCGCGCCGCCCATGGACAGACCGGCCACGAAGACCGTCTCGCGGCGCTCGCACAGCAGGCGCAGCTCGCGGTCCACCTCCGCGTACCAGTCCTGCCAGCCGGTGATCCGCAGGTCCTCCCAGCGCGTGCCGTGACCGGGCAGCAGCGGCAGGGAGACGGTCATGCCGTGGTCGGCGAGGTGCTCCGCCCAGGGGCGCAGCGACTGCGGGGATCCGGTGAAGCCGTGGCAGAGGAGGACGGCGACCTCTCCGCCCTCGTGGTGAAACGGCTCGGCTCCGGCGAGGACCGGCACGTTCGGCCTCCTGGTCGGTGAGAAGGGACTGGCACGATCACGGAATGTCACGGAACGTCATGGAAGGGGTCGCACGTCGTTCGCGAGACCTTCACCGTACGCGACCGCACTGACACCGACCAGGGCCGTCGGCGCCTTTGACAGCGCTCCGGGTTAAGGTCTGTTCGACACATACAGGAGGCACTCGGTTGTTGTACGGCGCGATGAAGGTCGCTGTTGGGGGACCGCTGAAGGTCGCCTTCAGGCCCTGGGTGGAAGGCCTGGAGAACGTTCCCGCAGAAGGCTCCGCGATCCTGGCGAGCAACCACCTGTCCTTCTCGGACTCGTTCTTCCTGCCCGCGGTCCTGGACCGCAAGGTCACGTTCATCGCGAAGGCCGAGTACTTCACCACGCCCGGTGTGAAGGGACGGCTCACGGCCGCCTTCTTCAAGGGCGTCGGCCAGCTCCCCGTGGACCGCTCCGGTGCGCGCGGCGCGGGTGAGGCCGCCATCAAGAGCGGCGTAGAGGTGCTGGAGCGCGGTGAGCTGTTCGGGATCTACCCGGAGGGCACGCGCTCGCCCGACGGACGGCTCTACCGGGGCAAGCCCGGCGGCCTCGCGCGTGTCGCGCTCGCGACCGGCGCGCCCGTCATCCCCGTCGCCATGATCGACACGGAGAAGATCCAGCCGCCCGGGAAGGTCATGCCGAAGCTGATGCGGCCCGGCATCCGGATCGGCAAGCCCCTGGACTTCAGCCGCTACCAGGGCATGGAGCACGACCGGTTCGTGCTGCGCGCGGTGACCGACGAGGTCATGTACGAGATCATGAAGCTCTCCGGCCAGGAGTACGTCGACATGTACGCGACGGCCATGAAGCGGCAGCTCACGGAAGCGGCCAAGGCGGAGAAGGAAGCCGAGAAGGCGGCGAAGGCCGCCCTCGCCCGGGCGGAGAAGGAACAGGCCGAGAAGGAAAAGGCCGAGAGGCACGAGGCCGAGAAGAATCAGGCCGAGCAGCAAGAGGCCGGGAACGAGCAGGCCGAGCAGCAGGAAAACGGCAAGCAAGAGCAGGCGGAACAGCAGACGGAGCGGCGGCGGACCGAGCCCTAGCCGGGGCTCGGGCCGGGGGGCGGGGGAGATGGCCAAGCGCGAGCGCGTCATGAGAATGTCGGTCGAGCAGCCGCTGTGGCGTGCGCTCAGCGCCTACCGGGTGCTCACGATGCTGTATGCGGTCGGCCTGTTCGCCACCGCCTTCGAGGAGTTCACCCGCCCCTGGATCGCCGTCGTCTTCTTCGCCGTGCTGTGCGGCTGGACCCTGGCCACCCTGCCCAGGGTGGCGAACGCGGCCCGCTGCACCAGGCGGTTCCTCGCCGCCGACCTGACCATCGCCCTCACCGGCATCCTGCTCACCCCCGTCGCCGACGCCCACGAGCGGGTCCAGTCGGGCGGCCCGACCCTGCCGTCGATCTGGACCGCCGGCGCCGTCCTCGCCTTCGCCATCAAGGGCGGCTGGCGCTGGGCGGCCCTCGCCTCCGGACTCGTGGCCGTCGCCAACCTGGTCGAGCGCGGCAGCCCGGCCCGGGACACCGTCCACAACGTCATCCTGGTCTGCATCGCCTCCATCGCCATCGGCTACGTCGTCGAGGTGGCCCGCGCCTCCGAGCGCACCCTCGCCCGCGCCCTGGAGATCGAGGCCGCCACCCGGGAGCGGGAGCGCCTCGCCCGGGACATCCACGACAGCGTGCTGCAGGTGCTGGCGATGGTGCAGCGCCGCGGGGCCGTGATCGGGGGAGAGGCGGCCGAGCTGGGCCGGATGGCCGGCGAGCAGGAGGTCGCGCTGCGCACCCTGGTCTCCGGCGGGCTGGTGCCGGTGTCGCGGGTCTCGGAGGACGCCGCCGAGGGCGCGGTCGTCCGGGCCGTCGACGAGGAGGAGCCGGAGCCGAGCGGCCCCGTCGACCTGCGCGCCCTGCTCGCACCGTACGCGGGGGCCCTGGTCAGCCTCGCCGAGCCCGGCGCGCCCGTGCCGCTGCCGCCGGTCGCGGCCCGTGAGGTGGCCGCCGCCGTCGGGGCAGCCCTGGACAACGTCCGCCGGCACGCCGGTCAGGACGCGCGGGCGTGGATCCTGGTCGAGGACGAGCCCGACGAGGTGATCGTCACCGTACGGGACGACGGACCCGGCATCCCCGAGGGGCGGCTGGACCAGGCCGAGGGCGAGGGGCGGCTGGGCGTCGCCCTGTCGATCCGCGGCCGGCTGCGCGACCTGGGCGGCAGCGCGGAACTGATCTCGGTGCCCGGTCAGGGCACGGAGGTCGAGCTGAAGGTACCGAAGGACGTGGCGAGCACACGGGGGAAGGCGGAGCAGCGATGACGGAGAGTGCCGAAGACCGGCAGGACCCGATCAAGGTCATGGTCGTCGACGACCACCCCATGTGGCGCGACGCGGTCGCCCGCGACCTCGCCGAGTCGGGTTTCGAGGTGGTCGCCACCGCGGGCGACGGCGAGCAGGCCGTACGCCGCGCCAGGGCCGCCGCCCCCGATGTCCTCGTGCTCGACCTGAACCTGCCGGCCAAGCCCGGCGTGCAGGTCTGCAAGGAGGTCGTCGCCGCGAACCCGGCCCTGCGGGTGCTCGTGCTGTCCGCGAGCGGCGAGCACGCCGACGTCCTGGAGGCCGTGAAGTCCGGGGCGACCGGCTATCTGCTGAAGTCCGCCTCCACCGGGGAACTGCAGGAAGCGGTCCGCCGCACGGCCGTCGGCGACCCGGTCTTCACCCCCGGCCTCGCCGGACTGGTCCTCGGTGAGTACCGCCGCCTGGCCTCCGAACCCGGCCCGGCCCCCGACACCGACGAACCCAAGGCGCCCCGGCTCACCGACCGCGAGACCGAGGTGCTGCGCCTGGTCGCCAAGGGCCTGAGCTACAAGCAGATCGCCGAACGCCTGGTCATCTCCCACCGCACGGTGCAGAACCACGTCCAGAACACCCTCGGCAAGCTCCAGCTGCACAACCGCGTGGAACTCGTCAGGTACGCGATAGAGCGGGGCCTCGACGACGAGTGAGGCGCACGTCACACTGACCCTTCGTCAGGTACCTGTGCCGAAGGGACTGTTCCATGCGCGTCGGAGTACTGACCGGAGGCGGCGACTGCCCCGGCCTCAACGCCGTCATCCGGGCCGTCGTCCGCAAGGGCGTGCAGGAGTACGGCTACGAATTCACCGGTTTCCGGGACGGCTGGCGAGGAGTCATGGAAGGCGACACCGTCCGGCTCGACATCCCCGCCGTACGCGGCATCCTGCCCCGCGGCGGCACGATCCTCGGCTCCTCGCGGACCAATCCGCTGAAGGCGCGAAACGGCATTGGCCGCATCGGGGAGACCCTGGCCGGGCTGGAGGTGGAGGCGCTCATCGCCATCGGCGGCGAGGACACCCTGGGCGTGGCCGCCCGCCTGTCCGACGAACACGGCGTGCCCTGCGTGGGCGTGCCGAAGACCATCGACAACGACCTGTCCGCCACCGACTACACCTTCGGCTTCGACACCGCCGTCGGCATCGCCACCGAGGCCATCGACCGGCTGCACACCACCGCCGAGTCCCACATGCGGGTCCTGGTCGTCGAGGTGATGGGCCGGCACGCCGGCTGGATCGCCCTCCACTCGGGCCTGGCCGGCGGCGCCAACGTCATCCTCATCCCCGAGCAGCGCTTCGACGTCGAGCAGGTGTGCGCCTGGGTGACCTCCCGTTTCCGGGCGTCGTACGCGCCGATCGTGGTCGTCGCCGAGGGCGCGATGCCGAAGGACGGAGACATGGTCCTCAAGGACCAGTCCCTGGACTCCTTCGGGCACGTCCGGCTGTCCGGGGTCGGGGAGTGGCTCGCCAAGGAGATCGAGAAGCGCACGGGCAACGAGGCCCGCACCACGGTCCTGGGACACGTCCAGCGCGGCGGCACCCCCAGCGCCTTCGACCGCTGGCTCGCCACCCGCTTCGGCCTGCACGCCATCGACTGCGTCCACGACCGCGACTTCGGCCGGATGGTCGCCCTGCGCGGCACCGACATCGTCCGCGTCCCCATCGCCGACGCCACCGCCCGGCTGAAGACGGTCGACCCCGCGCTGTACGAGGAGGTCGGGGTCTTCTTCGGCTGAGTTCTCCGGCTGACCACCGGGCAGCCGCTGCCGGCCGGGGCCGTACGACCCCGGCCGACCCGCACTACACCGACGGCGCGTTCGTCCCCCGCAGCTGCCGCACCAGCTCCCGCACGATCGCGGCCCCGTTCAGCGTCAGCACCGACTCCGGGTGGAACTGGACCCCGGCGAAGCGCGGGCCGCGCAGCGCGTGCACCTCACCGTTCTCGGCGCGCGAGACCTCGACGCCGTGCGCCGACAGCTCGGTCGCCGCCTCGTCGTCGCAGCGCGCCACGAAGCTGTTGTAGAACCCGACGGTCTCCCGCCGCCCGAACAGCTCGATCTCCGTCTGCGCCCCCTGGTACGGCACGTCCTTGCGCACGATGTCCAGCCCCAGCTCGGCCGCGATCAGCTCGTGCCCCAGGCAGACGCCCAGCACGCCCTGCCGTTCACCCCTGATCACCTCGGTGGTGAGGGAGCGCAGGAACCGCATCTTCGGATCCGCCAGGTCGGACGGGTCTCCGGGCCCGGGCCCCAGCACCACCGGACCGTCGTGCCCGAGCACCACCTCCCGCAGCCCCGGCTCGTCGTACCGCCGCACGCTCACCGCCAGTCCGCCGGCTCGCAGCAGGTGCGCGAGCATCGCCGTGAAGGTGTCCTCGCCGTCGACGACCAGGGCGTGTCCCGCCGGTTCCGGCGAACGCTCCTGCATCCGCAGCCAGAAGGGCGCGAGCGAGGCCCGGCGTCCGTCCAGCGCCGCCCGCACCCGAGGGTCGTCGGCGAGGCGCGGCCGCGTCCGCTCCGCACGCGGCCGGGACGGCCCCACCCCCAGAGCCGCCAGCACACCCGCCGCCTTGGCGTGGGTCTCGGCCACCTCGCTCGCCGGGTCGGAGCCGCGCACCAGCGTCGCGCCGACCGGCACCCGCAGCCGTCCGCCCGCGTCGACGTCGGCGGTGCGGATCAGGATGGGGGAGTCCAGGGTCTGGAGCCCGCCCGCGTCCCGGCCGATCAGGGCCAGGGCCCCCGCGTAGTACCCGCGCCCTCCGCTCTCGTGCCGTTCGATCACCCGGCAGGCGTTCTGCACCGGCGAGCCGGTGACGGTCGCCGCGAACATGGTCTCCTTCAGCACCTCCCGCACGTCCAGGGTCGACCTGCCGCGCAGCTCGTACTCGGTGTGCGCGAGGTGCGCCATCTCCTTCAGCCGGGGGCCGACGACCACTCCGCCCATGTCGCCGACGGTGCACATCATCTTGAGCTCCTCGTCGACGACCATCGACAGCTCCTCGATCTCCTTGCCGTCGGCGAGGAAGTCCAGCAGGTGCTCGGGCGTCGGCCCCTCGGCGGGGTAGCGGTAGGTGCCGCTGATCGGGTTCATGACGACCGTGCCGCCGGACATCCGCACGTGCACCTCGGGGCTGGCCCCGATCAGCGTGCGGTCCCCGGTGTGCACGACGAACGTCCAGTACGCCCCGCGCTCGCCCTCCAGCAGCCGCCGGAACAGCGCCAGCGCGTCGGCCCGGCCGAAGCCGGGGATCTCGCCCGCGTACGTCCGGCGGATCACGAAGTTCGCACCCGCGCCCTGCCCGATCTCCTCGCGCAGCACGCGCCCGACGATCTGCGCGTACTCCTCGTCGGCGACGTCGAAACCACCGCCCTCGACGCGTACCTCGTGCGCCGGGAGCTGCGCCAGGGCGTCAACCAGCGGGACGCCGTACGACTCCTCGGGTGTGAGTGCCAGCAGGGGCGTGCCGTCGTCGCGGACGTCGAAGCCGCGCTCGCGGATCTGCCGGAAGGGCACCAGCGCCAGGCTCCGGTCGGGGAGGTCGGCGAGCCGGTCGTACGAGGCGACCGGGCCGATCAGGACCTCGACCACATCGTGGTCGTGGCCCGGGGTGCGGCGGCGCAGCAGGGCGAACGGACGGGAGTCGTCCGGCAGGCCGAGCAGGTTCATGGGTCCGTACTCCATCTCGGTGGGAGAGGAACGGACCCCGGGAAACACCGAAGGCCGCCCCTCGGGCGGCCTTCGCGAAGTCTTGAGTACGCGCAGTCAGCGGGCCGCCGGATGAGCGGTCCACCACCAGGTCTGGGTCGAATGCGCGAACATGCGACGCACCCTACCCCATGTCCGAGGGGTGTTCGGGGTGTCTCACTTGCTGGGCATGGGTCAGGACGCCCGACACGACCCCGTAGTGTTGGTGGCGTGACCGTGAACGCTAAGACCAGCGCGAGTGCTGGCAACACCTGGCGAAACCTGCCCGCGGCGCAGCAGCCCGAGTACCCCGACCCCGAGGCTCTGCGCGCAGTCGTTGCGGACCTCGAGTCGTATCCGCCGCTCGTCTTCGCGGGCGAGTGCGATCAGCTGCGCGCCCGGATGGCTGCCGTCGCCAAGGGAGAGGCGTTCCTCCTCCAGGGCGGCGACTGCGCCGAGGCCTTCGACGCGGTGTCCGCCGACCACATCCGCAACAAGCTCAAGACCCTGCTGCAGATGGGCGCCGTGCTGACGTACGCCGCGTCCGTGCCGGTGGTCAAGGTCGGGCGCATCGCCGGCCAGTACTCCAAGCCGCGCTCCAAGCCGACCGAGACCCGCGACGGCGTGACGCTGCCGACCTACCGCGGTGACTCCGTCAACGGCTTCGACTTCACCGAAGAGGCCCGCGTCCCGGACCCCGAGCGGCTGAAGCGGATGTACCACGCCTCCGCCTCCACGCTGAACCTGGTGCGCGCCTTCACCACCGGCGGCTACGCCGACCTGCGCCAGGTGCACGCCTGGAACCAGGACTTCGTGAAGTCGTCCCCGTCGGGGCAGCGCTACGAGCAGCTGGCGCGCGAGATCGACAACGCGCTGAACTTCATGCACGCCTGCGGGACCGACCCGGAGGAGTTCAAGACGGTCGAGTTCTACGCCTCGCACGAGGCGCTGCTGCTCGACTACGAGTCCGCGCTGACCAGGGTCGACTCGCGCACCGGGCAGCTGTACGACGTCTCCGGCCACATGGTGTGGATCGGTGAGCGCACCCGGCAGCTGGACCACGCGCACATCGAGTTCGCCTCGAAGATCCGCAACCCGATCGGCATCAAGCTGGGTCCGACGACGACGGCCGAGGACGCGCTGCAGTACATCGAGCGCCTCGACCCCGAGCGTGAGCCGGGCCGGCTGACCTTCATCGTCCGCATGGGCGCCGACAAGGTCCGCGACAAGCTCCCCGAGCTGGTGGAGAAGGTCACCGCCTCGGGCGCGACCGTGGCCTGGGTGACGGACCCGATGCACGGCAACACCTTCGAGGCGGCCTCCGGGCACAAGACCCGCCGCTTCGACGACGTGCTCGACGAGGTCAAGGGGTTCTTCGAGGTCCACAAGGCCCTCGGCACCCACCCGGGCGGCATCCATGTGGAGCTCACCGGCGACGACGTCACGGAATGCGTGGGCGGCGGCGACGAGATCTTCGTCGACGACCTGCACCAGCGCTACGAGACGGCCTGCGACCCCCGGCTCAACCGCAGCCAGTCGCTCGACCTGGCGTTCCTCGTGGCCGAGATGTACAGGGACCAGTGATGTACAGGGGCCAGTGACGGGTCCGCCTGTTACCGGGGCAAGGACTGGGGCGCGGATCACACGATCCGCGCCCCGCTCCACTTTTGTGCTCCGGACCCGACGGGTAAGGTTAGGTTAGCCTCACCGATCAACGGGGACGGCAGCACAGATCAACCCCGTCGGGAGGTGAACCGCGTGTACGTCTGCAGTTGCTTCGGGATCACCGAGCAGCAGGTCAAGCAGCACGCGGACGGCGGTGCCTGCACTCCCCGCCAGATCGCCTCCGCCTGCAAGGCGGGTACGGACTGCGGCTCCTGTGTGCGCCGTATCCAGGCGATCCTCGGCAGGGGTTCCTGCCCGCGCCGCGATCTGGCCGACCGCGGTGAGCCGGTCCTCGCGGAACTGGACGACGCCGCCTGACGGCAGCCGGGACTCTGCGGACACGACCTAGCTCGGCTGCTCGATCTGCTGCGCGATGTACAGCGCCTCGCCGAGCTTCTCGATCAGGTCCAGCTGTGTGTCCAGGTAGTCGATGTGGTGCTCCTCGTCCGCGAGGATGTCCTCGAAGAGGTTCGCGGACGTGATGTCGCCCTTGGTGCGCATCACCTCGATCCCGCGCTTGAGCCGGTCGATCGCCTCGACCTCGACCTGCCGGTCCGCCTGGAACATCTCGGTGACCGTCTGGCCGACACGTACGTGGAAGAGGCGCTGGTAGTTCGGCAGGCCGTCCAGCATGAGGATGCGCTCGGTGATCCTGTCCGCGTGCTTCATCTCGTCGATGGATTCTTCACGCGTGTACTTGGCGAGTTTGGTCCAGCCGTTGTTGTCCTGGATCCGGTAGTGCAGCCAGTACTGGTTGATCGCCGTCAGCTCGCCGGTCAACTGCTCGTTGAGGAATTCGAGGACCTCGGGGTCGCCCTGCATCGCAGAGGCTCCTTCCGCGCGGGGGGAACTGGCAGGTTGCGCCGCATGATTCCACTGGCGGAGAAGATCGTCCAGTAAGTGTTCACTTAGTAAGTAAGGGCATGCTTAGTCCATTTTGTGCAGCTCTGGGATGGCCTCGGTCAGGGGCACCACCCCGGGTCTGTCAGGATGGAGTCATGGGTCAGCCGCTGGAACACGAATCGGGAGAAGGGCGCGATCCAGCAGGAGCGACGCAGCCGGAGCTGCCCCCGGGACAGCGGTTGCAACGCGGCTGGCCGGTCACGCACTACGGGCCCGTGCCCAAGTTCCGGCCCGAGCGCTGGGAGTTCCGCGTCTTCGGCGCCACCGCCGACGGCGGCAAGCACTGCTGGAGCCACGAGGAGTTCACGGCCCTGCCGCACACCACCGTCGTGGCCGACCTGCACTGCGTCACGAAGTTCAGCATGCTGGGCGCCGAGTGGGGCGGCATCCCCGCGCGCACGCTGCTGGACCTCGCACCGCCCGCTGACGATGTCACCCATGTGATGGTGTGGGCCGAGTACGGATTCAGCTCCAACCTCCGGCTGTCCGACTTCGCCGACGAACGTGTCCTGTTCGCCACCCACAAGGACGGCGAACTGCTCACCGCCGAGCACGGCTTCCCGCTGCGCCTGATCGTCCCTCACCTCTACGCCTGGAAAGGACCGAAGTGGGTCCGCGGCGTGGAGTACATGACCGCCGACCGGCGGGGTTTCTGGGAGGAGCGCGGCTACCACAACATCGGCGACCCCTGGCGGGAACAGCGCTACTCCTACCAGGAGGAGCCCGGGGACGGCCCCGACCTCTGAGGCGTCAGCCGTCGCGCAGCTTCTTCAGCCGTTCCACGTCGGCCGCGTGCCCCTGCTTACCGCCCGGCGTCTCGATGATCAGCGGCACGCCCGCGGTCGCGGGGTGCGTCATCAGCGCCCGGAACGGGTCCTCACCGATGTGGCCGACGCCGATGTTCTCGTGCCGGTCCTTGTGCGCGCCCACCACGTCCTTGGAGTCGTTGGCGTGGATCAGCTTCAGCCGGCCCTCGCCGACCGTGTCCACCAGCAGGTCCAGCGTCTGGTGCATACCGCTCGGGCCGGTCAGGTCGTGCCCGGCGGCGTAGATGTGGCAGGTGTCCAGGCACACGCCCAGCATCGGATGGGCGTCCAGCGCCTCGAAGTACGGGCCGAAGTCCCACGTCCGCGAGCACAGCGAGGCGCCCTGGCCCGCCGTCGACTCCAGCAGCAGGAACGGGTCGTCGTCATGGGTCAGCTCGTCCAGCAGCGGCAGCAGGTGCTCCCGTACCTGCTTCAGCGCCACCGACCGCTCCCGGCCGCCGGTCGCGCTGCCGGTGTGCACGACCACGCCCAGCGCCCCGATCTCCCGCCCGCGCCGCAGGGAGTGCCGCAGCGACTCCACCGACCGCTCCACGGTCGCCTCGGTGTGCGAACCGAAGTTGATCAGATAGGGGGCGTGCACGTACGCCGGGATCGACCCGTCCGCGCACGCCGCGCGGAACGCCTCGTCCTGCTTCGGGTTCCCGGTCGGTGTGGCCCAGCCCCGCGGGTTGGCGACGAAGACCTGGACGGCCTCCGCCTCCAGATCACGGGCGTACGACAGACCGACGGAGTGGAGCCCACCGGCGACGGGGACGTGGCCGCCCACCGGGTTGCGGGAGGGGCCGGACAGCTGACTGTTCACCCGTTCAGGGTGTCATGCGTCCGGCCCTGCCCCGTCCACGGGCTCCCGCCCGCCGTCGTCACCTGATCTTGATGGTGATCGTGGAGCCCTTGGGCGCGGTCTGACCGCCCTCGACGGACTGGCTCTTGACCTCGTCGCCGAAGATGCCGAGCAGGCCGCGGTCCTCGTCGACCTCGAACCCGGCGCCCTCCAGCGCCTGCCTGGCGTCGTCGACGCTGTCACCGACCACGTCCGGGACCTCGATCATCTCGGGACCCTTCGACAGCGTCAGCGTCACCGTGTCGCCCTCGGCCGCGGTGCCGGACGCCGGTGTCTGCCGGACCACCTGGCCCTTGTCGTACTCGGAGGAGTTGACCCGCTCGGTGGCGATCTTCACCTTGAGGCCGGCCTCCGTCAGCTCGGTCCGCGCGTCGGCCTCGTCGGAGCCGGTGACGTCGGGGATGTCGATGGGGGCGCCCTTGCTGACGACCAGCTCGACGGCCGTGCCCGCGCGCACCTTCGTGCCGTCGGCCGGGCGCGCGGAGACCACCGAGCCGCGCGGTACGTCTTCGCTGAACCGCCGGGTGACCATGCCCGGCTCCAGCCCGCCCTCCCTCAGCTGGTCCTGCGCCTTGTCCAGCTTCTGGCCGGCCAGCGCGGGCACGCGCACGGTCTCGGGACCGTCGGAGATGGTGAACGACACGGAATCGTTGACGCGGATCCGGGCGCCCGGCTCGGGGTTGGTGCTGATGATCGTGCCGCGCTTGACGGTGTCGCTGTGGGCGTGGCTGACCTTGCCGACCTCCAGACCCGCGTCCTGCAGCCGGTCCTCGGCCTCGTCCTGGGTCTTCGCCAGCAGCGGCGGGACCTTGGTGAACTGGCCGGAGTTGATGTACCAGACGCCGGCGCCGAGGCCGAGCACGAGCAGGACGGCGACGACGATCGCCGCCGGGCCGCGCCGGATGCCCGGGCGGCGCCGGGACGGCGGGGGCGGCGGCGGGGACGCGAAGCGGCTGGTGCGGTTGAGGGCGGGCCCGGAAGCGTCGTCCTCCCCGTCGGCCGGCAGCGGGCGCGGCGTCGTCAGGGCGCGCGGGATCACGGTCGTCCGGTCGTCGCCGTTGTCGTGGTCCACCGCGAGCGCCTGGGGCGGCACCGCGTCCAGCTGGTCCTCGTCCAGCCGGGCGCGCCCGTCCCGGACCTGCGCGAGCAGCGCCACCGCGTCGTGCGGGCGCACGGCCGGGGTGCGGGCCGTCGCCGAGGCCACCATCGCGTCCAGCTCGTACGCCATACCGGGCACGGTCGCCGACGGCGGGGGCACGTCCTCGTGCAGGTGCTTGTAGAGGATCACGGCGGGGGAGTCCCCGTCGTGCGGCTTGTCGCCGGTCAGCATCTCGTACAGCATCACGCCGCACGCGTACACGTCGACGCGGGGATCGGCGGTGCCGTTCTCTATCTGCTCCGGGGCGAGGTACGAGACCGTGCCGAGCACGGTGCCGGTGGTGTTCGTCACCGTGTCGACGGCCCGGACGAGCCCGAAGTCGGCGACCTTCACCCGGCCGTCGTCCCCGATCAGGACGTTCTCGGGCTTCATGTCGCGGTGCACGAACCCGGCGCGGTGCGCCGCGCCCAGTGCGGCCAGCACCGGCTCCAGGATGTCCAGGGCGGCCCGCGGCTGCAGGGCCCCGCGCTCGCGCAGCACGTCCCGCAGGGTGCAGCCCGCGACGTACTCCATCGCCAGGTACACGTACGAGCCGTCGGTGCCCTGGTCGAAGACCTGCACCACATTCGGATGGGCCAGCCGGGCCACGGACTTCGCCTCGCGGATGAACCGCTCGACGAACGAGGCGTCGACCGCGAGCGAGGGGTGCATCACCTTGAGCGCGAGGACCCGGTCGAGCCGGGTGTCCACGGCCCGGTAGACCGTGGCCATCCCGCCGACCGCGATCCGCGCGTCGATGCGATACCGGCCGTCGAGCACCTGCCCGACCAAGGGGTCCTGAAGGGTCGTGTCCACGCAGGCGAGTGTACGAGCCACGACCGACAGCCCCGTCCCCCCGGCGGATTCCGGGGCGGGACTGCAGCCGACCTGTGACGTGTCTCCCGGGCCTTGTGACGTGCCCCCGGCCCTACCGGAAGGCGGGCCGCTCCGGATCCAGCACGGCCATGCCCTCGGCCGGCGACGACGCCTCGGCGAAATGCCGCCGGGGGATCCGCCCCGCCCGGTACGCCAGCCGCCCCGCCTCCACCGCGTGCCGCATGGCGTCGGCCATCAGCACGGGTTCCTGCGCCCGCGTCACCGCCGAGGCGAGCATCACACCCGCGCAGCCCAGCTCCATCGCCAGCGCCGCGTCCGAAGCCGTCCCGGCCCCCGCGTCCAGGATCACCGGCACGCGCGCGTGCTCCACGATCAGCTGGAAGTTGTGCGGGTT
Source organism: Streptomyces sp. NPDC047880 (assembly GCF_040706515.1). Taxonomy (NCBI): domain Bacteria; kingdom Bacillati; phylum Actinomycetota; class Actinomycetes; order Kitasatosporales; family Streptomycetaceae; genus Streptomyces; species Streptomyces sp. NPDC047880. The sequence continues at coordinate 393,734 of NZ_JBEZOK010000002.1, read as the reverse complement.
GCGGATGCCGAGCCCGGAGCCGATCGGGGAGCCGAGCGGCATGATCGCCGCGCAGCCCACGTCCTCCAGCTTCCGCGCCAGCACCGGGTCGTCGTTGGTGTACGGCAGCACCGTGAACCCGTCGTCGACGAGGGTCTCGGCCGCCTCCAGCGTCTCGATCGGGTCCGGCAGCAGCGTGCGCTCGTCGGCGATGACCTCCAGTTTGACGAGGCCGGTGCCGAGGGCCTCGCGCGCGAGGCGGGCCGTGAGGACGGCCTCGCCGGCGGTGAAGCAGCCCGCCGTGTTGGGCAGCACCCGGATGCCGAGCTTGTCCAGGACGGACAGCACCGAGCCGTGCACCGAGGCGTTCACCCGGCGCATCGCGACCGTCGTCAGCTCGGTCCCGGACGCGGCCAGCGACCGCTCCAGCACATCGAGGCTGGGCGCCCCGCCGGTGCCCATGATCAGACGGGACGTGAAGGACGTACCACCGAGGACGAACGGATCGTCGGCCATGGTCAGCCTCCTTGGACGGCGGTGAGGACTTCCACGCGGTCTCCCTCGGAAAGGGGCGTGGAGGGCCACTGGGTGCGCGGGACGACCGTTTCGTTGAGGGCGGCGGCCACGCCCGAGGGCGAGGCGGTGAGCGACCTCACGACGGTGTCGAGAGCCGTGCCGGGCCGGACGTCCCGGGGCTCCCCGTTGACGGAGATGTTCATGCGGGCTGCTCCGAGAGTGCGGTCGCGGGACTGAAGCGCTCCGGGGTGAAGGGGCGGGCCTCCTCGGGGAGTTCGCCCGTCGCCAGGACGTGGGCCAGGGCGTCGCCGGTCACGGGTGTGAGCAGGACGCCGTTGCGGTAGTGCCCGGTCGCCAGCAGCAGGCCCTCCAGACCGGTCGGGCCGAGCAGGGGCGCGTTGTCGGGGGACCCGGGCCGAAGGCCGGCCCGGGTCTCGGTGAGCGGCAGCTCGGTGATGCCCGGGACCAGCTCGTGCGCGTCCCGCAGCAGCTCGTACACGCCGCCCGCGGTCACGGTGGTGTCCCAGCCCAGCTCCTCGCTGGTGGCCCCGACGACGAGCTCGCCGCTCGCGCGCGGCACCAGGTAGACGTGGCTGCCGCGCACGACCGCGCGCACGGTCCGGCTCAGGAACGGCTGGTGCCGCTGCGGCATGGTCAGCCGCAGGACCTGCCCCTTCACCGGCCGCACGGGAGGCAGCACGTCCTGCGGGACGCCCGCGAGCCGCCCGCTGAGGCTGCCCCCGGCGAGCACCACCTGCCCGGCCGTCGCCTCCGTTCCGTCGGCCAGGACGGCGCCCGCGGCCCGGTCCCGGACGACGGCGAGCCGCTCCGCCCACGTCCGGTGGAAGACCACGCCCGTCCGCTCGCACGCGGCGACCAGCGCCCCGGCCAGCCGCCGGGGGTCGATCTGGTGATCGCCGTCGACCCGCAGCCCCCCGCGCACCCCTGGCGCGAGCATCGGCTCCAGGCGCCGGCACTCGCGCCCCGACAGCCACTGCGACTGAAGCCCCGACTGCTGCTGCAGGGCGTGCAGTTCGCGCAGGTGGGCCCGGTCGTCGGCGTCCAGCGCCACGGCGAGCGTGCCGCAGCGGCGGTAGCCGAGGTCCCGGCCGGTCAGCTCGGTGAGCTCGGCGGCGAAGTCCGGGTAGCGCCGGGCGGAGGCGAGGTTCAGGCCGAGCAGGGTCTGCTCGCCGTAGTGCAGTTCCGTGACGGCGGCCAGCATCCCGGCGGCCACCTGTGCGGCTCCGCCGCCCGGCTCGGGGTCCACGACGGCCGTGGCGAACCCGCGTTGCGCGGCCCGCCAGGCCGTGACCAGGCCGATGATCCCGCCCCCGATGACCAGGACGTCTGACGACACGGACGTGGATGTGGCCGTAGGCGACATGGGCGTCCAGCCCCTCCCTTCGCCGGCATGACCCGGATCAGGTTCGTACGGTCGGAGGCCGCCAGCCTCCCTCTCAGCCCGGTGCGTCCGGGCTCCCGCGAGTGCTTTACGTTGGCCACCCTAGCCCGATGCCCCGTCCCGCAGTAAGGGAGCCTCGTCCCATGGCCCGATCCCTCGACGGTCTCGTCCTCGCCCGGGTCGCCGACCAGGCCCCGGGCCAGGTGGGCACCCGCACCCGGTTCACCTACCACGAGCGGCAGGGCGAGATCTGGGCCGAGTACACCGGCGGCGACGTCGTACGCGGGCACCTCGTGGGTACCCGCAAAGGTGACCGGCTGGACTTCCGCTACGTCCAGCTCAAGCAGGACGGCACCACGTCCTCCGGGCACTGCGTCTCCTCGGTCGTGGAGCTGCCCGACGGGCGGGTGCGGCTGGAGGAGACCTGGGAATGGGAGTCCCAGCGGGGCAACGGCACGAGCGTTGTGGAGCAGGTCACGGCGCATGAGCACTGACTGACAGAACGTCAGGTGTCTATGGTGATCAGGTGAGCGAGCAGACGCAGGATCCAGGGTCGTCCGCGCCGCGGCGCGTCGTCGTGGCGGGTGCGGGCATGGCCGGGGTGCAGACCGCCGTCGCGCTGCGCGAACGGGGCTTCACCGGTGACGTGATCCTGATCGGCGCCGAGCCCCACCAGCCCTACGACCGGCCCCCGTTGTCCAAGGCCGTCCTGCTCGGCAAGTCCGAGGGCTCCGCCTTCGACGTCGACTTCGAAGCCCTCGGCATCGAACTGCGGCTCGGCTGCGAAGTGCTGGGCCTGCGCCCCGCCGACCACGAGCTGGACACCGAGGACGGGCCCGTGCCGTACGACGTCCTGGTCGTCGCGACGGGCGCGGAACCCGTCCGGCTGGCCGGCACCGAGGGCGTGCCGGGCGTGCATCTGCTGCGCACCCTGGACGACGCCGAGCGGCTGCGGCCCGTGCTGGCCCGCCGGCACGACATCGTGGTCGTCGGCGCGGGCTGGATCGGTGCGGAGTTCGCCACGGCCGCCCGCGAGGCGGGTTGCGCGGTGACCGTGGTGGAAGCCGCGGAACGCCCGCTCGCCGGGGCGCTGCCCGCCGAGGTCGCCGCCCCCATGGCCGGCTGGTACGCCGACGCGGGCGCGGTCCTGCGGACGCACGCGCGCGTGGAGCGCGCCGAGCCCGGTGTCGTCGTCCTCGACGACGGCTCGCGGCTGCCCGCGGGCGCGGTCGTCGTCGGCATCGGCGCCCGCCCCGCGACGGCCTGGCTGGCCGGCTCCGGGATCGCGCTGGGCACCCACGGCGAGATCGTGGCCGACGAGCACCTGCGCACGGCCGTGCCGGACGTGTACGCGGTCGGCGACTGCGCCTCCTTCCCCTCCGGGCGCTACGGCGAGCGCCTGCTGATCCACCACTGGGACAACGCGCTCCAGGGGCCGCGCACGGTCGCCGTGAACATCGTCGGCGGGGCCACCGGGGAGCCGTCGGCGGTGTACGACCCGGTGCCGTACTTCTGGTCCGAGCAGTTCGGGCGGTTCGTCCAGTACGCGGGGCACCACGCGGCCGCGGACACGACCCTGTGGCGAGGTGACCCCTCCGGTCCGGCCTGGACGGTCTGCTGGCTGCGGGGCGAGCGGCTGGTCGCGCTGCTGGCGGTGGGCCGGCCCCGGGACCTGGCGCAGGGCCGCCGTCTGATCGAGTCGGGCACCCCGATGAATCCGGTGCTGCTGGCGGATCCGGCCAGGCCCATGAAGGCGGCGGCGGCGTAGGCGGCCCCGCCCGGGGGAGGGCCGCGGTGCGGTGCCGCGGGGACCGGCGCGTCCGCCCAGGTGGACCGCCCGGCTTCCGACTGTCAGTGGCAAATGGCAGGCTGGTTTCCGTGACCGAGATTGACGCAAAGATCGATGCTCTCGTCCCCGCCTGGCTCACCCTCCCCGACATCGCCGAACAGCTCGGCGTCGAGGTGACGCGTGTGCGGCAGCTGGTCAAGGACGGCCAGCTCATCGCCGTACGCCGAGGTGAGAACCGCGCACTGCACGTCCCCGCCGACTTCATCGACGGGGACAAGGTCGTCAAGGGCCTGTCCGGGACCCTGACGCTGCTGCGGGACGACGGCTTCACGGACGAAGAGATGCTGGAGTGGCTCTTCACACCGGACCCCAGCCTGCCTGGCACCCCCGCGCAGGCGCTCAGCGAGAATCGCGGCACGGAGGTGAAGCGCCGCGCCCAGGCGCTCGCGGTCTGACCCGGCCGCGACCGGACAACCGTCCGGCTCCGCACGCGCGGGGCCGGACCTGAACAACCGCCCGACGTGGGGCCGTGGCCCGTGGGGCCACGGCCCGGGGGCGCCTCGTGCCCGTGCGGGCTCCGGACCTCCGGGGCGGTGACCCGCGGCCGGGCTGCGGACCCTTCCGGCCGAGCGGCGGATCCGTGCAGGGCGGTGGCCCGCGCGTCCGGGTTGCGGGCCGTTCCGGGCGGACCGGCGGATCCGTGCAGGGCGGTGGCCCGCGCCCGGGCTGCGGACCGTCCCGGGCGGAACCGGTGCATCGGGGCCGGGCCGGGGGCAGGCGTAAGGTGCCCGGGGCGCTCGCGGCCGGACCGGGGTATTCCCGCGCCGCACGACGCCCACGCGGACACCCGTACGCCACGACACCCAGGGGGACACGTATGACCGGCACCGCCGCCACCGCACGGGCCCAGCTCGCCGACGCCCGGGTCTACCTCTGCACCGACGCGCGCAAGCGGCAGGGCGACCTGCCGGAGTTCCTCGACGCCGTGCTGGCCGGCGGGGTCGACATCGTGCAGCTGCGGGACAAGGGCATGGAGGCCGGTGAGGAACTGGAGCACCTGGCCGTCCTCGCCGAGGCCTGCGCCCGGCACGGCAAGCTCCTGGCGGTCAACGACCGTGCGGACGTCGCCCACGCCGCCGGCTCCGACGTGCTGCACCTCGGCCAGGGCGACCTCCCCGTTCCCTCGGCCCGTGCCCTCCTCGGCGACGATGTCCTGATCGGCCGCTCCACTCACGCCGAGTCCGAGGCCGCCGAGGCCGCCGTCCAGCAGGGCGTGGACTACTTCTGCACCGGCCCGTGCTGGCCGACGCCGACCAAGCCCGGCCGTCACGCACCCGGCCTGGAACTCGTCCGGTACACGGCCGGCCTCGGCACCGACCGCCCCTGGTTCGCCATCGGCGGCATCGACCTCTCCAACCTCGACCAGGTCCTGCAGGCCGGAGCCCGGCGCGTCGTCGTCGTACGGGCGATCACCGAGGCCGACGACCCGGGGGCCGCGGCGGCCGAGTTCGCCCAACGGCTGCGGGAGGCGTAGTTACGGCGGTTTGTCCAAGGGATGGACAACAAGCGGACAATCCCGGCAAAAGTCGGCCTGCGGTTGGGGGACCGACGGCCCCTGGCTAACCTGCCGGTATGGCCCTCGGCACCGCATCCATCAGGTCGGACCACGCGCGCACCGTCCGCGACATGCTCGCAGCCGGCAAGACGACGTACTCGTTCGAGTTCTACGCCCCCAAGACCCCGAAGGGCGAGCGGAACCTGTGGAACGCGCTGCGCCGGGTCGAGGCGGTGGCGCCCGACTTCGTCTCCGTGACCTACGGCGCGGGCGGTTCCACCCGCGCGGGCACGGTCAAGGCGACCGAGGCGATCGCCTCCGACACCACCCTCACCCCGATCGCCCACCTCACCGCGGTCGACCACTCGGTGGCCGACCTGCGCAACATCATCGGCCAGTACGCCGACGCCGGGATCCGCAACATGCTCGCCCTGCGCGGTGACCCGCCAGGCGACCCGATGGGCGAGTGGGTGCCGCATCCGCGGGGCCTCGCCTACGCCGCCGAACTCGTCGAACTGATCAAGGCCTCCGGCGACTTCTGCGTGGGCGTCGCCGCCTTCCCGGCGATGCACCCGCGCTCCCGCGACTGGGACACCGACGTCCGCCACTTCGTCGACAAGTGCCGGGCGGGCGCGGACTACGCCATCACGCAGATGTTCTTCCAGCCCGAGGACTACCTCCGGCTGCGCGACCGGGTCTCGGCCGCCGGCTGCGACACCCCGATCATTCCCGAGGTCATGCCGATCGCGAGCGTGAAGACGCTGGAACGGATCGGTTCCCTCACCAACGCCGCGTTCCCGGCTGCCCTGAAAGAGCGGATCCTCACAGCAAAAGACGATCCGGCCGCTGTACGCTCCATTGGGATCGAATTCGCCACGGAGTTCTGTGCGCGGCTGCTCGACGAGGGCGTGCCCGGCTTGCACTTCATCACGCTCAACAACTCCACCGCGACACTGGAGATCTACGAGAACCTGGGCCTGCACCACTCATCGCAGGCCTAGACCGTTCGCACCGGTATACGACACACTGCGTAGCGGCCACTGTGAGAGGGGCGTACATGGGCTGGGCGGTCCTCTACATCGCGTTCGGCATCGTCGCGCTGTGGCTGCTGGGCGAGGTGCTGCTGCAGTACAAGGCGCGGCTGCGCTGGCGCCTGCTGGCCTTCGCCGGGTTCCTCGGCGTCGTCGTCGGTGTCCTGATCCCGTCGGTCGTCGTGATCGGACTGGGCGCGGCCGCCTTCGCGGTCGGGCAGACCTACGTCACCCTGTCGTTCCGCAGCGGCTTCGCGGCCGGCTGGGCGATGAACGCGCCCGCGCTGGGCGGCAGCAAGCGCCGCCGCGGTGAGCGCGGCCGCCAGGAGCCGACCCTGGAGGTGTCCGGGCTCGAGGCCGAGGACGGCTACGACGACGGGGCGGCCGCCTACCGCCGCGACCCCGCTCCCCACGGCCGGGACGACGACTACGACGGGGACGACGTCTTCACCCCCGCCCGCCCGGCGCAGCCGACGTCCGCCGAGACCACCGCCGTCTACGAGCCCCAGCCCATGCCCGAGGACAGCGGTTCGTACGGTGTCTACGACACCGGGTACCAGGCCGGCGGACAGCAGTCCCACGATCAGTACGCCGCCCAGGCCGCCGACCAGGGCTACGCCTACGACTACTCCGGCTACGGCCAGCAGCAGGGCTACGACGCCACCGGTCAGCAGCAGTACGCCGCCTACTCCGACCCGTACATCGGCTCGTCGACCTACGGCCAGGGCTCGTACGACGGCACCTACGGCGACCAGCAGTACTACGGCCAGCAGATGTACGGCCAGGAGCAGTACGCCGGCACCTACGGCGGCGAGAGCCCGCCCGGCGGGGTGTGGGTCCCGCAGCAGCGCAACACCGACGAGTACGGGCAGGAACTGCCGCCCGAGCAGCAGCCGTACCCCTACCACGGGGGCGGGCAGCAGCCGCAGGGCAACGGCTTCGACGAGCAGTACCGTTTCTGAGGACTGACCTGGCTCCGCGGCGGCGGAGTGCTCACTGCGAGCCGCGGAACTCCGGCCCCTCCACGATCAGCCCCGCCACCAGCGCGCCCGACATCCCCGCGTGCGGCAGCCCGCCGCCGGGGTGAGCCCAGCCGCCCACGGCGAACAGACCCGGCACCCGCGTGCCGTTGGCCGGATGCAGCAGCCGCCCGCCGCCCGCCGCGAGGGCCGGCACGGGGACCGCTCCACCCTCCGCGCCCGTCGCGTCCGCGATGTCGTCCGGGGTGCTCACCTCGTGCCAGAGGAGACGGTCGCGCAGACCGGGGACGGCACGTTCGGCGGCGGTGATCATGTGGTCGGCGAGGTCGTCGTGGGGCCGGCCGGGACGCGCGGGCACCACCGTGGTGAGGGTGACCGCCTCGTGGTCCGCCGGGGCCGGGCCCGGGTCGTCGGGCCGCAGGACCGTCACCGTGGGACGGGAGGTCCCGGCCGCCGTGCCGAACAGGGCCTCCAACTCCGCCTCGCGGTCCTCGGCGTGCACCACGGTGCGGTGCGCCGTGCCCTCTGGGCGGGCGCCGCGCAGGGCCAGCAGGACCGTCAGCCGGGAGGCCGCGGCCGGCTGCGGCGGCACCTCGCCGTCCCCCCGTACGACGGTGCCCGCCGTCATCCGGGCCAGTGCGCCGGGCGCGACCCCGGCGACCACGAAGTCCGCCTCCGCCACCGACCCGTCCGCGAGCTCCACCCCTGACGCCCGGCCGTCCTTCTCCAGCACGCCGGTGACATCGGCGCCGAAGTTGAACTCGACCTTGCGGGCGAGACACCGCTCATGGACGGCCCGCGCCAGCTCGCGCAGCCCGCCGCGCACGTACCAGGTGCCGAAGGCGTGCTCCATGTACGGCAGTACGGCCGCGCTCGCCGGGGTGACCCTGGGGTCCAGGCCGTGACCGAGGGCATGACTCTCCAGGAGGGCCGTCAGCCGGGGGTCGCGCAGCTCCCAGGCGCCGATCTCGGCGAGGGTCCCGGCCCGGCGAGTGCGCAGCAGCCGCTTGTGGGGCACCGACGGGTAGGGCTCGCGCTCGGCCAGCACCTGCCAGTTCGGCCACAGCGGCTCCTCCAGCAGCGGCCTGCGGGTCCGGTCCCAGGCCTCGCGGGCCCGGACCAGGAAGTCGCCCCAGCGCTTCCCGGCGCCCGCGCCGAGCCCCTCGTCCAGGGCGGCGACGACACCCGCGCGCGAGGCGTTCGGCAGCGACACCTCGGTGCCGTCCGCGAACACGTGCCGGGCCGACGGGTCGACCTGGACCAGCTCGACGCAGGACTCCAGCGGTTCCTTGCCGGTCTTCACGAACAGGTCGCGGTACACGGCGGGCAGCGGCAGCAGGGCGGGGCCCGTGTCGAAGGAGAACCCCTCACGCTCGAAGCGGCGCACAGCTCCGCCGTAGGTGTCCGTCCGTTCGTACACCGCCACCCGGTGGCCCGCGACGGCCAGCCGGGCGGCAGCCGCCAGCGCGCCCATCCCGGCGCCGATCACCGCAATCCGTGCCATGCCGGCGACTTTATCGGCCCCCACCGACAGCCCCGGCCCGCGGCCTGCCGAGTACGGGCGCGGACGTCGTGGTGACCAGGCGGCGACGGGCGGCGTGGGGCTCCGTGCGCAGCACTGAGTACGTATACCTAGCCGGGGAGTTGAGTATGCGCGCGGATGGGGGCCGACCTGCGCTGACGAGAGAGTGGAGGCACGGAGAGGGGCACGGCTCCGGCACCGGCGACACGGGGCGCCGGAACGGAGCCGGCCCGCGATCCGCTCCTTCCGCCGACGGCGTCGGCGGGAGCGAGACACGGGGGAGAACCGGGCAACCGGGGAAAACCGGGGGACGACCGGATGGGGGTCCTGCCGGGGGACGCACGGGGGAGCAGGAGAAGGAAAAACGGGGGAGTGGGGAAGGCGCCGGTTCGAGGTGGCCCGCGGGGGACGCGGCCACACCGGACCGGCGCCTTCACGTGTGCGGAGCGGTTCGCTCAGCGGCAGCCGCTGACCCGCCCCTGGAGGAGCCGGGACAGCGCTGCGTGGACATCGTCCAGGGAGCGTTCCGCCTGGAACGACTTCCAGTCCAGGGCGGCCACGAGCACCATGCCGACCAGCGCGGACGCCGTCAGCGAGATGTCGATCTCCTCGCTGAACTCCCCGCCCGCCACACCGTCGCGCAGCACGTCCTCCACGACGGCGACGGCCTGCTGCCGGACCACCATCAGCGTGGACTGCCAGGTCCGGTTGGTGCGCCACAGCTCGGCCACGTACAGCTGCGTGAAGGCCGGGTAGCGGTCGATGAAGACCAGCCCCGCGCGGATCATCGCGTCCAGGGCGTCGACTTTGCTGCCGCCCTCGGCCGCGGTCCGCTCGGCCGCCTCCCGCAAGGAGGCGGTCAGCAGACCCACTCCGTGCCGCAGCAGCTCCTCGAAGAGGACGGACTTGCTCGCGAAGTTGTAATAGACCGTGCCCTTCGCGACCCCGGCACGCTCGGCGATCTCGTCCACGGTCGTGGCGGAGAACCCCTGCTCGGCGATGAGCGTGACGGCCGCCTCATAGAGCTTCTGCCGGGTGGCCTCGCGGCGCGTGCTGCCGCCCGACGCGGCACTGCTGCTTTCCATGGCCCCGATTGTCACAGGAACCCTCCCGGTGGAAGCGACGGTGGGGCTCACAGGCTCAGCTCCGGGTGCAGCCGGTCCAGCGTCCACACCTGGCGCCGACGGGCCGCCACGGCGGTCAGCGCGAGGGCGCCCGCGGTGAACGCCGTCAGCACCACGCACGCGTGTCCCACCGGTTCGAGTCCACCGCCGGTGATGAGCCGCCTGAGCGCCTCGACGACGTAGCTCATCGGAAGGAACGGGTGGAGGGCGTTGAAGAACCCCGGACTGGTCTGGACGGGGTACGTACCGCCCGCCGAGGTCAGCTGGAGCATCAGCAGCGCGAGGACGAGGATCCGGCCCGCCGCCCCGAAGCGCGCGTTCAGCCACTGCACGATCGCCGCGAAGCACGCCGTCACCAGGAACAGGAAGCCCACCGTCCCGGCCGCTCGGGCCATCTGCAGGCCGACCGCCCAGTGCAGCACCGACATCAGCGCCACCGTCTGCAGCACCCCGATCGCCACCACCGGCAGCCAGCCCGCCAGCGCGACCCGCCACGCCGGCGCACCCGCGGCGAGCGCCCGCCGGTTCATGGGCGCGATCAGCATGTACGCCACCATCGCACCCACCCACAGGGAGAGCGGGATGAAGTACGGGGCGAAGCCGGTGCCGTAGTTGGGTGCCTTGTGCAGGTCATGGGAGGCGAGCCGCACGGGGTCGGCCATGACCTCGGTGCGCCGGTCGCGGTCCTGCTCGTCGTAGTCGGGGATCTTCTCCGCCCCGTCGTGCAGGCCGCCGGCGAGCTTCCCGGAGCCGTCGACGAGCTTGTAGATCCCGCCGTTGAGGTCGTCCGCGCCCGTCTTCAGCTTGCCGAGGCCCTTGTCCAGGCCGACCGCACCGGTCTTGGCCGTGCCGATCCCCTTGTGCAGCTTCTTCGCACCGGCGGCGACCTCGGCCGCACCGTCGTTCAGCGCGTTGATCTTCTTGACGGCGTCGGTGAGGTCCTCGGAGAGGTGCGGTGCCCGGTTCGCGAGCGCCTGGGACTGCTTCTGCAGGGTGGCCAGGTTCTTGTCGAGCTTGTCCAGGTCGCCGTCCTGGTCCGCGATCAGCGTGTTGAGGTCGTCCGCGATGATGGTCACGTCGGCGGCCGCGTCCTTGGCCGTCTTCAGGTCGGAGCAGGCCGCGTCCGGCAGGACCGGATCGTCGCAGCGCCGGGCGTAGACGTCGTTCAGCGTGCCGGATGCCGCGCGGGCACCCTTGGCGGCGGTCGGGGCCGTCTTCACCAGGGTGTCCAGGTGCTTGCGGATCACCTTGGAGGAGTCGGCGACCAACTGGGCGGTGTCACCGATGGTCTTCTCGTTGCCCTTGAGGAACGGGCCGACCTTGTCGGCGGTGCCGTTGACCCGGTCGGCGAGCTTCTGCGTGCCCTCCGCGACCTGCTTCGAACCGTCCTCCAGGTCGCCCGCGCCGGTGTGGAGCTTCTTCAGGCCGGTGGCCAGCCTGCCGCTGCCGCCCTTGGCGTCCTTCAGGCCGTCGGCGAGGTCCTTGGAGCCCTTCTCGGCCTTGTCGATGCCGCCGTTGAGCCGGTCGGCCCCCTTGGCCGCCTTCACGGTCTTGCCGTGGATGTCGGAGAACGACACGAAGATCTTGTCCAGGAAGGACCGGGACGTCTTCGTGGACGCCGCCTGCCGCACCTCGCTGAAGACCGTCCGGGAGATCTGCCCGACGATGTAGTTGTTCGCGTCGTTCGTGCGCACCTGGAGGGCGCCGGTCTCCGGGGTGTTCCCCGAGCTGGAGGCGATCCGCTCGCTGAAGTCGGCGGGCAGCGTGAGCGACAGGTAGTAGCTGCCGTCCTCGACGCCCCTGCGGGCCTCGGCGGCGCTCACCTCCCGCCAGTCGAAGGTCTTGCTGTCGCGCAGGCCCTTCGTGATGTCGTCACCCGCCGTGATCTTCTTGCCGTCGGCGGTCGCTCCCTTGTCGTCGTTCACCAGCGCCACCGGGATCTTGTCCAGACGGCCGTACGGGTCCCAGAACGACCACAGGTACAGCGCGCCGTACAGCAGCGGCAGCACCAGCAGTGCGACCAGCGCGGCGCGCGGCAGCTTCCCCCGCCCGAAGCGGCGCAGCTCAAGCGCGGCGAGTTTCGGCGACCGCATCGGCCTTCTCCTCTCCCTGACCGGCCTCGTCGGCCTCGTCCGCCCGGTCCGCCGCGTCCTCGTGGTCTGCGTGGTCCGCGTGGTCGGACGGGCCTGCCCGGTCTGCCTGTTCGGTGTCGCCCGCCTGGCGGGTCTCGTCGGCTTCGGCTGCCCGCTCTTCGGCGCTCTGCGCGGTGGAGATCCTCACGGCGCCCTCGGGGGCCTCGCTGCACACCGCCACGACCGTCGTCCCGGCGTCGGCCAGGGACCTGAGCAGTGCCTGGACCTCCTCGCGCTCACCGTCCGACAGCTTGAGGTCGGCGTCGTCGACGCCGAGCAGCCGCGGCTCGCCGACCAGGGCGAGGGCGATCGACAGCCGCAGCGCCTCCAGGCGCTCCAGGTCCCGTACCGCCGTGCGCGGTCCCTTGGGCAGGGCCTCCAGGTCGAGCCCGGCGGCTTCGAGCGCGGCGTCCACGCGCCGCCGGGCCTCGGCCGCCCGCTCGCCGCGGGGCCGCAGCAGTGCGCGCAGCGAGGCGCCGAACCGCTGCTGGAGCAGTGCCCGCTCGTGCAGGTGCTCGCCCACGGTCAGCGCCGGGTCGAGGTCGGTGACCCCCGGGACGTGCGCCAGCGCACTGATGCCGCGCACGGCCGCCATCTGCTTGGGCAGCCTCGCGTCGCCCACGACGGCCGTGCCCTGCGAGACCTTCATCCGGCCCGTCAGCGCGAGCAGCAGGCACGTCCGGCCCGTCCCGGACGGGCCCACCACCGCGACGAGCGCCCCCGGCTCCGCGTCGACGGAGATCCCGCGGACCGCCCACCCCCGTGGCCCCTTGATCCCGAGGCCGTCGGTGACGATCCGCACCCCTCCTGTCTGTTCCCCCACGCGCTTCCCCTGAATTTGAACTGACTGGTCAGTGCAAAAACTACTCCGAACCTGCGAGCGAAGCAAAACGGCAGGTCAGAACGGATTGTCAGTGCCATACCTCACGATGGGTCACATACGGCACTCCGTGACGTGACGTGCCGTCAACTGACGACAGGAGGTTCGTCATGGCCAGCTATCACGCAGCAGCCGCCCGCCGGCGCCGCGCCACCGGCCCTGCCCCCTCACTGACCGGCCCGGCGAGCGACGTGCACCCCGTGCTCCGCCGGGCCACGGCCCCGCCCGCCGCCCTCGACCTCCTCGCCCAGGCGCGCGCGAGCCTCGACGAGGCCACCACTCTGGAAACACCGAACGAGCGCTACGCGACGGCCCACCTCGCCGCCCTGCGCACCGCCGCCGCAGTGCTCGCCGCCCGCGGACGCCCGGAGACCTCGCCCCGGGCCCGGGCCAAGATCCGGAGCGCCTGGGAAGTGCTCCCCGAGATCGCACCCGAGCTGACCGAGTGGAGCGCCCTTTTCGCCGCCGGTGCCCGGCGCCGCGCCCGGGCCGAGGCCGGCATCGAGGGCGCGGCCACCGGCCGGGACGCCGACGACCTGATACGCGACGTGGCGATGTTCCTGCGCCTCGTCGAGCGAACGCTGGTCCTGCAGCCGGTCCTCCCGCAGCCCCGCCCGGACCAGGACCAGCCGGAGGGGCCCCGCGCGGGGAGTGACATGCCGGACGCGGGCTGACCGCCGCCCGGGCCCGCCCGGCCCGCGTGGCCTCCTGGGACCGGGGCATCCGGACGTGGCGGCCGAGGCAATAGGGTGGGGGACGCCTGAAGTCTTCCCTCCCCGTGGCCGGGGCCGGGGGAGACGCCCCGTTCGCGCCGCCGTGCAAGAGGCGGTGCCGCGCCGAGGAGTCAACTGACGTGTCGGACCCGATGCGCCCCCGCGCCTCACTCCGTACCGCCGTGGTCTGGGAGGTCCTCCAGGACGCCCTGGACCGCCGGGTCAAGGTCACGGGTCGGGAGTCGCTGGACGTCCTCGACACCGGAGGCGGCAGCGGCAACTTCGCCGTGCCCGTCGCCCGCCTCGGCCACCGGGTCACCGTCGTCGACCCCAGCCCCAACGCGCTGTTCGCCCTGGAGCGCCGCGCCGCAGAGGCCGGTGTCGCCGACCGCGTCAAGGGCGTCCAGGGTGACGCCCACGGCCTCTTCGACGTGGCCGAGCGCGGTGGCTACGACGCGGTGCTGTGCCACGGCGTCCTGGAGTACGTGGACGACCCGGCCGAGGGCGTCCGCAACGTGGTCGCGGCCCTGCGCCCGGAAGGCGTCCTCAGCCTGCTCGCCGCCGGGCTGGGCGGTGCGGTGCTGGCCCGGGCCCTCGCCGGCCACTTCAAGGAGGCCCTCCAGGCGCTCGACGACCCGAACGGACGATGGGGCACGGGTGACCCCGTACCGCGCCGCTTCACCGCCGAGCAGCTCACGGAACTGGTCGAGGGCGCGGGCCTGCGCGTCGGTGCCGTGCACGGCGTGCGGGTCTTCGCCGACCTCGTGCCCGGCGTCCTCGTGGACACCGAGCCCGGAGCCCTGGAAGCGCTGCTGAAGCTGGAGGAGGCCGCGGCCGAGCTCCCCGCGTTCCACTCGGTGGCCACCCAGCTGCACGTCCTGGGCGAGACCGGCGGGGCCCCTGGGACCGGTGGGACTGGTGGGGCCGACGATGCCGATGCGGCGGCCGGGGCCTGAGCCCACTCCTGAGGCACCACCGCTGATCAGCGCCTTGGCTGCGCATGGAGTACGCCACAGGCCCCCCGAATGGGTGCGGCGCGCCGTATGATCGAGGGAGACCGTTCCGGCATGACGGATCGGCCGCCGGGGAATGGAAGCCTCAGCGAGCCGCGACGCCCATGGCGGGTTCCGGTTGGTCAATTGGCGCAGAGGGGCGGGTTTCACGGGGGCGATTCCCTGCCTATCCTGAAGGGACCCCCCGGGTCGCCCCGGCGACTGCACGATGAGGAGGACTCCGTGCCGCTCTCGGAGCACGAGCAGCGCATGCTCGAGCAGATGGAGCGAGCGCTGTACGCCGAAGATCCCAAGTTCGCGACAGCGCTTGAGGGAAGCGGGCTGCGCACGTACACCCGGCGACGGGTCTACCAGGCGGTCGCGGGCTTCCTCGTAGGTATCGCGCTCCTCATGGCCGGAATGGTCGCCAAGCAGGTCTGGCTCAGCGTCGTGGGCTTCCTCGTCATGCTGGGCTGTGCGGTGCTCGCCGTGACCGGCTGGCGCAAGGCCCCTAAGCCGGGTGAGCAGGCGGCCGGTGCCGCCGGGCCCCAGGCGCGTCGACAGGGCCGGCAGCGCCGCTCCGTCATGGACCGCATCGAGCAGCGCTGGCAGAAGCGCCGCGACGAACAGGGCGGGCATTAGCCCCCCGCGTAGCCTCGCCATGCCCAATTGAACACGCAGCTCCCCGATGAAAACGCAGGTCAGGGGGTGACCACCGAGTCGGTGGTCACCCCCTGACGTTTGTCCCTTCCGCTGTTCAGCTCCGCGGAGTCCTCAGCTCTGCTGACCCGACGTCTTCCGCCAGGTCGGACGCAGTGCCACGGCGCGCTCCCGGACCCTCGTCCACCAGGCCGACAGCGCCCACACCACCCGCGTGGTGGAGCGGGGAGCGACGAGCGCGCGGAGCCTGGCCGGGCGGCCGGCTGCCGCGCCGAGCCCTGCCGTGGCACGACGGACGTCCTCCGTGAGGCCGGCCACCGGGCGGGGGTGCGGGGCGTACAGGACCTGCTCCACCGCGTTCGCCACCCGATGCACCGAGGCCGCGGCCGTCGCGTCGAGATCGCCGAGGCGGACCATGCGGGCCGCCGCCTTGCGTGGTGTCTGCGACTCGTCCGGCGCGATGCCGAAGTCCCACGCCGTGTCGGTCAGCTCCTGCCAGACGGCCAGGGTGTGCGGCACCGTGTCCGCCTCGCTCCGGCCGTGTGCCCCGAGCCGGGCCGAGCGGGTCCGCAGCCGCCACAGCATCGGTGCCAGCGGGAGCGCCAGGACGGCGAGGCCGGCCAGGGCCCACACCAGGAACGCGTACCACCGGGGGCCGCCGTCGTCCGTGGGCAGCGCCGCCTGCGGCGATTCACTCGCGCAGCCACCGTCCAGCTTCTTCTGCTCCGGCGTGCAGGTCTCGCTCGCCGAAGGCGTCGCGGACGGCGCGTTGGACGCCGACTGGGAGGGACGAGCGTCGTTCGGGACCGAACTGCCCGGGTTGTCGGGCAGCGTGTACGACGGTATCGAGCCGCGGTTGGGAGTCGGCTCGAAGCGGGTCCACCCCACGCCCTCGAAGTACAGCTCGGGCCACGCGTGCGCGTCCCGCAGCCCCACCGACACGGAGCCGTCCGCCTGCGGGGAGCCGGGTGCGAAGCCCACCGCCACCCGGGCCGGTATGCCCAGTGAGCGGGCCATCGCCGCCATCGAGAAGGAGAAGTGCACGCAGAAGCCCTGCTTGTCCTTCAGGAATCGGGCGATCGCCTGCGAGCCGCTGCCCACCTGCACCTGCGTGTCGTACTGGAAGCCGCCGGTCACGGCGAACCAGTCCTGGAGCTTGACCGCCTGGTCGTACGGGTTGGCCGCGCCCGCGGTGACCTTGCGGGCGGTGCGGGACACCACCGACGGGAGCGAGTCGGGGAGCTCCGTGAACGCGCGCTCGATGTCCGCGGGCGCCGGTGCCGCCGAAGCGAGCTGCTGCGCCGTCGGGCGCACGTCCAGGCTCTTGACCCGGTACGTCAGGCCCCGCGTGTTCTGCCCGTGATCGCCGACCAGCGTCATGCCCTGCGGCTCGTACCGCCAGTTGCCGCTGATGCGCACGCCGCTCGGCGGGTACGGCATGGGCAGCCAGTCCTGGGCGTACCAGCCGGCCGCCGTGATCGTGGTGTCGAATTCCGTGCGCTTGACGTCCGGGCTGAGTCCGACCGGGTCCGGGAAGGTGCCGTCGGGGACGGCGGTGATGGACCGCCGGGACGGCTTCCACGTGGTGCCGTCGAAGTCGTCGAGGGACACGATCCGCAGATACAGGTCCGAGACGTCTTCCGCCTTGGTCCGCACGGACAGGACCTGCTGGTCCTCGTCCGCGTTGAGGCTGTCCCGCAGGGAGACCAGCGGGTTCACGGCGGAGATGGTGCCCCCGCCGCCGGATCCGCCGCCCGCCCCCGCTCCCACCGAGTCCAGCAGGCCGCCGTTCATCGTGGGCAGGGCGAGCGGCACCACCAGGGCGATGCCCAGCGCGACCACGCCGATGCGCCTGCCGGTGCGGACCGGGGCGACCACGCCGCTCGACTCCCCGCCCGCCGTGCGCCGGTCGCCGCCGAAGACCCGCCCCCACTGCGAGAGGCGGTCCCGCCCCTCGGCCAGCAGCAGCATCAGATAGCCGGCCGCCGCCACCAGGAACCACAGCCAGTCCGCGCCCCCGTCCGACAGCCCCGCCGCCACCGAATACAGGGCGAGCAGGGGCAGCCCGGCCGGAGCGGCGCTGCGGAAGGTCACCGCGAGGGTGTCCACCAGAAGCCCGATGACCAGGACCCCGGCCAGCAGCATCAGCCGGATGCCGTCGGACTCCAGGGGAGCCGGGATGGCGTACCGCGCGATGTCGTCACCGCCCTGCCGGAGCAGCAGCGCGAACCGGTCGAAGGCCTGCGGCCCGGGGATCACCCCGGCCAGGGCCTGCTCACGGGCGAACACGAAGGTCAGCAGGGCCACGGTGACCACGGCCTGTGCCGCCACCGTCAGCGGCCGGGCCAGCGGCACTCTGCGGGCGGCGGCTCCCACACCCGACTGAAGCGCCAGCAGGAAGGCCGCCTGCACGATCCACGTGGCCGGTCTGACGAGGGGCAGCAGGGCACACGCGGCCATCAGCGTGGCCGCCCAGGAGCCCAGGGTCAGTCGTACCCGCCCGCTCATCACGGTCCCTCCCCGCCGCTCGCGGCGGCCACGCCCCTGCGCTCCCGGTCGGCCAGCCGCCACAGCTCGTCCATGGCAGCGCCACGCGGCACGCGCAGGGCCGTCCAGCCCGCCTCGCGCAGCATCCGCAGCCGCTCTCCGCTCCTGTCCGACGGGCCGGCCACATCACTCGGTTCCCGCATCCAGGTGCCGCTGTCCAGCACGAAGGCGACTGCCCCCGGGCTGCGCTGCCGCATCCGGCCCAGTACGGCGGCCTGATCCTCGTCCAGGTCGCCGAGGAAGGCCACCAGCAGCCCCTCGTTCCCTCCGCGTAGTACGTCGTAGGCCCGGGACAGGCCCGCGCCGTCGGAGTGGTCGATCACCGCGAGGGTGTCCATCATCAGCCCGGCCGCGTCCGCCGACTCCTGGCTCGCGCCCGCGAAGCCGTCAGCGCCCTCGCCGGGCACCACGTCGCCGGTGTCGGTCAGCAGCCGCACCGAGTAGCCCCGTTCGATCATGTGCACCAGCACCGAGGCGGCACCCGACACCGCCCACTCGAAGGGCGAGTCCGGCCCCGCGCCCTGGTAGGCGATGCCACGGGTGTCCAGCAGCACCGTGCACCGGGCGCGCTGCGGCTGCTCCTCGCGGCGCACCATCAGCTCGCCGTAGCGGGCGGTGGAGCGCCAGTGCACGCGCCGCAGGTCGTCGCCGTAGCGGTAGCCGCGCGGGATGACGTCGTCGTCGCCGGCCAGCGCGAGCGACCGCTGCCGCCCGTCGCCGTACCCCTGCGCCTCGCCGCCGAGGCGCACCGGCGCCAGCGACTCCACGCGCGGGATGACCGTGAGGGTGTCGTACGTCGAGAAGGACCTGGTCAGCTCGCACATGCCGAACGGGTCCGTCAGGCGCAGCTGCAGCGGGCCCAGCGGGTAGCGGCCGCGCAGGTCGGAGCGCACCCGGTAGGACACCTCGCGCCGGCCGCCCGCCTCCACCCGGTCGAGCACGAAGCGGGGCCGGGGACCGAGCACGTAGGGCACCCGGTCCTGGAGCATCAGCAGGCCCGTGGGCAGCCGCGAGACGTTGTCCATCCGCAGGTGGACCCGGGCCTCGCTGCCGGCGGGCACGCGCGCGGGGGAGAGCCGGCGACTGCCCGCGACCCGGTAGCGCGTGCGGTACAGCACCGCAGCGCACACCAGGGGCAGCACCGCCAGCAGCAGACCCACGCGCAGCAGGTCGCTCTGGCCGAGCACGTAGGAGCAGATCGCGGCCGCGACGCCGGCGGCCAGGAAGGAGCGTCCGCGGGTGGTCAGACCGGCCAGGGCGGTGCGGATGCCGCCCTTCTCGCCCCGGTCGGCCTCCGCCCGCCCCGCCCCCGCGGTGGTCATCACAGCCTCCGCGGCGGCTGCTGGGGATACGCCGGCGCCGTACGGCCCAGGCCGCCGAAGCCGCTCTGCTGCTGCGGACCGGACGGCACCGGGGTGCGCTGCAGGATCTCCTCGACGACCTGCTCGGCGGTGCGCCGGTTGAGCTGCGCCTGGGCGGTGGGCAGCAGACGGTGGGCCAGGACGGCGACGGCGAGGGCCTGCACGTCGTCGGGCAGCGCGTACTCCCGGCCGCTCAGGGCCGCGGACGCCTTCGCCGCGCGCAGCAGGTGCAGCGTCGCACGCGGCGAGGCGCCGAGTCTGAGGTCGGGGTGCGTGCGCGTCGCGCCGACCAGGTCGACGACGTAGCGCCGGACCGGCTCGGCGACGTGCACCCCGCGCACCGCCTCGATGAGCTTGAGGATCTCGTGCGCGTGGGCCACGGGCTGGAGGTCCTCCAGCGGCGAGACGCCGCCGTGCACGTCCAGCATCTTCAGCTCGGCCTCCGCGTTCGGGTAGCCGACCGAGACCCGGGCCATGAAGCGGTCGCGCTGGGCCTCCGGAAGCGGGTAGGTGCCCTCCATCTCGACCGGGTTCTGCGTCGCCACCACCATGAAGGGGCTGGGCAGCTCGTAGGTGGTGCCGTCGCTGGTGACCTGACGCTCCTCCATCGACTCCAGGAGCGCGGACTGCGTCTTGGGCGAGGCGCGGTTGATCTCGTCGCCGATCACCACCTGGGCGAAGATCGCGCCCGGCTTGAACTCGAAGTCACGGCGCTGCTGGTCCCAGATGGACACACCGGTGATGTCCGACGGCAGCAGGTCGGGTGTGAACTGGATGCGCCGCACCGAGCAGTCGATGGACCGCGCCAGTGCCTTGGCCAGCATCGTCTTGCCGACACCCGGGACGTCCTCGATCAGCAGATGTCCCTCGGCGAGCAGGACGGTCAGCGAGAGCCGTACGACCTCGGGCTTGCCCTCGATCACGCCTTCCACCGACTCCCGCACGCGCTCCACGACGGCGGTCAGGTCATCTCCCACCCGCGAGAAATCTCGCGCGGGGGGACCCCCATGGCTCGCTCGATCGTCATAGGTCGTCACCCGGCGCTCCTCGGCCTTTCCCGTGCTCAGAAAGCACGGGATACCCCATTTTCCCGGGCCGACGCCGCATGACGCGGGCCGGCCCACCCCGAACCACGGACACCACGCGTGAAAGGTTCCGCGTGACGCCACTTCCGCATTCTTGCTGCCGTTACCGATTCGTGTCACTCGACTGTGGACAACTGGCCGCGATATGTCGGTCTTACGGCCATTCGAACGTGTGACTGACAGGATGCCGACAGCTACAGCAGGTGGCCTTCCGGGGCGAGCGGCCCGCGAAGCCCTGGCCGGCGGGCCGGGATCAGGAGGCCGGGTCGACCTCGCGCAGCAGGCCGGTCTGCACGTCGAACACGAATCCGCGCACGTCGTCGGTGTGCGGCACGAACGGCGAGGTGCGCACCCGCTGCATCGACTGGCGCACGTCCTGGTCGACGTCCCGGAAGGACTCCACGGCCCACGCCGGGCGCTGGCCCACCTCGGCCTCCAGCTCGTTGCGGAAGTCCTCGGTGAGGCTCTCCAGGCCGCAGCCGGTGTGGTGGATCAGCACCACGCTGCGGGTGCCCAGCTTGCGCTGGCTGATGGTGAGGGAGCGGATCACGTCGTCGGTGACGACACCGCCCGCGTTGCGGATCGTGTGGCAGTCACCCAGCTCCAGGCCGAGCGCCGCGTGCAGGTCGAGGCGGGCGTCCATGCAGGCCACGACAGCGACGTGCAGCACGGGCCGGGCGTCCATCCCCGGGTCGGTGAAGGCGTCCGCGTACCGGGCGTTCGCCGCCACGAGACGGTCGGTGACCGTGCCGCCGGCCTTTATGGCGCTCTCCGAACCTGTGGGAACCGATGCAGAAGTCGTCATAGGTATGACGTTACTGGTCACACCCCGTCCAGGCCTCCTGTGGAAGTGAACAAAGAATGCCGTCGAGTGACGTGTGTGAGGTAACCCACAAGGGTGCCGCCCCGGCTCTCCGTGCGAACGGCGGCGACGCGCAGGCCGGTTGATTGACCGGGCGACACGGTGGACTAAAGTGACGCGAAGCGGGAGGCGAGACTCTCCCCGCTGGACTGAATTCTTCGGAGACCCCGGCCACGACCGGAGATCTCCCCGCGTGCGCGGCGCGTACGTACGGCTCGGCCTCCTCCCGCTCCCGGTCGGCTGACGCTTCCGGCGCCGGCAGGCCTCCCCTTCACGAGCGGGCGGGGACCCGGCGGTGCGGACGGCCGCGCCGGATCTGAGAGGGCCCCTTGAGCGAGAGTCGACACGTCCCGGTGATGCTCCAGCGGTGCCTGGATCTGCTGGCACCCGCGCTCGAGGGCCCGGACGCCGTGGTGGTCGACTGCACCCTCGGCCTCGGCGGTCACAGTGAGGCACTCCTGGCGAGGTTCCCCGGCACCCGGCTCGTCGCCCTCGACCGCGACAAAGAGGCCCTGCGCCTGTCCGGCGAGCGCCTCGCGCCCTACGGTGAGCGCGCCACCCTGGTCCACGCCGTCTACGACGAACTCCCCGAGGTGCTGCGCCGGCTCGGCATCGCGCGCGTGCAGGGCGTCCTGTTCGACCTGGGCGTGTCCTCCATGCAACTCGACGAGGCCGACCGGGGATTCGCCTACGCCCAGGACGCCCCCCTCGACATGCGCATGGACCAGACGACCGGCGTCAGCGCCGCCGAGGTCCTCAACACCTACCCGCCGGGCGAACTCGTGCGCATCCTGCGGGCCTACGGCGAGGAGAAGCAGGCCAAGCGGATCGTCGGCGCGATCGTGCGCGAGCGGGAGAAGGAGCCGTTCAGCAACAGCGCGCGGCTGGTCGAGCTGATCCGCGACGCCCTGCCGCAGGCCGCCAAGCGCACCGGCGGCAACCCGGCCAAGCGCACCTTCCAGGCCCTGCGCATCGAGGTCAACGGCGAACTCTCCGTCCTGGAGCGCGCGATCCCCGCCGCCGTGAAGGCGCTCGACGTGGGCGGGCGGATCGCCGTGCTGTCGTACCACTCGCTGGAGGACCGGCTGGTCAAGCAGGTCTTCGCGGCGGGCGCCGCCACCACCGCGCCGCCCGGGCTGCCCGTCGTACCCGAGCGCTACCAGCCGCGGCTCAAGCTGCTGACCCGGGGTGCCGAACTCCCCACCGAGGAGGAGATCGCCGAGAACCGGCGGGCGGCACCGGCGCGGCTGCGCGGAGCCGAGCGCATCAGGGAGGACGTCGAGTGAGGCGTGTGCAGGCCGGACCGAGGGAGCGTGCGTGAGCGGCAAACCCGAACTGAAGGGGAGGGCGGCCCGACTCGCGCGGCTCCTCCCGGCCGGCCCCGGGCAGGCGGCCCGCACGCCCTTCGTCTTCCTGGTCGTCCTCCTCCTCGGCGGCGGTCTGATCACCCTCTTGGTGCTGAACTCGGCGCTCAGCGAAGGCGCCTTCAAACTCGACGACCTCCAGCGCGGGACCAAGAACCTCACCGACGAGGAGCAGGCCCTTCAGCGGGACATCGACGCCTACTCCGCCCCTGACGCCCTGCAACGCCGTGCCCGCGAGCTCGGCATGGTGCCCGGCGGCGACCCCGCCTTCCTCGGCCCCGACGGCAAAGTCAAGGGCGTCCCCAGCGCCGCTCCCGGTGTCCGGCAGCCCGCGGCGCACACCCCCCTGGTCCTCGCTCCCGAGGCCATGCCCAACGGCCTCGCCCCGACCCCCGGCAGGTGACGGAAGTGTCCGACAGGCAACCGCCGCGTCGCCGTGTGCCCGGCCCCGCCAGGCCGGTCCGTCCGGACGCCCGGCGCCGCCCCGGCCCCGGTGCCCGTCCGGCCCGGCGTCCGGGGCAGGCCCGCCCGGCGGCGCCCAAGCCGCTGCGGCTCGGCAGCCCCCGCCCTCGTCTGCGCCTGGTCGGACTCGCGCTGACCCTGGTGCTGACCGCCTTCGTCGTGCGGCTGTTCCAGGTGCAGGCCGTCGACGCGAGCACCTACGCCGCCAAGGCCGAGCAGAACCGGTACGTCGGGCAGGTGCTGGCCGCGGACCGGGGCGAGATCACCGACCGCTCCGGGGTGGCGCTCGCGACCAGCGAGGACGCCTACGACATCACCGCCGACCCCACGATGTTCGCCCCGAAGATGCTGAAGATCGGCGACGGACCCGAGCAGGCGGCCGCACTCCTCGCGCCGATCCTCGGCCAGGAGCAGGAGGACCTGGTCAGGAAGCTGCGGCCGAAGAACACAGCCCTGCGCTACGTCAAACTGGCCTCCCGCCAGACCCCGCAGGTCTGGAAGCAGATCAAGGACCTCAAGTCGGCGCTCGCCACGAAGGCGGAGACGGACAAGTCCACGCCCAACGTGCTCTCGGGCGTCTTCTCCGTCGCCACCAGCAAGCGCGTGTACCCGGGCGGCGACCTCGCCGCCGGGATACTGGGCTGGGTCAACGGCGAGGGCAAGCCCGGCGGCGGCATCGAGCTGCAGCTGGACAAGCAGCTCGCCGGCAAGGACGGCAAGATCCGCTACGCCCAGTCCGGCGGCCGCCTCGTGCCCACCGCGGGCTCCACCGAGACACCCGCCGTGCCCGGCAGCGACGTCGAGCTCACCATCGACCGCGACATCCAGTGGGCGGCCCAGAACGCCATCGGCGAGCAGGTGAAGAAGTCGGCGGCCGACCGTGGCTACGTCATCGTCCAGGACACTCGCACCGGACAGGTCCTGGCCATGGCGAACTCGCCCGGCTTCGACCCGAACGACCTGTCCGACGCCGACCCGGCCGCCCTCGGCAACGCCGCCCTCCAGGACGCCTTCGAGCCCGGCTCCACCGCCAAGGTCATGTCGATGGCCGCCGTCCTCCAGCAGAACGTCGCCACCCCCGGGACCCACGTGGTCGTGCCCAACCGGCTGCACCGCGGCGACCGGCTGTTCAAGGACGACATCGACCACCCGACCTGGTACCTCACGCTCAACGGCGTCCTCGCCAAGTCCAGCAACATCGGCACCATCCTCGCCACCGGACAGCTCGGCAAGACCCAGGCCCGGGCCAACAAGGTCCTCTACGACTACCTGCGCAAGTTCGGCCTCGGCAGCTACACCGGGCTCGGCTTCCCCGGCGAGACCAAGGGCATCCTGGCTCCGCCCGACAAGTGGTCGACCTCGCAGCAGTACACGATCCCTTTCGGCCAGGGCGTCTCCATCAACGCCATGCAGGCGGCCTCCGTGTACTCGACCATCGCCAACGGCGGCGTGCGGATCGAACCCACCCTCGTGCGCGGCACCCGAGGCCCCGACGGACGGTTCACACCCGCCCCGAAGCCCGAGAAGACCCGGGTCGTCAGTGACAGGACGGCGAAGACCCTCGCCCACATGCTGGAGTCCGTGGTGGACGACGAGGAGGGCACCGGCACCAAGGCGCGCATCCCCGGCTACCGCGTCGCGGGCAAGACCGGCACCGCCAACCGCGTGGATCCGGCCACCGGCAAGTACCACGGCTACACCTCGTCGTTCGCCGGGTTCGCGCCCGCCGACAAGCCCCGCGTCACCGTCTACTGCGCCATCCAGAACGCCACCCAGGGCAGCTACTTCGGCGGGCAGATCTGCGGCCCCGTGTACAAGAAGGTCATGGAGTTCGCACTGAAGTCCCTCCAGGTCCCCCCGACCGGCGCCAAGGCCGCGAAGCTGCCCGTCTCCTTCCAGCAGTGACCAGGGCCGACCCGCCCTGATCAGCACTCAGCCCCACCGACCCACCAGGACCGCCTCCGTGACAACGATCACCCCCGAGCCCGGCAACCAGAGCAGCCCCGGCCCCTCACTTCGCCCGGAGGCGGGTGCGCCCGGTACGCTCACCGCCGTGCCACACGCTGATCAGTCCCAAATCACCCAGAAGGGCCATCCCGTGACATACCCCGGGCCGCCCAGGCCGGCGCACGTCTCCGCCACACCCCTCGCGGAACTCGCCGATCAGCTGGGTGCTTCCACGCCGGAGAGCGACGCCGAGGTCACGGGCATCACCCACGACTCGCGCGCCGTGCGCCCCGGCGACCTGTACGCCGCCCTCCCGGGAGCCCGGCTGCACGGTGCCGACTTCGTCAACCAGGCCGCGGGCCTCGGTGCCGCCGCCGTGCTGACCGACCCGACCGGCGCCGAGCGCGCCGCCGCGTCCGGGCTGCCGGTCCTGGTCGTCGACGACCCGCGCGCGCAGATGGGCGAGCTGGCCGCCACGATCTACGGCCACCCCGGCCGGGACCTGCTCCAGATCGGCATCACCGGTACCTCCGGCAAGACCACCACGGCCTACCTCGTCGAGGGCGGCCTGAAGACGGTTCGGTCCACCGGCTTGATCGGCACGGTCGAGATGCGCATCGGCGACGAGCGCATCAAGTCCGAGCGCACCACCCCCGAAGCCACCGACCTCCAGGCCCTGTTCGCCGTCATGCGCGAACGCGGTGTGGACGCGGTCGCCATGGAGGTCTCCAGCCACGCCCTGGTCCTCGGCCGGGTCGACGGCTGCGTCTTCGACATCGGCGTCTTCACCAACCTCAGCCCGGAGCACATGGAGTTCCACTCCGGCATGGAGGACTACTTCCAGGCGAAGGCGCAGTTGTTCACCCCGAACCGGGGCAAGCTCGGCGTGGTCAACGTCGACGACGAGTACGGCCGCAGGCTGGCGAAGGAAGCCACCGTCCCGGTCGTCACCTACTCCGCCGAGGGCCACCCCGACGCCGACTGGCGCGCCGAGGACGTCCAGGTCGGCCGGCTGGACTCGACGTTCACCGTTGTCGGCCCCAAGGGCGAGCGGATCGCCGCCAGGTCGCCGCTGCCGGGCCCGTTCAACGTGGCCAACACCCTCGCCGCGATCGTCGCCCTCGCCGTCGCCGGGCTCGACCCGCAGGCGGCCGCCGACGGCGTCGCCGCCGTCCCGGGTGTGCCGGGCCGCCTGGAGCGCGTGGACGCCGGGCAGCCCTACCTCGCGGTCGTCGACTACGCCCACAAGACCGACGCCGTCGAGTCCGTGCTGCGCGCCCTGCGCAAGGTCACCGAGGGCAAGCTGCACATCGTCCTCGGCTGCGGCGGCGACCGGGACAGGACCAAGCGCGAACCCATGGGCGCCGCGGCGGCCCGGCTCGCCGACACCGCCACACTGACCTCCGACAACCCCCGCGGTGAGGACCCCCTCGCGATCCTCGCCACGATGCTCCAGGGCGCGGCGTCCGTGCCCGCGCACGAGCGCGGCGAGGTGCAGGTCTTCGAGGACCGGGCCGCCGCGATCGCCGCCGCCGTCGCCCGCGCCGAACCCGGCGACACCGTGCTGGTCGCGGGCAAGGGCCACGAGCAGGGCCAGGACATCGCCGGTGTGGTCCGTCCCTTCGACGACCGCCAGGTGCTCCGCGAAGCCATCCAGAAGACCCAGGGATGAAAATCCAGAAGACCCAGGGGATGAACTTGTGATCGCCCTCTCCCTCGCCGAGATCGCAGAAGTCGTCGGCGGGCAGACGCACGACATACCGGATCCGTCCGTCCAGGTCACCGGCCCGGTGGTACGGGACTCCCGAGAAGCGGGGCCGGGCAGTCTGTTCGTGGCCTTCGCCGGCGAACGCGTGGACGGCCACGACTTCGCGGCGGCGGTCGTCGAGGCGGGCGCGGTGGCCGTGCTCGGCACCCGGCCCGTCGGCGTCCCCGCGATCGTCGTGGACGACGTCCAGACCGCCCTCGGCGCCCTCGCCCGGCACGTCGTGGCCCGCCTCGGCGCCACGCTCGTCGCCCTCACCGGCTCGGCGGGCAAGACCAGCACCAAGGACCTCATCGCGCAGGTGCTGCAGCGCAAGGCGCCGACGGTGTTCACGCCCGGCTCGCTCAACAACGAGATCGGGCTGCCGCTGACCGCGCTCAGCGCCACCGAGGAGACGAGGTTCCTCGTCCTGGAGATGGGTGCCCGCGGCATCGGGCACATCCGCTACCTCACCGGCCTGACGCCCCCGAAGGTCGGTCTCGTCCTCAACGTCGGCAGCGCCCACATCGGCGAGTTCGGCGGCCGCGAGCAGATCGCCCAGGCGAAGGGCGAACTCGTCGAGGCCCTGCCGTCCGAGGCCGAGGGCGGCACCGCGATCCTCAACGCCGACGACCCCTATGTACGGGCCATGGCCTCCCGTACGAAGGCGAAGGTGCTCTTTTTCGGAGAGTCCGGCGAAGCGGACGTTCGCGCCGAGAACGTGCGACTCACGGACACCGGACAGCCTTCGTTCAGGCTTCACACACCCTCCGGTGCAAGCGATGTGACCATGCGCCTGTACGGTGAGCACCACGTGTCGAACGCGCTCGCCGCGGCCGCCGTCGCCCACGAGTTGGGCATGTCCGCTGACGAGATCGCCGTCGCGCTCTCCGAGGCGGGCTCCCTCTCCCGCTGGCGGATGGAGGTCACCGAGCGCCCGGACGGCGTGACGGTCGTCAACGACGCCTACAACGCGAACCCCGAGTCGATGAAGGCCGCGCTGCGCGCGCTCGTGGCCATCGGAAAGGGGCGTCGTACGTGGGCGGTGCTCGGCAAGATGGCCGAGCTCGGGGACGAGGCTCTCGCCGAGCACGACGCGGTCGGGCGGCTCGCCGTCCGGCTCAACGTCAGCAAGCTCGTCGCGGTCGGTGGCAGGGAAGCCGCCTGGCTGCAACTGGGCGCATATAACGAGGGTTCGTGGGGTGAGGAGTCGGTGCACGTGTCCGACGCACAGGCGGCGGTCGACCTGTTGCGCAGCGAGCTGCGCCCGGGGGACGTCGTGCTCGTGAAGGCGTCCCGTTCGGTCGGGCTGGAGAGCGTGGCGCAGGCGCTCATCGAGACCGGTGCCGAGGGTGAGGTTTCCGCCCGATGATGAAGCAGATCCTGTTCGCAGGAGTCATTGGCCTCTTCCTCACGCTGGTCGGCACCCCGCTGCTGATCAAGCTGCTCGCCCGCAAGGGCTACGGCCAGTACATCCGCGACGACGGCCCGCGCGAGCACGCCAGCAAGCGCGGTACGCCGACCATGGGCGGTATCGCCTTCATCCTGGCCACGGTCGCCGCGTACTTCCTGGCCAAGGTGATCACGGGCTATCTGGACCCGGACGTCGACGCGGCGCCGACCTTCTCGGGCCTGCTGGTGCTCGGCCTGATGGTCGGCATGGGCCTGGTCGGCTTCCTCGACGACTACATCAAGATCGTCAAACGGCGTTCGCTCGGTCTGCGCGCCAAGGCGAAGATGGCCGGCCAGCTGATCGTCGGCGTCAGCTTCGCGGTGCTGTCGCTGCAGTTCGCGGACAACCGCGGCAACACCCCGGCCTCCACCAAGCTGTCGTTCATCACGGACTTCGGCTGGACGATCGGCCCCGTGCTGTTCGTGGTCTGGGCGCTGTTCATGATCCTCGCCATGTCGAACGGCGTGAACCTGACCGACGGTCTGGACGGTCTGGCCACCGGCGCCTCGGTGCTAGTCTTCGGCGCCTACACCTTCATCGGTGTCTGGCAGTTCCAGGAGTCCTGCGCCAACGCGCAGACGCTGACCAACCCGGGCGCCTGTTACGAGGTGCGGGATCCCCTCGACCTCGCGGTGGTCGCCTCCGCGCTGATGGGCGCCTGCCTCGGCTTCCTGTGGTGGAACACCTCGCCGGCCAAGATCTTCATGGGTGACACCGGTTCGCTCGCGCTCGGTGGTGTGCTCGCCGGCCTCGCGATCTGCTCGCGCACCGAACTGCTGATGGCCATCCTCGGCGGCCTCTTCGTCCTGATCACCATGTCCGTGGTGATCCAGGTCGGCTCGTTCCGCCTCACCGGCAAGCGCGTCTTCCGGATGGCGCCGCTCCAGCACCACTTCGAACTCAAGGGCTGGTCCGAAGTGCTCGTCGTGGTCCGCTTCTGGATCATCCAGGGCATTTGTGTCATCGTCGGACTCGGCCTCTTCTACGCAGGATGGGCAGCGGACAAGTGACCACCTCGGAGCCCTTCGACTTCCAGGGCAAGCACGTCACCGTCGCGGGACTCGGCGTCTCCGGCGTCCCGGCCGCCAAGGTGCTGCACGGCCTCGGCGCACTCGTCACCGTCGTCAACGACGGTGCCGACGAGCGCGCGCGGGCACAGGCGGCCGACCTGGAGGCGCTCGGCGTCACCGTGCGCCTCGGCGACGGCGAGACGCTGCCGGAGGGCACCGAGCTGATCGTCACCGCGCCCGGCTGGCAGCCGGACAAGCCGCTGTTCGCGGCGGCGGAGCGGGCGGGCGTCCCGGTCTGGGGCGACGTCGAACTGGCCTGGCGCCTGCGCGGCCCCGACGCCGCCGACTGGCTCGCCGTCACCGGCACCAACGGCAAGACCACCACCGTCCAGATGCTGGCGTCGATCCTGACGGCGGCGGGCCTGCGCACGGCCGCCGTCGGCAACATCGGCGTCTCCCTGCTGGACGCGGTCCTCGGCGAGGAGCAGTACGACGTCCTGGCCGTGGAGCTCTCCAGCTACCAGCTGCACTGGGCGCCCTCCCTGCGCGCCCACTCGGCCGCGGTGCTCAACCTCGCCCCGGACCACCTCGACTGGCACGGCTCCATGGAGGCGTACGCCGCCGACAAGGGCCGCATCTACGAGGGCAACCGCGTCGCCTGCGTCTACAACGTGGACGCCACCGACAAGCCGTCCACCGAGGACCTGGTCCGCGAGGCCGACGTCGAGGAGGGCTGCCGTGCCGTCGGCTTCACCCTCGGCACCCCGGCGCCGTCCCAACTCGGCGTCGTCGAGGGCATCCTGGTGGACCGCGCCTTCGTCGAGAACCGGCAGAAGAACGCCCAGGAGCTCGCCGAGGTCGCCGACGTCAACCCGCCGGCCCCGCACAACATCGCCAACGCCCTCGCCGCGGCGGCCCTCGCCCGCGCCTACGGCGTGCCCGCCAGGGCCGTACGGGACGGCCTGCGGGCCTTCACCCCGGACGCGCACCGCATCGCCCACGTCGCGGACGTGGACGGGGTCGCGTACGTCGACGACTCCAAGGCCACCAACACGCATGCGGCACAAGCCTCGTTGGCGGCCTACGACCCGATCGTGTGGATCGCGGGCGGGCTCGCGAAGGGCGCGACCTTCGACGAACTGGTCGCCAAGTCGGCGAAGCGCCTGCGGGGCGCCGTGCTGATCGGCGCGGACCGCGCCCTCATCCGGGAAGCCCTGGCGCGACACGCCCCGCAGGTACCGGTCGTCGACCTCGACCGGACCGACACTGGGGCGATGCGCGCGGCCGTCCAGGAGGCGCGGAAACTCGCTCAGCCGGGCGACACGGTGCTGCTGGCTCCGGCCTGTGCCTCCATGGACATGTTCGCCAACTACAACAAGCGCGGGGACGCCTTCGCGGACGCCGTCCGTGAACTCGGCTCCGCCGACGGCTGACCCGGGTCCGCCTCGCCCGGCGGCGGTGCCGGGCGTACCTGGGAGGGACGCGTGACACGGATGTGGCTGGTGCCCGAGCGGCGTGGGGGCGTGCACCGCGCGACGTCCCCCTCCGGCACGGCAGGGTGAGCGGCGATGCCCACCAGCCGCACCGGACGGCCGCCGACCCCCCGTGCCCCCAGGCGCCCCGCCGCGCCACGGCTCGCGCGTGAGAACGGCGTCCTGAGCCTCTACATCCGCGCCCGCAAGGGCTGGGACCGGCCGCTGACCGCGTACTACCTGATCCTCGGCGGCAGTCTGCTGATCACCGTGCTGGGCCTGGTGATGGTCTACTCGGCCTCCCAGATCACCGCGCTGCAGATGTCGCTGCCGGGTTCGTACTTCTTCCGCAAGCAGTTGCTCGCGGCGGGCATCGGCACCGGTCTGCTGTTCGCGGCCTCACGGATGCCGGTACGGCTCCACCGGGCGCTCGCCTACCCCATCCTCGCGGGCGCCGTCTTCCTCATGGCTCTCGTGCAGGTCCCGGGGATAGGGATGTCGGTCAACGGCAACCAGAACTGGATCTCCCTGGGCGGCTCCTTCCAGATCCAGCCCAGCGAGTTCGGCAAGCTCGCCCTGGTGCTGTGGGGCGCCGACCTGCTCGCCCGCAAGCGGGACAGGAAGCTGCTCAACCAGTGGAAGCACATGCTGGTGCCGCTGGTCCCGGCCGCCTTCATGCTGCTCGGCCTGATCATGATCGGCGGCGACATGGGCACCGCGATCATCCTCACGGCCATCCTGTTCGGCCTGCTCTGGCTGGCCGGGGCCCCCACGCGTCTGTTCGCCGGGGTGCTGTCGATCGCGGCCGTCCTCGGCCTGATCCTCATCAAGACCAGCCCCAACCGCATGGCCCGCCTCCAGTGCCTGGGCGCCACCGAACCCCAGTCGGGGCCCGTCGACTGCTGGCAGGCCGTGCACGGGATCTACGCTCTCGCCTCCGGCGGAATCTTCGGCTCCGGGCTGGGTGCCAGTGTGGAGAAATGGGGCCAACTCCCCGAAGCCCACACCGACTTCATCTTCGCCGTCACCGGTGAGGAATTGGGCCTGGCGGGGACGCTGTCGGTACTCGCCCTCTTCGCGGCTCTAGGCTATGCGGGTATCCGCGTGGCCGGACGCACGGAGGACCCCTTCGTCAGGTATGCCGCGGGAGGCGTGACCACCTGGATCACGGCCCAGGCCGTGATCAACATCGGTGCGGTGCTCGGTCTGCTGCCGATCGCCGGCGTCCCCCTCCCGCTGTTCTCCTACGGGGGATCCGCCCTGCTGCCGACCATGTTCGCCATCGGGCTGCTGATCGCCTTCGCGCGTCAGGACCCCGCTGCGCGGATGGCGCTTGCGATGCGGCAACCCCGCTTTGGTAGAAAGCGGGGGGCGAGGGGCACCGGTTCCGGCCGGAGTCCCCGGAGATGGAACACGATGCGACGGCGTGCCTCGGTGGCACGCTCGTCCGGAGAGCGGTGAATTTCGGTGCATGTCGTACTCGCCGGCGGAGGAACCGCGGGCCACATCGAGCCCGCGCTCGCCCTCGCGGACGCCCTGCGCAGGCAGGACCCGAGCGTGGGCATCACGGCCCTGGGCACGGAGCGCGGCCTCGAGACCCGGCTCGTACCCGAGCGCGGATACGAACTCGCGCTGATCCCCGCCGTTCCGCTGCCGCGCAAGCCCACCCCCGAGCTGATCACCGTCCCGGGCCGGCTGCGCGGCACGATCAAGGCGACCGAGCAGATCCTGGAGCGCACCAGAGCGGACGCCGTGGTCGGCTTCGGCGGCTACGTGGCCCTGCCCGGCTACCTCGCTGCCAAGCGTCTGGGCGTGCCGATCGTGATCCACGAGGCCAACGCCCGCCCGGGTCTGGCCAACAAGATCGGCTCGCGGTACGCCAGCCAGGTCGCCGTCTCCACGCCCGACAGCAAGCTGCGGGGTGCCCGCTACATCGGCATCCCGCTGCGCCGCTCCATCGCGACCCTGGACCGGGCCGCCGTACGCCCCGAGGCCCGGGCCGCGTTCGGCCTCGACCCGAACCTGCCCACGCTGCTGGTCACCGGCGGCTCCCAGGGCGCCCGGCGCCTGAACGAGGTCGTCCAGCAAGTCGCGCCCTGGCTCCAGCAGGCGGGAATCCAGATCCTGCACGCGGTCGGCCCGAAGAACGAACTGCCGCAGGTCCACCAGATGCCGGGAATGCCACCCTATGTACCGGTAAGTTACCTGGACCGGATGGACCTCGCGTACGCCGCGGCCGACATGATGCTCTGCCGTGCGGGCGCGATGACCGTCGCCGAACTCTCCGCCGTGGGGCTCCCGGCCGCCTACGTCCCGCTGCCCATCGGCAACGGCGAACAGCGGCTCAACGCCCAGCCGGTGGTCAAGGCCGGCGGCGGACTGCTGGTCGACGACGCGGAGCTGACTCCCGAGTGGGTCCAGCACAACGTCCTGCCCGTGCTCGCCGACCCGCACCGGCTGTACCAGATGTCCCGCGCCGCTGCCGAGTTCGGCCGCCGGGACGCCGACGACCTGCTCGTCGGAATGGTGTACGAGGCGATCGCCGCCAGTCGTGCACACCGATAGGACTGTATGACGGAAGGCAGGGAGCGTGGCCGGATCGACCACCGCCGAGCGCGGTGAACGCCAGCAGGAGTCGTCCGGCCCGCCGCCCCGTCTGCGGTCGCGACGCGCCCGGCTGCGCGCACTCGTCCTCCTGGGCCTCGCCCTGGTCTTCCTCGGCATCCCGACGGTCTGGCTGTTCTACGGCTCCGACTGGCTGCGCGCCGAGCGGGTCTCCGTCTCCGGTACCCGCGTCCTGACGCCGGCTCAGGTCGAAGCGGAGGCCGAGGTTCCGCTGGGGAAGCCGCTGATTTCCGTCGACACCGATGCGATCGAGGCACGACTGCGCCGGAAATTGCCCCGAATTGACTCGGTTGACGTGGTCCGTTCCTGGCCCCACGGAATCGACCTGAAAGTGGTTGAGCGGACTCCGGTTCTGATTGTCCAAAAGGGCGGAAAGTTCGTCGAAGTGGACGATGAAGGTGTCCGCTTCGCCACGGTTTCCGAGGCCCCGAAAGGCGTCCCCGCGCTGGAATTGACGCTCTCCCGGTCCGGCTCCGCCGCCGCGAGCCTGCGCCGCTTCGGCGAGGCGCGGCTGGTGCGCGAGGCCGTCGGCGTCGCCCGCAAGGTTCCGGCCGCCGTCGCGCGCGAGACACGGACCGTCAAGGTCCGTTCCTATGACGACATCTCGCTGGAGCTGAGGGGCGGCCGCACGGTCGCCTGGGGGAGCAGCGAGAAGGGCGCCGCGAAGGCCCGTTCTCTCACCGCCCTGATGAAAGCAACGCCCGATGCGGGGTACTTCGACGTGAGTGTGCCCACCGCCCCGGCGTCATCCGGGAGTTGACGCACATCAGCGCAGGCCAGCACCCTGGTTGGGCAGTGCTACGGCTGATCACATAGGGTGAAAAGAAAAACGGGAGGTTCGGCGTGTTCGTTGAACGTGCGCCACTTGTCGACTTAGTGTCCTGTTCAGAAGACTCCAAGGAACGGACACACTGGTAACCCTAAACTTCAGGGTTAGGGTTCGGGTCGGCGATATGAACCGTCCCATTCGGCATCAGTCGTCGGGTCACGGGGCGCAGGGCGTCACGATGATTCGGCGACACGTAACTCGAGGCGAGAGGCCTTCGACGTGGCAGCACCGCAGAACTACCTCGCAGTCATCAAAGTCATCGGTGTCGGCGGCGGTGGTGTCAATGCCATCAACCGGATGATCGAGGTCGGTCTCAAGGGCGTCGAGTTCATCGCCATCAACACCGACGCGCAAGCCCTGTTGATGAGCGACGCCGACGTCAAGCTCGACGTCGGCCGTGAACTCACCCGCGGACTCGGCGCCGGAGCCAACCCGGCCGTCGGCCGCAAGGCCGCCGAGGACCACCGCGAGGAGATCGAGGAGGTCCTCAAGGGGGCCGACATGGTCTTCGTGACAGCCGGAGAAGGCGGCGGCACCGGCACCGGCGGCGCGCCCGTCGTGGCCAACATCGCACGCTCGCTCGGCGCCCTCACCATCGGTGTGGTCACGCGCCCGTTCACCTTCGAGGGGCGGCGCCGCGCGAACCAGGCCGAGGACGGCATCGCCGAACTCCGCGAAGAGGTCGACACCCTCATCGTCATCCCGAACGACCGGCTGCTGTCCATCTCGGACCGCCAGGTCTCGGTGCTCGACGCCTTCAAGTCGGCCGACCAGGTCCTGCTCTCCGGTGTCCAGGGCATCACCGACCTCATCACCACCCCGGGCCTCATCAACCTCGACTTCGCCGACGTCAAGTCGGTCATGTCCGAGGCCGGCTCGGCCCTGATGGGCATCGGCTCGGCGCGCGGCGACGACCGCGCGGTGGCCGCCGCCGAGATGGCGATCTCCTCGCCGCTCCTCGAGGCGTCCATCGACGGCGCCCGCGGTGTCCTGCTCTCCATCTCCGGCGGTTCCGACCTCGGCCTGTTCGAGATCAACGAGGCCGCCCAGCTGGTCAGCGAGGCCGCCCACCCCGAGGCCAACATCATCTTCGGCGCGGTGATCGACGACGCCCTCGGCGACGAGGTGCGGGTCACCGTGATCGCGGCCGGCTTCGACGGCGGCCAGCCGCCCGCCAAGCGGGACAACGTCCTCGGCTCGTCCTCGGCCAAGCGCGAGGAGCCGGCTCCGGTCCGGCAGGCCGAGAGCCGCCCGTCCTTCGGTTCGCTCGGCAGCGTGACCCCGAAGGAGGACCCGGAGCCCGCGCCCGAGCCGGTCAAGGACATCCCGGTCGCGCCGCCGGTCCCGCCGGCGCCGCGGACCTACTCGGACAGCGCGGCCGAGGAACTGGACGTACCGGACTTCCTCAAGTGATCCTTCAGTCGTGATAGGACAGCGCGAAAGCGCGAGCGGCGCGCACTTCGGCTTCACCGACCGGTGGGGCGGGGTGAGCGCCGCTCCGTATGAGGAGCTCAACCTCGGGGGAGCGGTCGGCGACGATCCCGAGGCCGTGCGCACCAACCGGGACCTGGCCGCCAAGTCCCTCGGTCTCGAAACGGACCGGGTCGTCTGGATGAACCAGGTGCACGGGGCCGGCGTGGCGGTGGTGGACGGGCCGTGGGGATCTTCGGCCCCGGTCCCGTCGGTCGACGCGATCGTCACCACGCGCCGGGGGCTCGCCCTCGCCGTGCTCACCGCCGACTGCGTGCCGGTGCTGCTCGCCGACCCCGTCGCCGGGATCGCCGCCGCGGCCCACGCGGGCCGCCCGGGCATGATCGCCGGGGTCGTCCCGGCCGCGGTGCGCGCGATGACGGAACTGGGCGCCGAGCCCTCCCGGATCGTCGCCCGCACCGGGCCCACCGTCTGCGGCCGGTGCTACGAAGTGCCCGAGGCGATGCGCGCCGAGGTGTCCGCCGTCGAGCCGGTGGCGTACGCCGAGACGAGTTGGGGCACACCGGCGGTCGACGTGAGCGCCGGAGTGCACGCCCAGCTGGAACGGCTCGGGGTGCGCGACCGGGAGCAGTCGCCGGTGTGCACGCTGGAGTCGCGCGATCACTTCTCGTACCGCCGCGACCGCACCACCGGTCGGCTCGCGGGTTATGTGTGGCTGGACTGATAGGGCATGACGGACCGTAAGGACGAACTCGCCGCGAATCTGGCGAAGGTGGAACGGCGTATCGCCGACGCGTGCGCGGCCGCGGGGCGGGCACGCGACGAGGTGACCCTGATCGTGGTCACCAAGACCTATCCCGCGAGTGACGTGCGGATCCTCGCGGAACTCGGCGTGCGGCACGTCGCCGAGAACCGCGACCAGGACGCGGCTCCCAAGGCCGAGGCATGCTCGGATCTGCCCCTCACCTGGCACTTCGTGGGTCAACTTCAGACCAACAAGGTGCGTTCGGTGGCCGGTTACGCGGATTTCGTGCAGTCCGTCGATCGTTCCAAGCTCGTCACAGCTTTGTCGAAGGAGGCCGTCCGGACCGGACGCGAACTGGGATGCCTCCTCCAGGTCGCGCTCGACGCCGGTGAGAGTGCCCGGGGCGAGCGGGGCGGAGTCGCGCCCGACGGGATCGCGGCGCTGGCCGATCTCGTG
The DNA here is from genome assembly GCF_040706515.1 of Streptomyces sp. NPDC047880. Taxonomy (NCBI): domain Bacteria; kingdom Bacillati; phylum Actinomycetota; class Actinomycetes; order Kitasatosporales; family Streptomycetaceae; genus Streptomyces; species Streptomyces sp. NPDC047880. The sequence continues at coordinate 357,066 of NZ_JBEZOK010000002.1, read as the reverse complement.
GCCGGGTCGCCGGGGCTCCGGCTCGCCGGGCTGATGACCGTCGCGCCGCTCACCGGCGAGTACGCCGGACGCGAACTGGCTGCCTTCGAGCGGCTGATGGTTTTGTCGACCGACCTGCGCCGGAGTCACCGGGCTGCCACCATGGTCTCGGCAGGGATGAGTGCGGACCTCGAACAGGCCGTGACGGCCGGAGCGACACATGTGCGCGTCGGCAGCGCGGTACTCGGAGTCCGCCCCAGGCTCGGGTAACGTCGCCAAGAAGTCGGACCACAGCAGAAAATATGGTCATTGCCGCCGATAGGCGGATTCAAGGACCACGTGGATCGCGGGCACTTGGCAGTCGTCAGCCGATCCACCACAGAGCGGAGGACTCAGAGCATGGCCGGCGCGATGCGCAAGATGGCGGTCTACCTCGGCCTCGTGGAGGACGATGGGTACGACGGCCGCGGATTCGACCCCGACGACGACTTCGAACCCGAACTGGACCCCGAGCCCGAGCGGGACCACCGACGGCACGAGCCGTCCCACCAGCCGCACGTCTCACATCAGCCCCAAAGGGACGAAGAGGTGCGAGTCGTACAGCCATCCGCGCCTCGCGAACCGGCCCCCCGCTCCGCTTCGCTACCCGCGGAATCCAACCGCCCGGCGCGCATCGCGCCCGTGGCATCCATCACACAAGAACGCGCAAGTCTGGAGAAGAACGCACCGGTGATCATGCCCAAGGTCGTGTCCGAACGAGAGCCTTACCGGATCACCACGCTTCACCCACGGACCTACAACGAGGCCCGTACCATCGGGGAACACTTCCGTGAAGGCACCCCGGTGATCATGAATCTGACTGAGATGGACGACACAGATGCGAAGCGACTTGTCGACTTTGCGGCCGGTTTGGTGTTTGGTCTTCACGGCAGTATCGAGCGGGTGACGCAGAAGGTGTTCCTGTTGTCGCCTGCTAACGTCGATGTCACGGCGGAGGACAAGGCCCGCATCGCAGAGGGCGGGTTCTTCAACCAGAGCTGAGACGCACCACCGGAACAGCAGTACCGAGCAGGGCACAGGGGAGAGGGAAGCAAGAGGTCATGAGCGTGGTTTTGGATGTCGTCTACATCGCGCTGATGTGCTTCCTCATCGTGCTCATCTTCCGACTGGTCATGGACTATGTCTTCCAGTTCGCCCGCTCATGGCAACCCGGCAAGGCGATGGTGGTCGTTCTTGAGGCCACCTACACTGTCACCGATCCACCGCTCAAGCTTCTGCGGCGGGTCATTCCGCCGCTGCGTCTCGGGGGCGTGGCGCTAGACCTGTCCTTCTTCGTACTGATGATCATCGTCTACATCCTGATCTCGATCGTGAGCCGGCTGTGATGAGCGATGTGACCTACCGTCTTGCCGAATGCCGACGACTACGTTGAGGTGAAGAGATGCCGTTGACCCCCGAGGACGTGCGGAACAAGCAGTTCACGACCGTCCGCCTCCGAGAAGGCTATGACGAGGACGAGGTCGATGCCTTCCTCGACGAGGTCGAAGCCGAACTGACCCGCCTGCTCCGTGAGAACGAGGACTTGCGCGCCAAACTGGCCGCGGCCACGCGCGCTGCTGCGCAGAACCAGCAGAACATGCGCAAGCCTCCGGAGCCGCAGCAGGATCAGCAGCAACAGCAGCAGGGCATGCGTGGTCCCGGCGGTCCTGTCCCCGCCGGCATATCGGGCCCGCCGCAGCAGCAGATGGGTGGCCCCATGGGTGGTCCGCCCCAGCTGCCGAGCGGTGCCCCGCAGCTGCCCGCCGGTCCCGGCGGTCAGGGTGGACCCCAGGGTCCCGGCCCCATGGGCCAGGGTCCGGGTCCGATGGGCCAGCCCCCGATGCAGCAGCAGATGGGCGGCCCCATGGGCGGCCCCGGCCCGATGGGCGGCCCGATGGGCGGCCCCGGTCAGGGAGGCCCCGGTGGCGACAGCGCCGCCCGTGTCCTCTCGCTGGCCCAGCAGACCGCCGACCAGGCGATCGCCGAGGCCCGTTCCGAGGCCAACAAGATCGTCGGCGAGGCGCGTTCGCGTGCCGAGGGTCTTGAGCGTGACGCCCGTGCCAAGGCCGACGCCCTGGAGCGGGACGCGCAGGAGAAGCACCGCGTCGCGATGGGCTCCCTGGAGTCCGCCCGCGCCACGCTGGAGCGCAAGGTCGAGGACCTGCGCGGCTTCGAGCGCGAGTACCGCACGCGCCTGAAGTCGTACCTGGAGTCGCAGCTGCGCCAGCTGGAGACGCAGGCCGACGACTCGCTGGCCCCGCCGCGCACTCCGGCGACCGCGTCCCTCCCGCCGTCCCCGGCGCCTTCCATGGCTCCGGCCGGCGCGAGCGCCCCGTCCTACGGCGGCGGCAACCAGACGATGGGCGGCGCCCCCTCGCAGTCCGCTCCGTCCTACGGCGGTCAGCAGCAGATGTCGCCGGCGATGACCCAGCCGATGGCTCCGGTGCGGCCGCAGGGCCCGTCCCCGATGGGTCAGGCGCCCTCGCCGATGCGGGGCTTCCTGATCGACGAGGATGACAACTGACGGCCTGATGGCCAGTAGTACGGCATAGACGTCGGCAGCGTTCAGGGCGAGGCCCCGGGTTCCCACCCGGGGCCTCGCCCTTTCGCGCTGTGTCGTGCCACGAGTGTTCGTGCGTACGCAACGCCGAAGGCCCGGTCCCGCCAAGATCTTTGGCGGGACCGGGCCTTCGGACCGTACGGGCCGGGGTTACACCTTGCGGAGGCGGAACGTCAGGGACAGGCCCTCGTCGGTGAAGGGCTCGCCGTAGGTGTCGTCCGCCTCGCCCTGGGCGAAGTCGCTGCCTAGCACCTCGTCTGCGATCAGGCCGGCGTGGTCGGTCAGGGCCTCGACCGTCGCCTGGTCCGTGGCCGCCCAGCGCAGTGCGATGCGGTCGGCCACGTCGAGGCCGCTGTTCTTGCGGGCCTCCTGGATCAGGCGGATCGCGTCACGGGCCAGGCCCGCCCGGCGCAGCTCCTCGGTGATCTCCAGGTCCAGGGCGACCGTGGCGCCCGCGTCGGAGGCCACCGACCAGCCCTCGCGGGGGGTCTCCGTGATGATCACCTCGTCGGGGGCGAGCGTGATGGTCTCGCCGTCGACCTCGACCGACGCCGTACCCTCGCGCAGGGCCAGGGACAGGGCGGCCGCGTCCGCGTTCGCGACGGCCTTGGCCACGTCCTGCACCCGCTTGCCGAACCGCTTGCCCAGCGCGCGGAAGTTGGCCTTCGCCGTGGTGTCGACCAGGCTGCCGCCGACCTCGCTCAGCGTCGCCAGGGACTCGACGTTCAGCTCCTCCGTGATCTGCGTGCGCAGTTCGGAGTCCAGAGCGTCGAAACCGGTCGCCGCGATCAGCGCGCGGGACAGCGGCTGACGCGTCTTGACGCCCGACTCCGCGCGCGTGGCCCGGCCCAGCTCCACCAGGCGGCGCACCAGCACCATCTGCTTCGACAGCTCCGGGTCGATGGCACCGAGGTCCGCCTTCGGCCAGGACGAGAGGTGGACCGACTCGGGAGCGCCCGGGGTGACCGGGACGATCAGGTCCTGCCACACCCGCTCGGTGATGAACGGGGTCAGCGGGGCCATCAGCTGCGTGACCGTCTCGACGACCTCGTGCAGCGTGCGCAGGGCCGCCTTGTCGCCCTGCCAGAAGCGGCGACGGGAGCGGCGCACGTACCAGTTGGACAGATCGTCGACGAACGCGGAGAGCAGCTTGCCGGCGCGCTGGGTGTCGTAGGCGTCCAGTGCCTGGGTCACCTGGTCGGTGAGCGCGTGCAGCTCGGACAGCAGCCAGCGGTCCAGGACCGGGCGATCGGCCGGGGCCGGGTCGGCCCCGGACGGGGCCCAGTTCGAGGTACGGGCGTAGAGCGCCTGGAAAGCGACCGTGTTCCAGTACGTCAGGAGCGTCTTGCGGACGACCTCCTGGATCGTGCCGTGGCCCACGCGGCGGGCCGCCCAGGGGGAACCGCCGGCCGCCATGAACCAGCGGACCGCGTCGGCGCCGTGCCGGTCCATGAGCGGGATCGGGTCCAGGGTGTTGCCCAGGTGCTTGGACATCTTGCGGCCGTCCTCGGCGAGGATGTGCCCGAGACAGACCACGTTCTCGTACGAGGACTTGTCGAAGACGAGCGTGCCGACCGCCATCAGCGTGTAGAACCAGCCGCGGGTCTGGTCGATGGCCTCGCAGATGAACTGCGCCGGGTAACGGGCCTCGAACAGCTCCTTGTTCTTGTACGGGTAGCCCCACTGCGCGAACGGCATCGAACCCGAGTCGTACCAGGCGTCGATCACCTCGGGCACGCGCGTGGCCGTCTTGCCGCAGCCGCCCTGCGGGCACGCGAAGGTGACCTCGTCGATGAACGGGCGGTGCGGGTCCAGGCCCGACTGGTCCGTGCCGGTCAGCTCGGACAGTTCCGCGAGGGAGCCGGCGCAGGTGAGGTGGTCGTCCTCGCAGCGCCAGATGGGCAGCGGGGTGCCCCAGTAGCGGTTGCGGGACAGCGCCCAGTCGATGTTGTTGTTCAGCCAGTCGCCGTAGCGGCCGTTCTTGACCGTGTCCGGGAACCAGTTGGTGCCCTCGTTCTCCGCGAGGAGGCGGTCCTTGATCTCCGTGGTGCGGATGTACCAGGAGGGCTGCGCGTAGTAGAGGAGCGCGGTGTGGCAGCGCCAGCAGTGCGGGTAGCTGTGCTCGTACGGGATGTGCTTGAAGAGCAGGCCGCGGCCGGCGAGGTCTTCGGTGAGCTCCTCGTCGGCCTTCTTGAAGAAGACGCCGCCGACGAGGGGGACGTCCTCCTCGAAGGTGCCGTCCGGGCGGACCGGGTTCACGACCGGCAGGCCGTAGGAGCGGCAGACCTTGAGGTCGTCCTCACCGAAGGCGGGGGACTGGTGCACCAGACCCGTGCCGTCCTCGGTGGTGACGTACTCGGCGTTGACCACGAAGTGGGCCTCGGCCGGGAACTCCACCAGCTCGAAGGGGCGCTGGTACGTCCAGCGCTCCATCTCGGCGCCGGTGAAGGTCCGGCCGGTGGTCTCCCAGCCCTCGCCGAGGGCCTTGGCGAGAAGCGGCTCGGCGACGACCAGCTTCTCCTCGCCGTTCGTCGCCACGACGTAGGTGACCTCGGGGTGGGCGGCGACGGCGGTGTTGGACACCAGGGTCCACGGGGTCGTCGTCCACACCAGCAGGGCGGCCTCGCCGGCGAGCGGGCCGGAGGTGAGGGGGAAGCGGACGAAGACCGAGGGGTCGACGACCGTCTCGTAGCCCTGTGCCAGCTCGTGGTCGGACAGGCCCGTGCCGCAGCGGGGGCACCAGGGGGCGACGCGGTGGTCCTGGACCAGCAGGCCCTTGGTGAAGATCTCCTTCAGCGACCACCAGACCGACTCGATGTACTCGGGGTCCATCGTGCGGTACGGGTCCTGGAGGTCGGTCCAGTAGCCCATGCGGGTCGTGAGCGCCTCGAAGGCGTCCGTGTGCCGGGTCACCGACTCGCGGCACTTCGCGTTGAACTCGGCGATGCCGTACGCCTCGATGTCTTGCTTGCCGGAGAAGCCGAGCTCCTTCTCGACGGCGAGCTCGACCGGGAGGCCGTGGCAGTCCCAGCCGGCCTTGCGGGCGACGTGGTAGCCGCGCATGGTGCGGAAGCGGGGGAAGACGTCCTTGAAGACGCGCGCCTCGATGTGGTGGGCGCCGGGCATGCCGTTGGCGGTGGGCGGGCCCTCGTAGAACACCCACTCGGGGCGGCCCTCGGACTGCTCCAGGCTCTTGGCGAAGATCTTCTGCTCGCGCCAGAAATCGAGCACGGCGTGCTCGAGGGCGGGCAGGTCGACCTGGGCGGGTACCTGGCGGTACGTCGGCGATGTCATCAGCGGGCTTCCTCCGGCGGACTTGCTGCCTTCCGTCCGGAGGGACGAGAGCTACGTCTGCCTGCGCCGCCTTCGGCGCGCTCCCGCGGTACCACCCTCCTTGGCCCTCCGGCACGGGGTGTGCGCCGGCGAGCCCCCTCATTGGGGTCGCGATGCCGGGTCTACCGGCCGTCGCTCACTGGCTCCGGCTTTCTTCCGGCGGCTCCGGGGTGATCTTCACGTCGCGCTCGCCCCCGGGCTTCCACCGTCCCCGGGTCGCTCTGGGCTGCGTACGCCGCTACTCGTCCCCATCCACGCTTTTCGCTCCGCCCAGTGTACGGCGCCGCGCGGGCGGCGGCCGACCGGTTTTCCCGGCCGTCGGGGGTGGGGCCGCGTGGTGGTCGATATGGGTTTCATGACCCGAATAGCACGGTATAGGTGTTCGGATCCTGGGACGTCCGGCTCGGCGGATTACCGGGCGGGGAGCTGGGCACAACGGATGCAGGTTCGCCGCGCGGCGTGCGCGAGGCGGGCGAATCGGGCGGTGTGCCCCGTTGCCGCGGGACTCGAGTCGATTTATCGTCCCAGCACGATGCGCGAGCAAGATCACAATATGTGAAGGGGCCGCGGCCATGGTGGCGAAGAAGACCGCCGTACAGCAGCCGGCGTCCGGCAGGTCCGCGAAGGCCTCCGGCGGCGCTGCGAAGGACGTGGGAGGGAAGAAGTCCGCGCGGGCCTCGGCGGGGCATGCGGCCAAGGCGGGCGAGGGGAAGACGGCCGGGACGAGGGCGCCCGGGAGGAAGACGGCGGCCAAGACGGCGGTGGCCGGGGAGACGGGTGGCGGGAGGGCCGCCGGTGGGGCGGCGGGTAAGAAGACCGCCGGGAAGAAGGCCTCGGGTGGGAAGGCCGCCGGCGGGACTGCGGAGGGCAGGGCGGTAGAGGCGAAGGCGGCCGGGAAGAAGCCCGCCGCCAAGAAGGCCCCGGCCGGGAAGGGCGCCGGAGGCAGGAGCACCACCACGAAGAGCGCTGCCGGGAAGGGCACTGCCCGGACCGGCGCGGTCACACAGGACACGGCCGCGACCAGCACGGCCAAAAAGGCGGGTGCGGCCCAGGCCGCGCAGCAGACGGGAGCGACGACGGTGGGTGCGAAGAAGACTCCTGGCCCGGCCACGGCGGCGAAGACCGCCGTTCCGAAGGCACGGGTCGCCGCGGCGGAGCCCGGCGAGCTCGCGGTCCGTCCCGGTGAGGACCCCTGGACGGCGGAGGAGGTCGAAGAGGCGCGGTCCGAGCTGACGTCCGAGGAGACCCGGCTGCGTGAGGAGATCACGTCGTCGGAGCGGTCCCTCGCGGGCCTGATGCGGGACTCCGGGGACGGCGCGGGCGACGACCAGGCGGACACCGGCACCAAGAACATCACCCGCGAGCACGAGCTGGCCCTGGCCGCCAACGCGCGCGAGATGCTCCTGCAGACCGAGCGCGCACTGGACCGCCTGCACGCGGGTACCTACGGCCTGTGCGAGAACTGCGGCAACCCCATCGGCAAGGCCCGCATGCAGGCCTTCCCCCGGGCCACGCTCTGCGTGGAGTGCAAGCAGAAGCAGGAGCGCCGGTACTGACCGGCCGCCGAATGCCTCCTGAACACGTGGGACGCGCAGGCCGTGCCGTACCCTCGTCCTCAGTCAGGCACCTAGGTTGAGGGACTCACGTGGCAGAGGCGGAGCGCATCATCGGTACGCCGGACACACCGGACGCGGCCGGGAGCGGCAAAGAGCGGCCCGACGCCGAGGGCTCCCCGGCCGGGGAGCCCGGCACCGACCCTGCAGCCCCGCCGGCCCCGGCGGGAGCGCCCGGTGCCGGCGAGCCGGATGCCACCGCCGGGCGGCCCCGCGGCAGGCGCCGGATCGCCGTGCTGTTCGCCGTCGCCGCGTTCGCCTACGTCCTCGACCTGGTCAGCAAGCTGATCGTGGTCGCCAAGCTGGAGCACCACCCGCCCATCGAGATCATCGGGGACTGGCTGAAGTTCGAGGCGATCCGCAACGCGGGCGCGGCCTTCGGCTTCGGCGAGGCCTTCACGGTGATCTTCACCATGATCGCGGCGGCGGTGATCGTGGTGATCGCCCGCCTCGCCCGCAAGCTGTACAGCCTGCCCTGGGCGATCGCGCTCGGCCTGCTGCTCGGCGGTGCGCTCGGCAACCTCACCGACCGGATCTTCCGGGCCCCGGGCGTCTTCGAGGGCGCGGTCGTGGACTTCATCGCGCCCAAGCACTTCGCCGTCTTCAACCTCGCCGACTCGGCGATCGTGTGCGGCGGCATCCTGATCGTGCTGCTCTCCTTCCGGGGCCTCGACCCGGACGGGACCGTCCACAAGGACTGAGCGCGCGTACGGACCCGTCGTAACCGTCCGGCATACTCGACGGGTGAGCACGCTTCCCGAGATCCGTACCCTGCCCGTGCCCGACGGCCTGGAGGGCGAGCGCGTCGACGCCGCCATCTCCCGCATGTTCGGCTTCTCCCGCACCAAGGCGGCCGAGCTCGCCGCCGCGGGGAAGGTCACGGTCGACGGGTCGGTGGTCGGCAAGTCGGAGCGCGTGCACGGCGGCGCCTGGCTGGAGGTCGAGATGCCGCAGGCGCCCGCTCCGGTGCAGGTGGTGGCCGAGCCGGTCGAGGGCATGGAGATCGTGCACGACGACGATGACGTGGTCGTGATCGTCAAGCCCGTCGGCGTGGCCGCGCACCCGTCTCCGGGCTGGACCGGGCCGACCGTCATCGGAGGCCTGGCCGCCGCCGGGTACCGGATCTCCACCTCCGGCGCCGCCGAGCGCCAGGGCATCGTGCACCGGCTCGACGTGGGCACCTCGGGCCTCATGGTGGTCGCCAAGTCGGAGCGCGCCTACACCTCGCTCAAGCGCCAGTTCAAGGAGCGCACGGTCGACAAGCGGTACCACACGCTCGTCCAGGGCCACCCCGACCCGACCAGCGGCACCATCGACGCGCCCATCGGCCGGCACCCCCAGCACGACTACAAGTGGGCCGTCACCGCCGAGGGCAAGCCGTCCGTCACGCACTACGACCTCATCGAGGCGTTCCGCGCGGCGTCCCTGCTCGACGTGAAGCTGGAGACCGGCCGCACACACCAGATCCGCGTCCACATGGCCGCCCACCGGCACCCCTGCGTCGGCGACCTCACCTACGGCGCCGACCCGACGCTCGCCAAGCGCCTCGGCCTGACCCGGCAGTGGCTGCACGCGGTGCGGCTCGGCTTCGAGCACCCCGGGGACGGGCAGTGGGTGGAGTTCTCCTGCGACTACCCGGAGGACCTGCAGAAGGCCCTGGCGCAGGTCCGCGAGGAGACATACGCGTGAGCAGCCCGTACCTGGTGCGGGTCGCCGAGGACCCGGCCGACCGTGAGGCGTGCTTCGCGGTGCGCAAGGAGGTCTTCGTCGTCGAGCAGGGCGTGCCGGAGGACGTGGAGTACGACGAGCACGACGCCGGCGCGGTCCATGTGCTGGCGATCCGGGAGGACGGCCTGCCTCTCGGGGCCGGGCGGCTGCTGCACGGGGAGGCGGCCGTGGCGCGAACCGGCGCCGGCCCGTCCGTGGGCTCCCTCGGCCGGCTCGCCGTGACGGGCTCCGTGCGCGGACTCGGCGTCGGTGCCGCCCTGGTACGGGCCATCGAGGACGCGGCACGCGCGCGGGGGCTCACGGCCGTGGACCTGCACGCACAGACGCACGCGCGGGGCTTCTACGAGCGGCTCGGCTACGAGCCGTACGGGCCCGAGTACTTGGAAGCGGGCGTTCCGCACCAGGGGATGCGGCGTTCGCTTTAGCCCTCCATGGGGGGTGCCGAAACGGTTTGTCCCGGGAGTCGCGTGGCAGGCTTGAGGTCAGTCGTGTGAACATTTGACCTTCCGGAGCGCTGACCGTGGATCAGTTGGCCCTGCTGTTCGTGCTGCTGCTCGGGGCCGTGATCAGTGTGCCCGTGGGGGACCGGTTCGGATTCCCCGCGCCGGTGCTGATGACGCTCCTCGGGATAGTCCTCGCGCTGCTCCCGTTCGTCCCCAACGTCGAGATCCCGCCGGACCTGATCCTCCCGCTGCTCCTGCCGCCCCTGCTGTACGCCGCCGTACGGCGCACGTCCTGGCGGCAGTTCGCGGCGAACCGGCGGCCGATCTTCCTGCTCGCCGTGGCGCTGGTGTTCGTCACCATGGCGTGCGTGGCCGCGGCGGCCGACGCCATCGTGCCGGGGCTGCCGCTCGCGGCGGCGTTCGCGCTGGGCGCGCTGGTGGCGCCGCCGGACCCGGTCGCGGCGACCGCCGTGGCCGGGCAGCTGGGGCTGCCGCGCCGGCTGGTGTCGATCCTGGAGGGCGAAGGGCTGTTCAACGACGTGACGGCCATCGTCCTCTACCACGTGGCGATCGCCGCGGCCGTCAGCGGGACGTTCTCGCCCTGGAAGGCCGGGCTCGATCTGGTGCTGTCGGCCGTGGTGGCGGTGGCCGTGGGCCTCGCGCTGGGCTGGGGCGCGAACAAGCTGATGGAGGTGCTCGGCGACCCGACGCTGCAGATCGGGCTGACCCTGCTGGTGCCGTACGCCTCCTACGTCATGGCCGAGGAACTGCACGGATCCGGTGTGCTCGCCGTGCTCACCACCGCGCTGTTCCTCGCGGAGTACGGCTCGGACGCCGACGACGTCATGACCCGGCTGGCCGGGCACACCTTCTGGAACATCGTCGACACGCTCGTCACCGGCGTCGCCTTCGGGCTGGTCGGGCTGGAGCTGCACAACGCCATCCGCACGGCCTCCGGCCGGTGGGGCGAGCTGCTCTGGTGGGCGGCGGTGGTGGTGGCCGTCGTCGTGCTCGTGCGGCTGCTGTGGCTGCTGCCGGCGACCTGGCTGACCAAGCGGCTGCACGCGCGGCGGGACTACGACGAGGACATCCCGGTGAGCTGGCGCGAGACCGTGGTGATGTGGTGGTCGGGGATGCGCGGGGTGGCCTCGGTCGCCCTGGTGCTGGCGATCCCCCTGGAGACCGACGCCGGGTCGCCTTTCCCCAGTCGGGACGAGATCATCTTCATCGCGTTCGGGGTGATCATGGCGACGCTGGTGCTGCAGGGCCTGACGTTGCCGTGGCTGGTGCGCCGGCTCGGGGTGAAGGCCGACACGGACCAGGAGAGGGAGTTCGCGAAGGCACTCGCGATCCGGGCGGCCAAGGCGGCGAAGCAGCGGCTGCGGGAGATCGAGGGGGACGAGGAACTGCCGGAGGAGCTGTCCGAGCAGATGCTGCGGCGGGCCTACGACATCGGCGTGCGGATCAGCCCCGAACTCGCGGAGGACGAGCGCCGGGAGGTGTACCGGGAAGGGGCGCGCCGGGTGAAGCGGGTGCGGCGGATCCAGCAGGAGATGCTGAGTGCGGCGCGGCACGAGGTGCTGGCGGCACGCAGTGAGCCGGGCGCCGACCCCGAGGTGGTGGACCGGGTCCTGCGGCACCTCGACGTGCGCAGCCTGCGCTGAGCCGGCGGCCGGAGCTTCGGCTTGATCACGGCGGCGGCCCGGAAGTTGTCGGATGGACGGTGGGCGGCCGTGGCTGTCGGTCCGACTGCGGCCGGCCAGGGCTGTTGATGCGACGGCGGGCGGCCCCGGCCAGGGCTGTTGATGCGACGGCGGGCGGCCCCGGCCAGGGCTGTTGATGCGACGGCGG